>PHAA01000044.1 GCA_002840245.1 Firmicutes bacterium HGW-Firmicutes-15
ATTAATTATAGCATACATATCAAAGCATACGCAAAAAATCGAATGAGTGCTAAAGTATCACTAAACAGTGCATTTTTGTGCGTTCGTGATTTTTTCGCAATCAAACCGATTGAATAGTTTTGAGAAAGTTTATGTAATTTTTAAGTAATCCAAAATGTAAAACGAAACCACGCCAAATTGTAAATTCGTCATGTTTGACTTTCAATATAACATTCACTATGTTACATTGTGACATTTAATCTGTTACATCTGGAAAAATTGTCACGGTTTACTTTCGTGCACAAATGATGTCCGTTTCTGTGCATGATTATCTGCACCTGTTAATGTGATTATTTAACAGTGTTTGGTGCAAATAAAAAAAGTAGGGTTTCCCCTACTTGATACTCTCGATATAAACTCTGTTTCTTAAATAATTGTAATGACCTCGAACCAATATAGCCCCTGTGGGTATGGTTAAGTTATTTCCCGATAAGTCAATGATTGCGTCAAAGTCACTGTTCACAGACAAACTATAAGGTATCTGTGAATAACGGAGAGTGATCAAAAAATCTTTAGAATGGCTTGGTGGGTTTGTAAACATAAACCCGTTAACTGGGTCGCCCCCACCAAAGACCATGACATAATTATCTCCATATTTTAGATTATAATGAACTTTGCTATCTGTGATAACACTTGTCGCAACACTACTGTAATAGTCTGTACTTCCGTCTTTGATAATTTCAACATCCCAATGTGCAGGAATCAATGAAACACTTAAACCGTTGTTTGATGTTCCGTTAACACCATTTTTGTTTTTCAACGGTGTTATGTAATATTTCTTATCAAAATATCTGACAAACCCTAAACGATATTCGATCCATTCGATTAATGTTTCAGAAGCGTTCCCTATCGGATTGTCAATGAATTTGTTTGAGTACATATAAGTATTCACTGTTCCGCAACCTATGAATTGATTAAATCTCGATGTGTTAAATTCAAATAAATAATCAGCATTAGGAAGCTCAAATCTGCACGATATAAACTTATTTGATAATGCCGAATTGAAAATGATACCTTTTTTAGCACTACCCTCAAATGCAACACCAACAAATGTGTTTTCGTTGATGACTGATGTTCCTTGATTGTCTAATATTAAGTGCGTCGGTGTTAGTGGGTCATTGCTTGGCATTGATAAACTCCCACTGTAGAATTGATTCTGTGTAATATAACCATCAGAACCTTTGGCAATTCCTAATATATTGACGGCATTAGAACGCATGTAACCTATTGTAAAGTTATTATATGTCACACCCGAATAACCAGTCCCATATCTTTCGCCAACAAGTTTCACACCAATGTAATTGTTTAGTATAGATTTGAGATTGATTTTCCCATAGAATGAATTCCAAATTTCAACACCGATTGATGTCGCTTGTGTTTCATAGTTCTTGCCCGATACTCTGATGATGTTCAATTCAATATCGAGTGAATAATGGTTGACGTGATTTGCTCCGAGGTTTCCTTTGGCTTCATCGTTTTTTACCAGTAAAGCAACGTTGCTATGGTCTGCCAAAATATAGCCTTTCATCGTCATCTTGATTTCTCTTTTGATTTGCAATGTTCCTGTCGTTAAAAATAAACGTTTAGGAAAGTCAACACTATCTCCGGCTGACATGGAGTTTAGTATGTTTTGCAATGCTACGGTGTCGTCTGTTACACCATCGCCAACTGCCGGAGCCAGACCATTGGGAGGATTCAAAACGTTGATTGATCTTGTGTTTATATTATTGTTTGATTCTAATAATTCAGAGTTGGTGTCATTCGGTACATTGGCTATTTTGTCAATTTCTGCCAACCTTAAATTGAAATTGGTTTCTGTGTTTTCGTATCCACTACCGACTGCTTGATCGTAAGCATTTTCCCCATCGAAATAATCAACCCCTTTTATAGGAGTATAACCTGCGTCGCCTTTTTGTCCTTTTCCTCTTTCGATAACTACGGTTGAAATTGTTTTGTTTGTGATGTTAATTGCCATAAGTATAATCCTTTTCGATAATTAACTCGGTTGTTTCACTACTGGAAATAACACCATTGTCATTAAATTCAATATCGAAGAAAAGAATCCCGATAGGGAATGCAGAAGTTATAGATGGCGAAAGCGTGAACTCGTATTGACCTAATTCATTGGTCGGAGTAATTGTGAAAGAAGCAAGTTTCTTTTCCATATGATTTCTGATATGCGATTTGATTGTTCCGCCTGTAATTGGTTGACCTAATTCATCAACTCGATTGACTAAAAATGTCAATGTATCGCCACGTTTTAGTTTCATGTTCTTTCCTCCTTATTGCTCTGCTCTATAATAAATTGATGCCAAATCAAGAGTAGTTGAAGAAGTGGCTTGTAACCAACCAGTGGACAATAATTCTGTTCTTCTAAATGCAGCACTGTTTGTTGGGTCGGGTACTATGAAATATTGATGAATTGTCGGTCTAAGACCCACAGGCATTTGAAACACATTGGCCGATGTTCCGCTTGAAATTCTACCCCTAAAATGAACAAAACCCATTTCATCCTTCATATATTGAGCAGTATAACCCGAAGTGCTAACCCACCCATTCAACAATGACAGTGTTGTCCATGCTTCCTGTGTCTTGTTTGCTTTTGCACTTAGAAGATTATTGGCTTCGGTTTTGTTATAGTGATTGGTTGATAAGTAAGATAAGGACACTTCGCCAGTATCGCCTTTTGCACCTTTTAATGACAAGATATAATCTGCTTCTGTGCCTACATTTCCATTTGCTAACCAAACTTCGTAAGCCGATAAACCCTTGTCGCCTTTTGCACCCTCAACCAAACCAAAAGCAACTGTCAATCCATCGTTGGCTTGTGTGATTGAAGCAGTAGGACTTTCTCCATATGCAACTGATGTCGCAGTAACGGATTTGATTGTCAATCGTTCGTCAATGACGGTTTCGATGGTTGCCACGACTGAGGCTGTTGCGTTGTCGTTGTTTAACTGAGATTCGATCGTGACGGATTTCTTCGGGAAACCTTTTCTCTTGCCATCTAACTGAACATAGGGATTGATGACCAACGCACCTTTTTTCGTGTGTGCTGATGTTAATGTGAATGTAGCGATAACGTCTGTAACGACCGGGGAAACACCGAGGATGTCGGCAGTTCCATCGGACATGGATAGGTCGCAGCGTTTCTCCCAAGCTTCGTAATCTGTGCCTGTGAAGTCTAGGACTAACTCGATGGTTTCGTTGTCTGCGTTGAATGTGGGAGTTAAAGTCAAACGGGATCCGTTCATGATGTCTTTAACTGCGTAAATGATTTGTTGCATAGTTCCTCTTTCTATCTGCTAACCCCGTCGGGTAAGCACGATTATAAATTAGCTAATGTTAGTACGATTCCGACAAAAGCCGTCAGAGCCGTGCCAATGATCAATCTCATCGCCCATATTTGCGATGTTTCAATTTTCTCTACACGTTCCTCGACTCTGTCAAAACGGTTGTCGATAGCCTTATGGCTTTCTATATCGATTTTCGGTTGCATTTCGATTTGCGTTTCCATTCTCGACACCTTGTTATTGATGGCGTTTACACTTGCGATGACTTCGTCAAGTTTAGCAATGATTTGTTTGTTCTGACTGGGTTGTTGTGTCACTTCAGAACCTCCTTTACAATGGTGACGGATACACCGTCTTGCGATAATGTGACGTTGATCGGCTTTTCGACTTCTACGATTTTCTCGACTAACTTCGTGACGATGTTTTCTTTTACGTCTAATAGATTATAAGCAGCGTACACCTCTTGACCGTTTTGAATGAGCTTCGCCCACTGGTAGCCGTCAATGAGTTCTTTCGTGACACTGACGAATCTCAATCCCTCCATCGGTACATGACCGAGTTGGTTTGTGGCTAAGAGTGCCGGAGTCGACCTTATGCGAACGTTACTAAACTTTGGAATCGCTAACGGTAATTTGTCGAATAGTTCTGTCATTTTCTGTACCCCTGTTCCTGTTACTTCTGTAAAAAATGTGACCTTTAACGGGTCTAAACCGAATTTGCTGACATCCCAATAGGAGTATGTTTTATACCCGATGGGAATGAGTAAAACCTCAAAATGCAAGTGTGGGCCTGTGCTTAAAGACCCCGTGTTTCCACCGAGTCCGATAATCTGACCTTTGCGAACGATGTCGCCTACTTTGACTCGTCTTTCGTGCAAATGCAAGTATCTCGTCTGATACCAGTGAGCACCCTCATGCCTTATAGCGATGGTATTTCCACCACCCGACATAAAATAAGAAGCGATGACGATTCCATCATCCCATGCCCTTATCGGAGGGTTGACTAGACCGATACGAACCCAACCTAAATCAACTCCCCAATGTGCCGAGCCTTTGAATGCTTGGGTTAAGTAACCTTTTTCTAAAGGGGCGAACATTAGCCCACCCCCTCAATTTCCTCTCGTGGCGCGTCTTGGAAGAACCTCTTGCCTTTGAGTTTTTTCAGTAAATCGTCAAGGTCTTGCAAAACGGCAACATCATCTAATTCTAATAGATGGCAAATATTGATCAGTGCCGAGTTGGTATGATAGACCGTGCTTAGTCCGGCAATGAAGAAGAATATCGGTGCATAAGCAATGTCTAAGACTTCAATGTCGCCTAGATAGTAATAACCGTAAACCAATAAGGCTAAAGCGATTTCTTTCTTCAGAACGCTGCCGAACCCTTGCCAAAAGATTTGAATGTCGAAGTCTTTCCCGACGGATTTCACAACACCGACCAAGAAGTTTATACCGATGATGGCGAATATGAAGATGATAAGTTTATCCATGTGTTCCTCTTTCTACTCCAAGCCCGCTAAGTGCCGTTGAAGTTTCACTAAATCCAATACGTCGATGACCCCATCCCGATTCATGTCGGCATTCCCCGGGCATTTCATTTTGTCGCCCAATTCAACATGACGGTGCAAGATGACTAAATCCGTTATCGTGACTCGTCTGTCGCAGTTCACATCGCCCTTTACGGGTTTTGGTATGTCAACACAAACGATGATACAAAACAATAACAATACAAATGCTAATATGATGATGTTTTTCATGTTGTCCTCCTAGACCATGTATGAACCAGAAATAAATACCGAAGCACTTGTATCTAATGTTAAACCAGCAGTAAAGGCAATATTACTCGCAAATGTGTAAAATCTTATTCTCGCAACGTTAGGCACACACATTGCACCTAACTGATTTGCATAAGTCAAACTTGACGGAATGACAACCACTGGCGACCATGAATCACCATTATTGAATGGCAATGTAACTTCCATGTTTCCAGTTCCTGTGTGAGCAGTCCATGTTAATTGAATGTCAAAATTAACCTTTCTACCTATCTTTGTGTACTTACCGACTTGTGCCAAATATGTGCCTGTTCCAGCAGTAGTTGTCCCAATAACTGTCGGTGACCATGTTCCGTTGGTCATAATTGATTCACCATTAAGAACAACATCTTTTGCCGACAAAATTTTTACATCTATTAATTCACCAGTTAATTTATCCGCTTTCATAACAAATGTCTGACCAGTATGACCGCCTGCCGATACTGCCGTTGTTTTAATTTCCCCCGAGGTAGTGCCTATGCGAATGACGGATCTTATTTGTCTGCGTGGCGTTGGCAATGGTGTTCCACTCTCTACATAAGCAACGATTTGAGATAAATCAGTGATCGTTAATGTGCCACTGTTGTTGGTGTCATACACTTCATTTTCGTAGTCTGTCGGAGTGTCTAACCCCGCTAAGATTCGTCTTAATTTACTAATATCGCTATAATCGTATTCTTTGTTAAATAAATCTGATGTGTAAACTAAGTCATCGCCACTAATATCAAAGCGACCTATTTTGCCACTTGTTGCCGTAACTTTACCTATCATCTCTAAATTACCTGCAATGTCGGCGGTTAGCACAGTATCGCCTAAGTTATTTTTAATTGCAAAATTAGTATCGGTAAATTCGTATCTAGCACCTTTGAGATACTTTTGAATAGGTGTAACACGAACCCAATGGCTAGGCATTTCAGATAAGTTGAATGTTCCACCTGCCGATTTTCTAGCACGAACCTTGAAATAATACGCATTGGATGGGGTTGTGATTTTCCGTTCCCGACCCGTAAAGGAAAACGCTGATATAAAGGCATTGGCGGATGTATAGAATAATATAGCAGTAGTTGTCGGGTCGATTAAGGATGAACACGTCAACACGATGTCAATACTCGGTGAAACTAAACCTGTGGTTTTTGTCCGTAAATACTCGGAGTTGGAAACAGTTCCCCCAGTGGAAACGTCTAACCCTCCGACCTCCCATGTATCCTGTGTATAGGGTAAGATAGAATCTTGACCACCGATGGCAGTACCGACGGCAAGTTCAATTTTGTTGTCTGCGTAAGCTTCGATTTCACCTGCCATGTCGTCGATTTTCAACTGAGCCTTTTTAACGGCTTTTTCTTCTACGGCTTGTGTCATTTCGGAAAAGAAATTCTTTAATGTCGGGCGGAAATTGCCAAATTCTACTGCAATAACACGTTGTGAAATGGGGTTGTAATCGTATGATAGAACCTCTGCCGATGTTGTGAACTGACGTGCTTTGACGACTACTGCGTCGCCTAAGGCTACATTTTGCTCAACGTCGGCTTTGACTTTGTAATTCACTCGGGGCACTTTGTAACGATCAAGATATAACTGAGCTACTAACGCAAGATTTGAAACGTTGTCTGAATCGAACGTCATTATTTTTGTGTATGGTCGGTCGTAAGAAACATCAGCCGTCAACCATTCGGGAGTTAATAGGATTCCGTCGTTGCCGATGGGTTTTAGTTTTGTGACCACTAAATCCCAATTCTCCGTTATCTCGGATTCTTGGATGTTCTTTCCGTAAGCGAGGACAACTCCGTTATCTGCACCGATGTTAGCGGTTATGCGGATTTGCCACCCGTCGAAGTCGAGTACACCGTTATATTCGTCTGCGATTTGTCGAAGTGCGTCGTAAAGGCTTAGATTGACGACTGAGAACGTTTTAAGCGTTGTGATGTCCGAATATACAGTGAAATTCGTTGTGTCCTCTGTGTTGGTTAACAGCGTCGTTAAGGCGGTCGTACAGTTTGCGTTTGTGACGGTTGATAATTCGACGGCATGATTTGCTGAGTCGAAACCGATGTGAAAGGCTTTAACTTCGACCTTTGATGTGACTTTAGGATTTTTTATGCGAAACGGTTGATTGCCTTTTTCCTTTGTTGCCACGACAATTATCATGTCGTGCTCGAGGTAAGATTGAAATTCTAACGGGGCATTGAGTTCGATGAACCAATCGCCAATTTCTCGATGTTCCTTGCAGAATAGAGGTTGAATGACTCGTTGACCATTGGAGGTAAACACCGTTGCATTTTTAGGAAATGACTTTATCATAGGAATCTGCTCCGAGGTGTTATGACTAGTTCTGTGATAGTTCCAGTCCATGAGATTGCGTTGCTACCGGGTGCTAGTTTAGGAAAATCCCCCTCCATTTTTAACGTCTTATCGTTTGACGTTAGGTAATAGGCTTCCTGTGTTTTCGAGTCGATGAATACATATGGTGTATCGAAGATATAGGTAAAGGATGAACCGTTGATTGTCAGCACAACTGTTCCCGAGCCAGTGATTTTGATTAAGGGCAAGGATTCATATGTTCCTTGATTGGTTACGGTTGTTGGAGTTGTTGTGCGTGTTGTGTTGGATTCTGATTTAACATATCGAAACGGATCATAAACATAGAACGATATTGTCGACTTCTGCCATATTGCCAACGGATTAAAATCTATCCCTTCGATGACTTTTGCATATCTGATTTTCATCGGGTCATCTGCTACTTCCAAGATAACGTTTCCGTTTAATAAAGCGTAGATTTGGTCAAACTTGGTAGAATCAGTCAAGACGATTTTATATGATAAAGGGTACCCATCGAATGTTTCTAGTTCTTCGAAGAATACCCCATCTCTGCCGGGAATCAAATATGGTTCTGTACGTTTTTTTGGCTTTACAAACGAGGTTCTGTTTTCAACAATGACACCCAATGAAGCCAACGATGTACCATTTATGACTATATCCATGCTGATTCTCCTTTCTAACCGCCTGCATATACTATGCGATTGTCTAATTTATCGTTAAAATGTGATTCTGAAATGACTGCGATGATATTCGCTCTTTCTAATTCTCTTCTGATTGCGATTGCTAATTCTCTAGGGTCTGATTGAGGAAGAACATTACCACCCGAATTTGCATATGGGTTTTCATTTCTTGGTACGATCATTTCGCCTTTATGTGCCATTACAAGCATATCTTCAGGTAGAAATCTTGTTCCCATTTCGAATTTAGGTATCAACGGGATGTTTAATCCGAAGTTTTTACCACCCAACAACGGCACCCAGTCAGGGATTTTGAATTGTAGTTTATTAGCACCTCGAATAAGAAAATTCAATGCGCCAATAACCATATTGACCATGTTTTTAAAACCTGCACCAATGCCGTCTGCAATTCCTGATGCGAATGTTCCTAATCCACCGAAAATGCTTTTTAGTTTAGCGGAAATTGTATCCCAGTTTTTCCATAATAGAACTCCGATTGCGATAAATGCCCCGATGGCCAAGATGACTAATGTTATCGGCGATGTTAAGAACGCCATGACGGCAGAGAAAGCCCCGACTGCCGTAGTCATAGTCCATGTTACAATCGCACCCCAAGCAGCGGCCACGTTATAGGCAATTAAGGCAGTCACTAGTGTAGCCATAGCAATTCCTACTAGAGTTAACCACCATTCGTTTTCTTCAAACCATATAGGTAGTTCCTTCATGAATGAAACTAAATCAGTCAATGCCGGAAGTAAGAAGTTGATGGCTTCAACTCCAATGTTCATAAATATTCCTTCTGAAACGGCTTTTAATTCATCCATACCATCTGCAAATTCGTTTGCTTTATTTAAAGTATCTTGACTTAAAATCAATCCCGCTTTTTCAGCTTCTTTCCCCATCTTTTCGAGGGCTTCAGCACCACCTAAGATTAAAGGATTTAAGTCTTGTGCAGATTTGCCGAATAAAGCCATCGCCAATGCGTCACGTTCAGTAGCGTTTTCTACTTCGCCAAGTGCTTTGATGGACTCTTGAAATACATCGTTGTTATCTCGTAAACTTCCGTCAACATTAGTAACTGATACACCTAATTTAGCGAACGCTTCAGAGGTTGCTTTGTTACCATCACGAGCCGATGACATATTTCGTGTAAGTTTTACCATCGAACCTGTTAATGTTTCTAAAGATACATCAATGCGATCAGACGCATATTTGAATTTTTGGATCTCTTCAACGGATAATCCTGTCTGCTTGGAAAGTGTGTTGATTTCATCTGCCATTTGTCCGGCAGCGATAGCAGAGCCTACAGTTGCACCGATAAACGCAGCACCTGCAACGGCAGCGGCTTTACCAATGTTCTTGAGGTTCTCAACGGCTTGTTTTTCGGTTAATTGTCCGTTGGCTTTTTTTGCTTGTTCTTCAAGGCTTTTTAATTTGCCCTCGGTAGCAGAAATTTCACGTTGTAAAGCACGATATTGTTCTTCGGAAATACTTCCTTTAGCAAACTCTTCACGAGCGAGTATTTCGGCTTTTTTGAGCGCTTCAAGTTTTTCTCTACTGGTTGAGATGGCTTCTCCCAATAGTTTTTGTTTCTGCGCTAAAAGTTCCGAATTTTTAGGGTCAAACTTTAACTGCTTGTTGACCTCTTTTAACTCGGATTCAATGTCTTTTGATTTCTTATTTATATCTTCTAGCGCATTGGCTAATTTATCAGTCTTGCCATCAATCTCTAGGGTTATCCCCTTTAGGTAGTTTTTTGACATGAATACCTCACTTTCCGAATTGCTCACGCAATGCTTTTTTGTCGGGTTTTGTTTGAGTCATAATCCAACAATTCTCAAGATACTTTCTTCCTTCTTCTGTTTGATTAAGTTGATGGATGTAAGAATCTCTTAAATATTGCCAATACTCAACGATGTTTAATTCGCTGATTTCTAGAATGTTTAATTTCGTGTAGTCGATGACGAATTTATCATCCAACGTTTCAACGCTGTAGTGCCCCTTATCATCGTCACTTGGATAATAAGGGATTACAAGTTTGGGTGGTTTTTGACCTTTCCAAGCCATATGAAGTAAGCTTCTGATAGTTCATTCATCTGATCCAATGTCATTTGTTCGACAAACTCTACGGAAATATCTTTGTTTTGACGATTCTTGCTCAAAATACGGGATAAAACCTCAATGAATGCATCCATATCCTCGGTTTTTTTGACTTCCATGAGTCTTTTTAATGTCTTAACTTTGGGAGGTTCAACCTCTAAAACGATTCCGTTAATCTTAACTTCGAAAAAACGAGTGATGATGTTATTTAAGTCAAACATAAGTCCTCCTATTTCTCGCCGATTGGCGTTATTTTCAAATTAAAGAGCGGATGTGACTCCGCTCATACTAAGTTACCGGTATTTCTTCTTCGAAGATTACCTTTGTTCCTTCTGAATCTAGGGATTGCGCTTTAAATTCTGCATCGATAACGACTTCTTTATCCTTTGCAAATGCCATTGTGAAACCTGCTTGATTGTTACCAACTACGGTTACACGGGTCTTTCCATGATCTGCGTCGTCATTGACGAAACGGATGATGTATTGTTTACCATCTTGATTGCTGATACCGCCGATTTTTACAGTGCGTTTCCCTGAAGCTTCTGTGACTCGTGCGGTCGAACTCAACTTATCCAACGTCTGACCATTCCATTTCATGACACCACTTTTTAACATAACTTCTTCTGCGGTTAAAATGGTTTTAGAAACGGTTTGCAAGTCATCCTCTGCGGTGTAGTACGTCGGTTTATATTCGAGTGAAGCACCTCCACTGATATTGCCTAGTTCATTCGCTTCGGCTTCGACTGTTGCGTCGACTGGGATTGTTCCTGTAAATTCAAGAACGTATAGTTTGCCAGAACCAAGAATTATCTTTTTTCCTGCTGTTGCTGCCATTGATTATTTCCTTTCTGTGAATGTGAAATTGTACACCGTCATATGACACCGTTCACTCGATAGCCACATGGTGTTTTTGGTGTAATTAAATGCCTTTTCGTCGAGCAATGCTTCGATAAGATTTTCTGCATTACTTCCCGGCTTTCTGCTGTACAACTCTACTGAAAAAGAACGGTCTACTAAGTCGTTTGAAAAGTCAGAACCAAAACAATCCACATCTTCCATATAGACAATGTAGGGCAATGGCGGAGGGCTTTCAAAACTGACGTAACCAACATCTAACCCGGTTGTTTCTAACCACGTTTTAACGTCTAGCATTTTCTACCCCCTCCTCGACTAACTCAGGCAATCGCCTTTGAGCCAACTGTTCTCCGTAAATGATGTGAGGGAATGCTCTCGCTCTTCCCCCGGTTCTTGTTGCATGACCATGTTCGAGCAAGTGTGTCAATCGATGTTGACCGTTTGCCACATACCATGTTTTCGTTTTGTTGAATCGTGTTTCATCGGTTGTCTTGATTTTGAATGACTTCACATACTCATTGACACGATTAGACCGATTAAACGAAACTCTCTTCTTGATTTCTGCTTCGACTTCTTTTGATACGACTTCCACTGCATTTTTTGTAACTCGTGCGATTTCTTCAGAATATTCACTTAGTGAATCCATGATCGCTTTAGATAAGTTATCAATCTGTGTCATGTGTGCATCTCTAATTGTCGAAGCGTTAAATCAATCGGGTTGGGGGTGAAATCAAGAATGTCTTGCGACTGTATGACTTCATATATTCCCTCGCCTGTTATCTCTACATAATCGTGTGCATCGATTCCGATAATGTGCGGGATTCGTATCACTCTTGCAATATCGGTCTGAGCTGCTTGCGCTGCATAGAACCTTTTAAATCCAAGAATCCTTTTTTGAAATCGTATGCCTGTATGCTTAACTACCCTTTCATCGTTTTCATCAAGTCGGTAAATCTCACAAACACCGTCGTTGTAGACGGGCTGATTAAACATTGATATACCTTATCTGCAATTCTAGATACTCACTGTCATATCGGATTTTGAATACATCCCTCTGACCATAATATGAATATCTGACAAACGCTTTTAAAAGCGCTCTAGCGGACAAATCACTTTCAAAGTCAACTAAGTCGCTTACTTTGTTTTGGATGTCTTGTGCGCCCTCCTTGATGTAGGTAACGAGGATTGTATCAGGGTAAGAAGAGGGAGTGGCTAACTCCCCCTTGATTTCAACTAGTAATGACGAAATTAGGGCTTCGTTCATGGAAAACCCTCCTTTCTAGATTAAACTACAGCGACTGTGTTAACGGTGTCGATGTAACGTGCTAAACCGGAAATATCCAATACAACTGCACAAGCGTCATCAACCGCACGACCATTACCGTAAGTCTTAGCAATTAACACGTCGACATCATCCAATGCCTTGGTTTCTTTGTAGACATCCAACTTCACGGCTTGAATACCCAAGTCATACATGTTCGGCAATGCCAATACAGGAGAGCCCTCATCACAGTTGACAGTTTGAATAACTCTTGTTGGGAATGAGAAGTTAGGTGCCCAAGTGCCATTAACGAAAGACATCGAAGCAGGAAGAATCGTAGCGAAGTAATCTGCCGGATTACAAATCAATAAGACTTCTTCAACTTTGCGTTTTCCGCCATTGGTTAAAACTTCAATAACCGGCCCGTAATCTTCAGGGGCAAACGTTGCCAATGCAACTGCGGTTTTAGCAGTGTGAACACCGTCAACCGAAGTATTTAGTAAGCGAGAGAATCCGATAGGTTCATCTTTTCCGTCGCCATCAATAACTGCATATTCCAAACCATCAACCATTGCTTCTGCCAAGATAGCACGGAAGTAACGGTCTACGTAGGCTTCACCCAATGCAACGATGCCTTTAGGTACTAACAGATACGCGGCCAAACGGAATGCATCCATGTTGATACCGGTGATAGTTGCAGACAGTTCAGCAGAGATAGAAGCAGTAATAGCCCCCCAAGCGGCAGCACCAGTAGCAGCAGCCGAGATCCATTTCTTAACGCCTGCAGGTACGATACGGACATAACCCAATAAGCCGGATTCTTTCTTAACAGAATCAAGAGTACGCTCGATGATCGTTACAGGGATGACATCTTCTTGTTCGAAAGTCAGAGCATTTTTAACACCAACGCCGAACTTCGAATAGAAAGCCTTTTCATCTTTGTTTAACGTACGAAGACCCAACGATTTAGCGAAGTCTGCGTCTTCTTGGGCACGGACTGCATCTTGTGCGTACTGTTCAACGATTCCAGCGGTACTGGCTTCGATAAATTCATGCATTGCACTTAAAATGGCTTCCGTTTTATTCTCAACAGGTGCTCCCTCGATTTTTGCGGTCAAGGATGCGAGTAGTTCTTTGTTTGTATTCAATTTCATTTCTTTTTCCTCCTATTTTTTCCCGAAATATTTTTCCCATGCATTGATAGGTTCTTGTTTCGGATTCAATTGTTTTTCTACATTTTTCAACTTTTCAACAAGCCCGAATAAAATGCTTGATTCTAACGAAGCTTTGGCGGATTCTTCTTGAATCTTAGTTGCAAAGCCCATTTCAAACGCTTCTTCGGCTGTTAACCATGTTTCTTCATTCATCATCTTTTGGATTTTCGACACGGGTAATCCTGTCGCATCACAGTATGACTGAATGATCGGTTCATTGATTTTGGCTAAGTCTTCTGCCATCTTCTTAAAGTCTTCACTGTCGCCGGATGCAATCGTCCATGCGTTATGAATCATCAGTAATGATGTCTTCGGCATGACTCGGGTTTTCCCGGCAACAAACACAACACTAGCAGCGGAACAAGCAAATCCATCACAGATCGTTGTGACATGCCCTTTCCATTCTCTGAGCAAGTTGTAAATACCCAATCCCTGACTCACCTCACCGCCATAGGAATTAATTCTTACGGTCAAATTCGGTGTAGTCACTTGTGCTAGTTCATCAGCAAAGTCATAATGAGTAACGTCATTTTCAAACCACTTCATTGATACGATGTCGCCATAAATATTCAGTTCTGTGTTTGATTCGTCTTTGTTTTTAAAGGCAAAGAATTTTTTCACTATTTCTCACCCCCTTTCGTACTTTCCGAGTAGTTCTTTGTTACATGGTGTTCATCCGCCCAGTCTTCTTCTACCCTAGGCATTGATAACCAACGACGGATTTCATTGTGTGAAAAACCAATCGCAAAGTATTTATCCATTGCTACGGCTGAGTCGATGACATCGAAATGCTGAATACGCAATTTATCGATGACGATGCGCTCGCCTTTGATGTACTTCTCTTTTTCAATCATGTGTCCATTCAGAGCGTCTTCTAATACTTGAATCGGGTTATCGACTGCAAATGTCAAGAAATCCGTCATGCTTGTTGATTTCTCGGTTTTAGTTCCGAAAAATACATCACGAGGGATATGAAATGCAGTAGCGACATCTTCGAATACATGTCTGATCAGATTTCTAAAGTCAGTCGAATCTTTATTTGGTATCTTCTCACCCAATATCTGTAATTCAATGCTCTTGTCCACAGGGATACCGACATTATCGCCCTCAAACAAGCCTCTTAATGTCGTGTTCAGATACGTCTGTGCGTCGATTTCTACGTCTTCGTTTTCCTTTTTGACCTTCCATTTTCCAGGCATCTTGGCAATGATTTTCATTCCGTTCTTCTGACGGTAATCATTGAGTGCATAAGAAATCATCGTGTCCATATTGGCGTAGTATTTCTGCATCAGTTTTGCGATTTCATCGTTGTTTTGTTTTACGAGAATCACATCATCTGCTGAAAATGTCTTATTCAGTTTGTAATTTCCGATTGTGACATTTGAGTAGGTTTTGGAAACGAGTACCTTATCATTGACTTCGAATGAATCAGCGAGATAGAGCCCGTTGTTGTGGATGACTACCAGTGCGCCTGTTTCGTAATCTTGAAATGATTTTTTAGTGACTCTTTTCCAAAATGCCGTACCATCATCATTGGGATTTGGTCGGACATTTAACGTATAATATTCTTCATCAAATTTTTCTTTGACTTTGCCACCCTCGATTGCATAGTGTCTAAACTCACATTTTGAAATTGTGTTAGCGATCATATCGATTGCTTTTTCCATTGCAATGGTCTGTGCTTCAAACTCCAATCCTGCGGTACTGACGACTAATTGATAAACGGTGTTGGTCTTCGGAAAAATTTGTAACCACTCAAACATTCATACCCTCCTTTCACGCTCACATATAGAGCACCACTTCTTCTAATAATTCCCGTTGGGTCATGGCATGAACGAAAGCCATGAATCCGTCATTTTTTCTCAACTTCGGTTCAATTTTTTCATATGCCATATTCCCCTTTCGGTCTGTAATCACCATCGTGTTATTTGTGTACCAACGCATGATGGCGGAGTTACCAAAGTTTATAAGTCTGTTCGCAAAAGCAACATCAATCATCGGTGCTACTAGGTTATGTGTAATTGGCCCTGAGCGCACGAGAACAAGCAACTGATAAGGGTCTTCCTTCGTTCTTGGTATGACGTTGTACTTTTCAAAGGCTTGTTTCATCAATTCAAATCGGTATCCATCCATTGCGATGGCTTGAAGGTCGTATTTCTTGGATTCTTCCATGACCCACTCAACGATCAACTCTGCCGGTATGGTTGGTGTACTTACGACTTCGAAATCTTCAAACCCCGGATTCCCTTGATTTGCTAACGGAAACTTAATTCCATCGAAGTGGGATGAATGTCTGCATACCCATGTTTTTTGTCGCCATATCCACTCATCATCATCCTTAAAAAGAAAACCGGCAGAAGCAAAGTCACGCACACTTGCATAGTCAATAGCAGCGACACATGATTTTCTTTCGAGCTTCATTGTGAGTCGGATGATTCGTTCGGATTCTTTCGCTTCAGGGTTTTGATAAGTTGTGGCTAGGATGTTTACCCAATTGGTAACAGAAAGTTTTTCATCACGTTCAGGAATATTCATTCGTTTCGTCATAAACTCTGCACGCTTGGATGGTACGATTTTCATTTCGTGATACTGAGTGATCAATTCGTTTTTAAGATCTTGCCGGTAATGGATGCTCGGATTTGCTTTGACCCACTTATTCATTTCATCCACTTCATTTGGGTCATCGAGCGTATAAATAAAAGGCAAATACTTTAGTTCTTTGTACTCACCTTTTAAAACATAATCACAGGTGTCCATCAGTTCATCCAACGGGCCACCTCTTACATGACCTTGAGTTGAAATGATGATTTTACGGCAGTGTTTGACTTTGCCAAAGCCGGATTCAAATGTGGATATTTGTTTGTTGTCATCGTATCCGTGATACTCGTTATAAAGAATCAATCCCGTTTGCTTACCGTCTTTAGTACCAGCGTTGGATGTGTTGAATCTCAATCTTGACATCGTGCTGAGGTTAACGATTTTCTCACGGGTGATGTAGAAATACTTTTTGAAAAATGGATAATTGACTTTATCAGTCATCATGTCATGAACCACATCAAAGGTATCCTGTGCTTGTTGTTCAGCGTTGGCCACAATGTCGATGTGATACTTCTTTACGCCGTATTTCTTCGTCTGAAGAAAGTTTACCAATGGCGCAATGAATCCGTCTTTACCATTACCACGCCCCATGATGATAATGATTGTTCTGAATAACACTTGTCCTTCGAAGTACATGAAGAAAAAGGCATAAATGAACTTCTGATAGGGAAACAAGGGATAATAGTACCGCTCAACATATTTCAAACACTCTCGATAGGTATTTTCATCAAAAAACACATCATCACGTTCCAAAGTCGGTAAAATGACATTTTCTATGGCTTGATGGATGCGTTTAGGTACTTCATTTGGATAATCTCGGCAGTAATCAAGGTAGGTTTGAATCTCCGCACAATGGATCATAAGCCGTCATCGTCGTTCTTTTCTCTGATGGTCGGTACTTTTAAGCCCAACTCGGATAATATCTTTAGCATCTGTGCGCTGACCTTGATTAGTCTTTCAACCGATTCATTCGGTTTTGTGGTTTCAATTCCGTTTCCACTGGTAATTTCCATGCGTAACCCGTTCTTTTGGATGTCGGATTGCAATTTTTCCTTCAAATCGACCAATTCCATGTAATGTGTGATTAAATCGTTGTAATATTCGCCGATGTGACCTACATTTTCGAGTTGATTCAGTAAGTCACGCTCGATTATTGCTCTTTTTTTCTTGTCGATGATGACCACCCTTTCTCATGTGCGCGCCTGTATAGAGGTACGGTACCC
>PHAA01000065.1 GCA_002840245.1 Firmicutes bacterium HGW-Firmicutes-15
TGGACTTCCCCCGATTCTGTAGACGCCTAGCTAGCTCTTGATTTAGCCTCGAATTCGATCGGGCTTTGATACCCTAAGTAGCTGTGACGACGTTTGCGATTATAGAACAGCTCAATGTAGTCGAACAGATCCGTTCGAGCATCTTCAAATGTCGGATAGATCTTTCTTCTGATCCTCTCTTTCTTCAAGCTTGAGAAGAAGGATTCTGCACAGGCATTGTCCCAGCAATTGCCTCGTCGGCTCATGCTGATCTTGAAACCATTGCTGGAAGCAAGCTTACTCCAATCGTCGCTGGAATACTGTGATCCTTGATCTGAATGTATAAGAACTTCTTGTTGAGGATCCCTTCGCCGCAGTCCCATGATGAGAGCGTCTAGGGCTATATCCCGATGGAGGTGTGGTTTCATTGACCAACCAACCACCATTCGGGAGTACAGGTCTATGACAACAGCAAGGTAGAGCCAGCCCTGATAGGTCCGAACATAGGTTATATCGGTTACCCAGGCTTCGTTAGGCTTGGTAACGGTAAACTGTCTATCCAAATGATTATGAGCCACGATTGAAGGCTTGGAGCTTATGTAGCGAGGCTTCCTGTATGCTCGAACTGCCTTTATTGAAGCCTTTCTCATGAGTCGGGCGATGCGGTTTTCTCCACATCGCTCGCCAGATTCCCTAAGATCTCTATGGATACGAGGGCTTCCGTAGGATTTATCGCTTGCTTCCCAGTATTCGATGATCAATGCAGTCAACGCCTTGTTTTCTTGGGTTCGAGGAGATTCTGGCTTTGCCAGCCATCTGTAGTAGCCGCTGGGGTGGATCTGCAACACTCTGCACATGGGGCGAACCCGGAAGATTCCCGTATGCTGCTTTATAAAGGCGTACTTTACCGGGATTCCTTTGCAAAGTACGCCGCGGCTTTTTTTAAGATGTCGCGCTCCTCCTGCAGAGTTCGATTCTCTGCCTTGAGGCGCTTGATCTCCGCATTGGCGGCTTCCAGTGACTGGACTTGCTTTACTGCGCCTATGCTTTTCCCAGACTTCTTGATCCAGGCATACAAGGTAACGTCGCTCATTCCCAATCCCTTTGCTACCTCGAGCACTGGCCGATTTCGGTCGGTGACTTGCCGAACTGCTTCTGCCTTGAACTCTTCTGTATACTTTGGAACTCCCATTCCCTTTCTCCTTGCCTTAATTTACGAGTATAGCAAGTGTCTACGGTTTTGGGGGAAGTCCAAAGGGGGCTTGCCGCAAACCATTGCTTGCAACCACAATTTGATTGCTGGCTGGTCTGTGGCAAGACCCGATTGAGCTTTCATTGAGGATACTGTAGGAAACGAAACAATTTAAGAAGGTTAATGGGATAATATATAGATCAATTTTGCACATGCTTAATATACCCCAACTATTTATTATATTTAGTAACTATATATATTTTAATAGATTAATTTTTACTATATGCCATTTTCTTGACTCCGAATAACAGACATGCTAACCTTGCTTGTAAATTAATAGTGTTAGCTTAAGGACGTTTGGAGGAAAAATGAACTCACAGGAAAAAGTTATTTTCTTGTTAAAAATATTAGCACAAGCCCCCTATGAATACGGAGTTACCGAATTGGGGAAAAAAATAGGATGCGGGAAGAGCGGAACATTCAAATTATTGAGTACACTGGTAGATAATGGTTTTGTAAAACAAAACGTCAATCATAAATATACACTAGGCTTGGCAGTGTACCTAATCGGCAAGACTTATGAAGAGCAGATAGGAATTACACATTATGCACGACCCTATATGGAGAAACTACGAGATGAAGTTAATGAGAATGTAAATTTAGGCATGATGGTAGGAGATGTGGCAACCATCGTTTGTCGTGTAGAAAGTCACCAGGTAGTACGAATCACTGGAAAGATTGGAGATCCTAGACCATTTTATGCTAGTGCGATAGGTAAAACCCTGGCAGCGTATGAAGACACAGAGACGATCAAAAGATGGTATGCACGAGAACCTATTAGAGCACTTACGAATATGACAAAAACATCCCTTGAAAAAATATTATCTGATCTAGCTATGGTAAGAGAGCGCGGATATGCGATCAGCGATGAAGAATTCGCATCCGAGGCTTTTGGAATAGGAGCACCAATACGAGACCCAAGCGGAAAAGTATGGGCTGCGATCTCCATCGGTGCACCTAAAATTAGAATAGACCAAAATAAAATAACTCTTTTCTCAAAGCTTCTAGTTGAAACTGCAAATAGAATGAGCAAGGACCTTTCAGTAGAGGGAGCAACATTCAGCTTAAAATACTAGTCAATGTAAGTTGTCACGTACTCTCCTCAATGACATTTCGCTTCTTCCTCTCTGCATATATTGGGTAGGCGACGGATAACAGAATAAATAATATCAACACAATACTTATTGGCCTGCTCAAAAAACTTTTAAAAATAGCACCAAGTGAATTATCATACAAAAGCAGAGCTTGCTGGAGTGATTCCTCAGCCATCCGCCCCAGTATCATACCCAATACAATCGGGACGATGCTATATTTATAGAGCTTCAATACATATCCTAAAACCCCGAATAC
>PHAA01000045.1 GCA_002840245.1 Firmicutes bacterium HGW-Firmicutes-15
TAGATGCGCAAGGAGGAGTTTTCAATGAGTACAAAGACCATGAAGGGAGCGCTGTTACCTGGTGACAGCACCGTTGCATTCAAGGATTTTCCGATTCCAACTCCGGGACACGGTCAGGTTGTGGTGAAAACCAAGAGTTCCACGATCTGCGGTTCCGATATACGGGCGATTTACCGTGAGCATCTGGGCAAGGGTCCCGAAGGCTACCAGAATGTCATTGCCGGCCACGAGCCGTGCGGTCAGGTTGTCGAAGCCGGTCCGGGGTGCAAGCGTTTCAAGGCGGGCGATCGGGTGATCGTGTACCATATCAGCGGATGTGGGGTCTGCCACGATTGCCGCATGGGCTATATGATCAGCTGTTCGAGCGAATACCGGGCTGCCTACGGGTGGCAGCGCGATGGTGGCATGGCTCCCTACATATTGGCTGACGAGAAGGATCTGGTTGCCCTTCCCGACCAACTCACCTATACCGACGGAGCACAGGTTGCCTGTGGTTTCGGCACGGTATACGAGGCGATCGAGAAGATCGGTATCAGCGGCAACGATGCGGTACTGGTTGTCGGTCTCGGTCCGGTCGGACTGGCGGCGTTGATGTTGGCGAAGGCTATGGGAGCGAACATGCTTATCGGTGTCGAGTTCCAGCAGGAACGCATCGAGTTGGCCAAGAAACTCAAGCTGGTCGACCATGTGTTCACCCCGGGTGCCGATACATTGGACAATATCCGGACGCTCACCGGTGGCAAGGGTGTGGAGAAGGCGATCGATTGCAGTGCCAATGCCGACGGCAGGGCCCTGGCAATCCGGGCAACCCGACAATGGGGTAAGATCGCCCTGGTCGGTGAAGGTGGCACCGTAAGTTTCAACCCGAGTCCCGATATCATCCACGACCAGAAAACCATCTATGGCTCCTGGGTCACCAGCATTTGGCGCATGGAGGACCTGGTGGAACGCCTGGTGCGTTGGAATATCCACCCCGAGGACCTGGTCACCCACCGCTTCAGCCTCGAGCAGGCCGACGAAGCCTACCGTCTCATGGCAAGCGGTGCCTGCGGCAAGGTTGCGGTCTGTTTCGACGAAGAGTTGAAGTAGCTGGTATCACTATCGAATTGAGGGGAGACGACGGCGATGTTGCCGTCTCCCACTTTTTCATGCGGAAAATATTATTGCCAAACGAAGCGAGCGGAAAGGGACCATGCGATAGGCACTCTCCCGAGCGAGTGCAGGCAACGTAAGGATCCATACCTCGCCCCTTGGGGCGAAAAAGGAGGCTTTGCCTCCTAGGTCCAGGGCTTGCCCTGGGGGGGTATTGACTCCTTTCATTGTGGCAGCTTGCCTGAGAACTGCCGTTTGTCTTGCTTGCACAACCTGATGGCGATATCGCGTCCGTCCTGTGCGGCGGTGGGTAGGCCACCTCCCGGTGATGTCCATTGTCCGATCATGGCGAAGTTGTCCAATCCCTTCAGGGTTTTCGGCAGCGGTCTGCTCAATGTCTTGCGGGTGGGGGCAAAGCCCTCATAGCTTCCCTTCCAGTTGCCTGTGTAGCGTATGACCGAATGGGGTGTCGACACATCCACCATATCGATATGTTCTTTGATATTCCCAAACTCTTTCTCCAAATAGCCAATTACCTGTTTTGCAATGCCATCCTTGGTAAGTTCATACTGTTTCCGGTCGGTTTGTGCCAGACCCTCCCAGAATCCACTATTCCATGTATTCATGATTACGGTTACCAAGGTCTTCCCCTTAGGGGCCAGGGTGTCGTCGTAGTTGTAGACAGCAACACTGAAATGGGGAACGACCGTCCCATCGGCAAGCTCCATAGGCGGATCCAGATACGGAGTCGACGAATGGGGCAAATCTGAACAATCCCGATCGATTCCCAGGGCGACGAAGACGGATGAAGGAAAGAGCGGATAGGTCTCGTAGGCTTGCTGCAACGCTTGGGGCATATAGGTTCCGCCGAGGAAATTGTGGATGGTTTGGTGTCCGTCGGCGGCACTGATGACGTAATCGGCATCGATGGTTTCCCCTTGTTCCGTCGTAATACCGACAGCGACTCCATCGGCGACTTCTATCTTCGCGACCTTGGTACGATATCTAAGTTCGCCTCCCAATTGCTTGATTACCCGTTCCATATTCCGCGCAAGGTTCAACGAGCCACCCACTGGGTACCCTGCCCCTTTGATATGCTGTTGCGACAATCCGAGGGTGAGCGAAGCCAAGCTCCATTCTCCTGGAATCAGTGTACCTAGGAATTCCCGTATCTTGGGACTTGAGAATCGTTGGGCATACTCTTCCAGGGGTGCGAGATGACCGATTATATGTCTCATTTGATTGAGACGTCCGATACTTTTCCCGAGGCTCTTCTCTTCACTCAAGGCATACAGCGGGATCTTGGACAGGCTCAGCAACGACTTGCAGAGTTTGTCGATCTGCTTTTCATCCTCGGGTCCAAGACGCAGCAGTTCCGTCCGAAACTGTTCGATGTTGCCGTACAGGTGAATTTTTTCCCCACCCGTAAGGCCAATGGTGGAAAAGGTTTCGGCATTGACAATCGGAACCGCAGAGCCATCCTTATTGGTGAGCGCGCCCAATTCTTCCCATATCTGGTGGTATTCGGTTCCCGGTTTTGTTCCCAGTAGCCAGTGCACGCAGTAGTCTATGGTATATCCCTTCCGTTTCCAGGAGGTGCATAACCCGCCCGGTTTATCGTGTTGTTCGACAACGGTAACGGCATATCCATTTCGCAATAGATAGGAAGCGGCCGAGAGGCCGGCTATTCCAGCTCCTATGACTACGATACGTTTGGTTGGTTCCTTTGCCATTGGTTCCTCCTTAATATCTTATTGGAAAAGATAATACCATATATTCTTCAAGAATGACACCTTCAAACTATTGAATGTTGCACAAGCTTTTCCCATGAACACGTTGTCCGGGTATCATACCTGATATTCCATTTTTTCAACCAGATGTATGTATCGGCTGATAATCAATGAAAATTAACCATGCTTCATAGACATAATTAGAGTAATATGACTTTACATTTTTTTAAATACGGCTTAGAAGTCGTAGAGTAATTCATAGTCGAAAGAGGTGATATTATTTCCAGATTCAACCATTCTCCTGATCAAATTATTGATAAAAAGAGTGAAACTCCAACCGGTATTACCATTCTTTTACAGTTGGTCATCATGGTAGTTCTAAGTTTTGTTTTTGTGAATGTAATATTCGGAAATATTATAAATAAGGAACTTATTTCCTTACTAAGTCTAACTTCATATATTGCGGTTGCATTGGTTCTTAAAATTTATTTCAACAGAAAGTTTCTACTCCCGTTATCAATGGGTGCCCTAATAATATTGTATACAGGCTTGATTTCGCATCCCGGGGTGATATCATTTCAGACGAGTTTTTCATATTTACTGCTTGGATTTTCTATATGGCACTTGGCATCCAATGGGAAATTATCAAAATATTCTCTACGAATATTATTTATTCTTATCTCGATACCTTTCATATATTCATTCTTTATTATGGGAATTAGACTCGATGGTGGTTCGACCCTTTTCCGAATGAACAGGAACACAATCCCCGTTATCTTCTTTACGCTCACATGTCTAATTTCGATAACGGAATATATTAATGGCAGCAAAAACCCGACTATTTGGCCAGCTTGCATATCACTTGTTTTAACAATTCTCTCTCGAAGCAGAGCTGGGCTTTTTGTTAACACATTGTATCTGGTATTTGTAATTATAATTAAGTTAAAGCATTATTATTTTACAAATTTAAGCTTTTTAAAATCACATGGTGGGAAAAGGGTATTCCTGTATGGTTTAATACTATTTTTCGTTATCATAATGATAGCAGCACTTTTTTTCATTTATAATAATTCGAGATATGCGAGTGAGGGAATAAGAAGTAACGGAAGATTAGATATCTATAAAGAATTCCTCGATAACCTAACTTTTAAAAAAATACTTTTTGGATCCAACTACGGAGATTATTCTTCAATCGGATTGCATAGTACATTTCTAACATTCTTTGCATATCTTGGCATATTTTCAATACCAATTATTATTATGTTCATTTTTTCAATAATTAACTTCTACCAACAAAAGTTATTTCTATTATTGGGAGTTTTGATTCTATATACCGTGTATTCCACCATTGAGACACTATCACCCTTTTTCATCGGTGATTTTCTACTGATCCCATTACTCATGCAAGGAATTATGGGGGCTTTTATGCCTTCGAAATAGTTTTTTAAAAAGATAAATTGAATCTTTGAATTCGTCACGTTTTCTGTATGTAAGGAAAAAGAAACAATTAGGTATTATAAGACAAATCACAAATCTGTACACAAATTCGAGGTATGCATTCTCAATTGACACGAAAAAAGTTAAAGCATACGCCAATATTCCAGCAACCGCAGTCATAAAAATGTAGAAAAGGGTTTTCTCAAAATATGTGAATACAGAAGAATTAAATCCATGCTTGAATAAGACGTACGGTTCTATCCATGAACAAACAGTAATTGTACTTATAGTTGTTCCAATAAGAATTCCAATAAATCCAATCTGTTTGACCAGAATAATGGATACAACCAGGTTTACCAACGCTTCAACGATGGATTTGTAACGGTCAAACCAAAATAGACCCAAGGAATCCCTAAAGGTCAACACAGGCTGACGCATACCCCGCAGATAGAAATTTAAAACAATTACAAACACAATCCACTCATTAAATATATACTCATCACCAATCCAGATGTGGATAAAGGGATTATATAAAAGCTGTAGACAAATTGCAGAAAAACCAAATATCCAAGCAGAAATGAAATTTAATTGTGAAAATACCAGCATGCTTGCATCTATTGATTTTTCTGCATGCAAGTTTCCGATACTTGCAGTGATTGAGGAAAAGAGTATCTGAAAAACCCGATTTAAAGCTGTTCTTATAAGCACATAATTTGAATAGAACCCTGCAGTAGCCAGACTCACAAATTTCACAATCAAAATATTATCTGTTCCATTTACAAGTATCGCACCGACTTTATGAAAACTTAAAGCGATAACATTCTTTTTAATAATGGCTTTCTCAATAGGATCCAAATGACTTCTATTTTTTTCTTTTAAATATGGATACAATTTATTGATTTTTTTTGAGATCAATAGATTTTCCAATATTGTCATACCAACCATTACCAAAAGGAAATATACAAAATTTCTTGTAAATACGATAATGAATATTTGGATTAAGTGTTTAGATGAAAGAAAGATGTATTGATAAATTGAATCCAAGTATTTCTTTTGGTCAGCGATTAAGAGTGTTCGTTTATAACTTAGAAAATAACTGATAGAAGAATGGATAACATATAGACTGTAAATAAGGTTGATATTTGGAATAGCAGGTAGAGTTCCTAACACCAGTCGTAAAAATGGTAAAAGCCCAAGTCCAACGCTTAATACGACCAAACCGATTGTTTGATATGCCCGCTTATAAAACTCCATAAGCGACTTGACCTTATCTAATTGTTTTAAAGCCAGAGGTTTATAGAGACTAAAAGCAATTGCACTCCCAATTCCTAGATCTGCAAGTGATAACATGGTGAGTATATCTGAGAACAATCCATCCAAGCCAAGATATTGAGCATTCAGATATAATATGAAGACTCTTCTGGATATAAAATTAAAAAAATAACTTAAAACCAATCCAAATAAATTATATTTTGCATTTCGGACTGAATTAACTAATCTTGACACTTATAATATCCTTTAAATTCCCCAGACTGTTCATGAATTATCCTCTGGTATCTTTATTTTATTCGCAATGTATCTTTGAAGAATTTTCAAATCACTTACATAGCGCACGATTTCACGGAAATAAAAATTTTCAATCTTCTCAGAAATTTGCTTATCCTCAACGATTAATCCAGCTTTTATAAAATAGCGGTAGTAAAGATACTTCTTTGCAACATCAAGTTGCCTGCTCAGATTCATCTTGAAAGATAAATGACAACTAAGATACTCCAGACTAATAAGAAGATTATTCACAAACATTTCATAATAATTGTTCGATGTATTGTTCGAGTGAAGATGGACTCTTGCACCTAGAAAGTCAGGATCATATCCAACCTTCGCATTCTTAAGGCTATGTATCCAAAAGATTCGATCTTCTAGATATTCCCTATCTTCAGGAAACGTCGAACATATCTCTCTTTTAATAATCATGGAATTGATCGGTATGGAATTAACGATCAATAGAGTTTCGTACAGATTTCTTTTCATCGTGGGTACGACAGCTTTGATTGCACAAGAATCTTTATAGTAGACAGTGCTGCTCTGAATCGCATCATGATCAAATTCTGAAAATTTTACTAAAGCCCGTTCAAGTTTCTGTTGAGAAATCTCATCATCAGCATCAAGGAATTGCAAATACTTCCCTTTTGATTTCTCTATTCCAAAATTCCTTGCGTAAGAGCGTCCTTTTCTTCCCAAATAGTAGTATCTAATTTTCTCTGATTGAAATCTGTCAACAACCTTCCTCGTCTCATCTGTCGAGGCATTGTTAACAACTATTATTTCAAAATCCCTGCAAGTTTGTTGAAGGCATGACATAATCGCACGACTCAGAGTTTCTTCTCCATTATAAACTGGTATGATTATTGAAAATATTGGATCATTCATACATTCTGCCATAATAGGCTTGATATTCTCCACTTACCACATGCTCCATCCATGTTTGGTTGTCAACATACCATTGGATCGTCTCATCCATTCCCTGCTCGAACGTATACTTTGGCGTCCACCCAAGTTCTGTGGTAATCTTCGTATTGTCGATCGCATAACGACGGTCATGACCCGGGCGATCCTTCACATATGTAATCAGTTCCTCGCCCTTACCCAATGTCCTTAGAATCAGTTTTACGATGTCAATATTCGCCCGCTCATTATTACCCCCAACATTGTATACCTCGCCTACCTTACCTTCCAGAAGTACAGTCTCGATTGCCAGGCAGTGGTCCGACACATGCAGCCAATCGCGCACCTGCATACCGTCTCCATACACCGGCAATCCTTTTCCCACCATGCAATTCGCAAGCATCAGTGGAATCAATTTTTCCGGAAATTGGTACGGTCCATAGTTGTTGCTGCACCTTGTGATATTCACTGGTAGTCCGAATGTCTCGTAATAGGCTCTCACCAATAGGTCGGCACTTGCCTTAGAAACGCTGTAGGGACTGTTCGGCGATAGCGGCATTGTCTCCACAAACTTGCCGCTTCTCCCCAATGCCCCGTACACCTCATCCGTCGACACTTGCAGGAAACGAACTCCTTCACGATACTCCTTGGAGTATTTATCTTCGGGAATGACTTTCCAATGACGCTTAGCCGCCTCCAGCAGCACTTGCGTACCGATGATATTCGTGGTCAGAAATATCTCAGGCTCCATGATACTCCTGTCCACATGGCTCTCTGCGGCAAAGTTCACTACCATATCAATCCGATGCTGTAAGAACACTTCTTCCATCGCTTGCTTGTCCCGTATGTCCGCCTTCACGAACACATGCCGGGGGTCGTCAATCAATGGTCCTAGATTTTCCAAGTTCCCCGCATAGGTCAAAGCATCGACATTTACAACTTTCCAATCAGCCTGACGATCGAGCAAGAGCCGTACAAAATTGCTTCCGATAAACCCCGCACCACCAGTCACCAATACCGTATTCATCCAAGCCCCCTACTCCCGTACCAGCGACAGCAGGTACTGACCATATTCGGTCATTCTCAAGCTCTCTCCGAGCTCTTTCAACTGGCCTTTTGTAATGAATCCCCTTCGCCAGGCGATCTCCTCCAAACAGGATATGTAGAACCCTTGACGACTCTGCACCGCCTCCACGTACTCGGACGCCTTCAGCATCCCTTCGGGAGTTCCCGTGTCCAACCAGGCCATCCCACGCCCAAGCAATTCCACATGCAATTCGCCCAACTCGAGATATGCATTATTTACACTGGTGATTTCTATCTCTCCCCTCTCGGAGGGCTTTACGCCTTTGGCGATACTGATCACCCTATTGTCGTAGAAGTATAATCCTGGGACAGCATAGTTGCTCTTCGGATGCTCCGGCTTCTCCTCGATAGAGAGGACCTTCCGTTCGGCATTGAATTCGACCACACCGAACGACCGTGCGTCCCGCACCGGGTAGCCGAAGATGGTGGCACCCTTGGTACGGCCAGCCGCCTGTCTCAGTATCTCCGACAGTGTCATTCCGTAGAAAACATTGTCGCCAAGCACCAAGCAGACGCTATCGCTTCCAATAAACTTTTCTCCTAGGATGAATGCATCGGCCAAACCCCGTGGCTGTTGCTGAATCAGGTAAGAGAACGACACCCCCCACTCGGAACCGTCACCTAGAAGACGCTCGTATGAGCCAATGTCCTCCGGAGTGCTGATGACAAGGATTTCCCGTATGCCGGCAAGCATGAGCACCGAGATCGGGTAGTAGATGAGTGGCTTATCGTATATCGGTAGCAGCTGCTTGCTCACCGCCTTTGTCATGGGGTATAACCGCGTCCCCTTTCCTCCTGCCAACACAATCCCCTTCATGCGCGTACCTCCTCACCCAATTCCTTCAAGAATCGCTCAAGTGCGTCCTGCCAATGGGGCAAACGCTCGAAGCCATTTTTATCGAGCCTATCCTTTCCAAGGCGCGAATTCAATGGACGTCTTGCCTTCGTCTGGTACTCCGACGATGGCACAGGAACCACCGTGGCCTGAACTCCCGTCAACGCAAATATCTTTTCGGCAAAACTAGCCCAACTGCACCACCCTTCACCCGTCGCATGGTAGGTACCGTACCTGTTGGTTTGTAGCATATCGCATACAAGCCGGGCAAGGTCGACTGTATAGGTAGGAGCCCCTACCTGGTCGTCCACTACCCGAACCTTGTCCCGTTCTCGCCCAAGGCGCAACATCGTCTTCACGAAGTTGCTCCCGTTCTTACCGAATACCCACGAAGTGCGTACAATAATATGTTTGTCAAGTGTTTTCCGCACCGCAAGCTCACCTTCGGCTTTCGTCTCTCCATATATGCCCAATGGGGAGACCGTTTCGTCCTCAGCCCATGGACGATCCCCACTACCGTCGAACACATAGTCGGTACTGATGTATACCATCGCAGCACCAATTCGCTTGCAGGATTCGGCGATGTTCGCAGTCCCGATCACGTTCACCTTTCGGCATAGCTCCCGCTCGTCCTCAGCCATATCCACAGCCGTATATGCCGCACAGTGCACCACCACGTCGGGCTTCAAGCTGTTGATATACGCTTCGGTGGAACCACCATCAGTAATATCGAAGTCTCCGATGTCCGCTCCTACTCCCCGGATACCCCTCTCCTCCAGTTGCCCCAGTACATCGTGCCCCAGTTGCCCCTGTGCTCCAGTCACCAGCACAGTGATGCTGAAATCCGCGTCGCTGTCGGCCAGCGGTGGAGCTGCAAGGTCTTTCTCCGACAGTATGGGAGCCTTGACCTGCCAGTCTATTGCAAGCTCGGGATCGTCATACCGAATACTCCTGTCGTGCTCTTTAGAGTAATATTCATCCACCTTGTATTGGATCTCGGTGTCATCCTCGAGAGTGACGAAAGCGTGCCCGAATCCCTTGGGAATGAACAACTGTTTACAATTCTCTGCACTCAACTTGTACGACCACCACTGCTTGTACGTGGCCGATCCCTTGCGCAAGTCCACCACCACGTCCAAGATCGCTCCCCGTGTACATCGCACCAGCTTGCTTTGGGCCTTCGGTTCTTTCTGGAAATGAATTCCGCGTAGCGTCCCCTTACATGCCGAGTACGAGTGGTTGTCTTGCACGAACTCCACTCCTATACCCTGCTCGGCCAATTGCCTCTTATTATACGACTCGGTGAACCAACCCCGAGAGTCTGTAAACTTGTTACCTGAAATAACTTTTAAAAGATTTAAATGATCCATCTTCTTCCTGTCTTTAAATACGTAATTCTATCATTATACAATGGTATACTAACACATCTTTTGGACTACCAACAACAAAGTAGCAACTCCCAATGATCATTGAACTATGGGAGTATAAAAGAAACTCATTGTATGAGGAAAACACTGATAAGGTCACGGACAGCACCTCTCAGCCCAGTATAAAATCTTCTATAGTTCCCCTTGAGCAGATCTTTGAAGATGTTTATAACACTTACAAAAAATGCTTCATGGTAAATCTGCGATCTCCGTGCCCAGAAGTAATAACAGTCTTCAATCGATTCAAGGGCTCTGATACTCGAGTCGGTATCAAACTCCTTCTGGGATTCAATTCTTGTGACCAACTGGGAGAGCATCTCATAGTAGATGTTTCTTTTTCTTGAAAGGAATGCTTTGGAGTAATTGCTGAAATATTTTTTTAGACGAAGAAGATAAGCCTCTTTGGTTGCTCCAACAACATTTTTTCCGTGCATTCGGTATTTAATTGCCTTTTCGGGTAAAGCTTGGACCCCTCCCCGTATCGTTGCAATAATTGCAATCCAGTGATCAAAAAACCAACCTTCTCCGAATGGAAGAATAAGCTCACAGAGCTCGGAACGAAAAGCCATTGTCGCCCCGGTAACAACGTTTCTATTTAAAAGAAGCTCAAGCAATGACATGTTCCCGGTCACGTCCTTCTCGAAAGGAAAATGAAAGACATCCCAAAGGTTTGAGTTCAAACTTTTTAAATTCTCATCGACTACATGACCATCAGTAAAAACTAAAAGGGTCTTTGCATTTGCATTGAATTGGCTTTCAACGAATTCAATTTTATCCTCAAGCCAACAATCATCTTGATCAGCGGTAAAGATGATATTCCCAGTACAATACCTTATTGCCTTCTCAAAATTCTTATTCACGCCTAAATTCCGTTCATTCTCAATGAGCATGCAACTTATGGATATTTTAGCAAGGATATTTCTAATTATTTGAACAGTACCATCAGATGAATGGTCATCACAGATCACAATTTCATCCGGGGGACGAGTTTGATTGATAATACTTTCCAGTTGCTCCTGAACAAATCCATCTCCATCGAAGGTACACATTGCAACTGAAATCTTGTTCGATTTTCGAATCATGTACATACCTCTTCCTGATTCGTTTTATTCAGATAGAATTACCAGTCATAATTCCGTATCACGTGCATGTCAGGGCTATTCTAGCATGTTCAGTAATTTTTTAACATAACTTTGCCAAGAGAATTCACTTGTTGCTACATGAGCACTATTTGCAAGTCCATGATAAGTTTCGTAATTCATTTCTAAGATCTTTATGATTGATTGAACAATGTTGGGTACTTCATTGTTACAATAGAACCCGAAAGGTATTGGATCCCCAAAAGTATCAACAAAGTTTTTATATTTTGTAACAATAACTGGAGTTCCATAGTACATACATTCGATCATACTTGAGAATCCTGCCCATTCCGGAGTTACATTTACAATCACTTTCGCCTCAGAGACCAATGCATAATATTTGCTTTCCTGTTGTGTGTTGCTTTTATCCAAATATCCATGAAATATAATATTGTTGCTCTTCTTTTTTTTCAACTTTTCCTTCATTCCTATTACATCAAGGCGTATGGGAACCAAATTGTTGATAATCTCAATGCTCTCCATCAACGGAATCAAACCATTCAAATATGATTCCTTTCCAATAAATAGGATCTTATTGCACATAAATTTGGATTTAATTAGACCTTCAACTGCATCAGATGCTATAACAGGAGAATTCACCACATTTCCGATATACCTTATCCTGTCAAATTTTTCTTGATAATATCTTTTCACATCAGGAAATAAAGTGATTACAAAATCTGCATCTCCCATGAGGTAGTTTTGGCGATTGATTGCGTGTTTTTCAAACCAAAAGGGGGAACGATGAGAAAAAGTTTTTATGGCATATTCAATAGTCCAATCACATAGCATTACTACCTTAGTGTCAGTAAATTCTTTCATACTATAACTAAATGACAAGCAGATAAATAAATCGGTAGTATTGAACTCTTTGGCGACCTTTTTCAATTTTCGATTGACTATTAAATCAAATAGAATCGTTCGTGAATAATCAAAGAATATATACTGCTTCATTATTCGTGAAAGTATCTTGTTTACAAGATTGCCAACTTTTTCAAATAAAAATTGATTCTTCGATAGATCAACAGTATTAACTACTAGTCCATGAGCAGTTAGGGATGATACCAGAAAGTGCGGGATATTCGACCATGTTTTTGCATCTTGTGCATTTCCCCAACTGATACATGTGACTTCCCTAATAGCTGATGGGCCTCGTTTCATACCAATACATTATCCATTTTCATAAAATAATTTCCTACATGTAACTTTAAAAAAGTTCCGCAGATTTTTTCTGTAATCTTCATATTTAATACATCGTAATAAATACCCTCCCATACTATTTATATATAATGGGAAAATTGACAACAGCGAAGCTCCAAGATATTTCTTAGAATAGTAGATATCGCTCTTAACCGATTCCATATACGAATTCGCTCTCATGCTACTCGTGCTTTTCCCATGAGCATGAATTATGGTACTCTCAGGGAAATATGTTGTTTTAAATCCAGCTTCTTCCATACGAATTCCCAATATAAGCTCTTCACCATATAAAAATAAGTTTTCATCAAATGGAAGAACGACTTCAGCGCATTCTCTACGTATCATGAAACAACATCCCGATACAGAATATACTGGAAAGGAATCATCCAAGTTTCTATCCAAGCCATAATATTCAACGAAGTCTTTCTTGAAAAAATAGTGCAAGAAGGTCCTTACCCTATACCTCTGCTTCATTCCGGTCTTGATACAAATGAAATTTTGCTTATCCACTGAATAATCTGGGTTAAGAATTTTTGGACCAACGATACCGACAGAAGAATCCTTATCCAATGCCATACAGAGGTTTTGAATAGCCGATTCAATAAATACTACATCATTATTTGTGATTAGAATCTTATCACAATCATAGTCAAGTGCTAACTTAATTCCGATATTGTTTCCAGCCGAATACCCAAGATTCTTTGAGCTCTCAATGAAAGTTATAGTGTTTTGATCAATGATTTCGCGAAGACTTGTGCTACACCGCGTCGGAGAATTGTTATCAACAAGAAATATCCTATATGGAATTGATTTAATTGTATCAATGATACTTAAAAGACATTTTTCTGTATCTTCCCAATTGATATAATTTAATATTACGATTCCTAACATACAATATTTACCAATAGTAAATACTTTTTATAATAAACATTATTACTCATAACTTTTCCCTTTATGCATATAAAATTTCTCAAGTTGGCTTACCATCTTGTGGATATCATACCCATATTCAATAAGTTCATTATGATGACTTTCTCTATGTACGGTGATCCTTTTTTCCAAAACTGCTGTTGCCCACTTGGTTTTATTGTCTCGCAAAGATAAAAAGTCGACCAGGTTTGTGATTTTTGCCTCACTTGGTACGTTTCTGGAGACCACACAAGGTAAGCCTGTTGCCTGGGCCTCAATAAGGCTAATGCCCAAGCCCTCTGCTATTGAAGGAAATACAAATACATCCATAGCTTGCAAAATACTGGAAACGTCGGATCTCGATCCTAAAAGAATAACAGAATCTGTCAATCCGAGTATATCGATAGCTCTCTCGATATGGGATCTTTCTTCCCCATCCCCTACGAGTAATAGAATTGAATCGGGGCACGATTCATGTACCAATTTAAACACTTCGAGTAGAAATGTATGATTTTTCAACGGATCGAAACGCCCCACATGGCCTAAAACAAACTTGTCTCCAAGATGCAATTGTGCCCTGAAAGCGGTACGAATCTCTTGAGAAAACCCAAATTCTTCAATTACAATTGCGTTTTTCACAATTGTAAATCTATGGGAATCGACAATATTCTTTCCAAACCTCGAGAGCCCGGCGGCACGGGAACAGGCAAAAAAATAATCCGCGATGAACCGGGTGGGGAAAGAAAAGAAACTATACATCAACCCTTTGAAATCAGGGGTATTTCCGGCTCCATGGCTATGAGCAATGGTAAAAAGCCGAAATCCTTTTGCGATAGCCAAGTAGATAGCTGCAGAACTCCCAATATGTCCGTGTACCGCAGAAAAAGCCCGATTACCTTGAAAAAAGGTCTTCCAGGCTTTTATATAGGTTAGAATGTTGAACCCCGTGAACCTTGGGACGCGATAAACGATACCCCCCAAAGCTTCAATCTCTTCCTCATAATAACCACGGTTGGGTGTGTGTATTACAAAATCGAATTGGATCCGTGTCCGGTCGATATGCCGGTAGAGATTCATTACCATTACTTCCGCTCCACCACGATCGAGACCGCCGAGCACATGTAAAATCCGCATAGCTTTTCCCACTGCATAACCCTTGGAACCAAAGCGGATTCAAACGAATCAGATTGGTTGTTGCCTGTGCAAAGATACCATAGTTCAAGTAGGAGCACAATGTGACCAATTTATACCAATACAATGCTTATAGGTAGAAATAAAATGAGAATCCCCATGGTGCGACAATCCATTTAGTGATACGATTATTCAAATCTATAGGAGAAAAGTTCAGATGCAAGCAGTGATTCTTGCCGCAGGAATGGGAAAACGACTGAAGGAATTGACAGCCAACGCAACGAAATGCATGGTTGAAGTCAATGGAATCACGCTTATAGAACGAGCGTTAACCCAGTTGGATACCTTGCACCTATCCAAGATCATCCTGGTCGTCGGATATAAGGGCGCTGCATTGGTAGAATTCGTCAAATCCCTTACTATCGCAACCCCAATCGAGTTCATAACGAATACCATATACGATACCACAAACAATATCTATTCATTGTTCCTCGCTCGAGAGCACCTGCTTGAAGAAGATACCTTGCTTCTAGAGTCGGATCTCATCTTCGATCTATCCGTGGTAAAATGTCTCGTTGATGACCCATGCCCAAATCTTGCACTCGTCGCCAAATATGAGAGTTGGATGGATGGCACTGTGGTGACTGTGGGTGAGGACAACAAGATTTCGGATTTCCTGAATAAAACCCAATTCAAATTCTGTGATACAGAAACATATTACAAGACAGTGAATATCTATAAATTCAGTAAGGGATTTTCCGGTAGCCATTATGTTCCGTTCTTGGAAGCATATTGCAAAGCCCTTGGGAACAACGAGTATTACGAACAAGTATTGAAAGTCATATCGCTTCTCGACGATACTGGAATCAAAGCAAAGATATTGGGTGAGCAACTCTGGTATGAAATCGACGATATCCAGGATCTCGACATTGCGGAATCCTTGTTTACCAACACCACAGAAGAAAGGTTGACGAAAATTTCCAAACGGTTTGGGGGATACTGGCGATATCCAAAGCTCTTGGATTTCTGTTATCTGGTCAATCCATATTATCCCCCTACTAGACTACTAGATGAAATAAAAGCCAATTTCGAACGTCTGATTCACGATTATCCCTCTGGCCAGGAGACCAATGCCCTGCTGGCAGCAAAATATTTCAATACAAACAAAGAGCAGACTGTTGTCGGTAACGGTGCTGCTGAACTGATCAGATCCTTGATGAACCAACTCCAAGGCCCCATGGGAATAATTCAACCCACATTCGATGAATATCGCAACAGGTTCGATATCGATCAAACAGTCACCTATACTCCTGAACAGAAAGATTTTAGTTACTCTGTATCAGATATTATCGGTTTCTTTTCTCAGAAGAAAATCGGATCCCTGGTCGTGATTAATCCTGACAATCCGTCAGGCAACCTTATACCATGGAACGATATGCTCATACTTCTCTCTTGGGCGGCATCGAAGAATATCACTTTGATTGTGGATGAGTCTTTCATTGATTTCTCCGATAGTTGGTCCGAGGCAACCATCTTGAAACAGGAAATCCTTGAACAATATGCCAATGTTGTCATAATAAAAAGCATCTCCAAGTCGTACGGAGTTCCTGGACTCAGACTTGGTGTATTGTTTTCAGGAGACAGGGAACTCATACAAAGCCTCAAACGGGACGTCTCCATTTGGAACATCAATTCATTTGCAGAATTTTTCCTCCAGATCTGGGAAAAATATCGTTCCGACTATTATCTGGCGATGGATAGGTTCAGAGCGGAACGTGAAAGGTTTTTTGAACTATTGGAAACATTTCCCATGCTACGACCTATTCCCTCCCAAGCAAACTATATGATGTGTGAGGTAACTGCTCAATTCAGTGCTTCTGAAATTACAACAAAACTTCTTGAGAAGAACATTCTTATTAAGGACCTCTCTAAAAAGCAGGGAATTACTGGCGAGTATGTCAGGATTGCAATAAAGCGGGAAGAAGAGAATCTTGCGCTTATGAAAGCATTGCATGAGATAATTTCATAATTGGATGACTAGTGGTCTGTAAAGCTTCAGACTTGTCAGTTGACTTCGAGTGGAAGCGGAGCGTGGCTAGGCCAAGGAGAAGAGGATAGCAAGCTATCTGATTCGACACGAACGCCGCCACACACCGCTTAGACCGAAGGAAAGTAAAGTAATAGAGTTTACAGGCCACTAGTATTCTGTCCCAATGATATTTAGACAATATTAACACTTGCCATTTGCCTCTGGTAAGATGAGAATAGAGGTGGATATGGCAAGAAAACGAACACGGAAATACCAAGTCAGGCTGACCGAGGATCAGGTCGACACAATCGAGAGGATGCTCAAGGACAGGAAAGTCTCCAGCACCATCATCGACCGGGGGAGATTGCTTCTCCTGCTCGATGAGAATCATGGGGAGCGGTATTCCCATGAGCAGGTTGCGGATATTGCCGGGGTCTGTCTCGCGACGGTGACCAACGTATCCAAGATCTATGCCGAGGATGGATTTGCGGGAGTGCTGACATTCAAGCGCCACGAGAACTCTGACAACGCAAAACGGAAGATGGATGGCAGGGCGGAAGCGAAGATCATCAAGATTGCGTGCGGGCCGGTCCCGGAAGGACATTCCAGGTGGACGCTCCGCCTGCTGGAGGACAAGGCGAGGATTGAGCTGGATGTGCCTGTGAGCAAGAACACCATCGCAAGGACACTAAAAAAAACTGGATTCGACCTCACCGCAATGCATACTGGTGCATCCCAAGCAGAGAAGACGCGGAATTCGTAGCCCGGATGGAAGACGTCCTTG
>PHAA01000046.1 GCA_002840245.1 Firmicutes bacterium HGW-Firmicutes-15
GCTCCTAAAAGAGAACACCCAGATTACCGTAGTCGAATCCAAAGGAAGAAAATACCTTAAGGCCGATGGCAGTGAAGGAACTGCTGTAGACTGGTTAGACATAAAGCTTAAACAAGGCGACTTGTTAGGAGGCTTGGCTACCAAACATGAAACAAGTAATAATGAGACTGATAAGAAAAAAACCACCGGACAAGTATATCCGGTGAGCAGCCAGCTAGTTGCCAGTCTGGACGGTTGGGAGCTTTTAGCAGATGGTGGCACTCAGCCGCCCTGGTATGCGTCCTCCCAACAAAAGAAAGTGAAGGTCCAGGTAGATATGCCCTGGGGTGTTGCAGCCATAAGAGGAACCTTTTGGAATAATACTGTAACCTCCACCGGACAATCTACTGCCGTATTGACTGGAGACGCAGAAGTAACTAGTGGAGGAGTAACTGTTCCGTTGAGTGGAAACCAAAGTACGACAGTAACTCAGCCAGGAGCACCTCCACCTCCACCTGCTCCCCTGCCCCCGGCTGCATTACAACAATTTGTACAGGCAGAGACTTGGATGGCGCAAACAGCCCAGACCATGACTCAGAATCAGGAACTACCAGCTCCGCCACCGCCGCCGCCGGCACCAACTATGCCTGGTATGCCAACAGTACCAACAATACCAACAGTACCGACTACGCCAACAATACCAACCTCTATCATAGATATTATTAATCAGGCAATGCAAAGTGCAGGAGCACCTCCGATGCCAGGTATGCCAACAATACCAGGTGTGACAACTACGCCGACAGTTTATTCACCGCCTTCAGACGATGGTCCCGTATATATACCCTCTGTGGTTACGGAGTTGACATTAGCCCAAGTAATTGCTGCTGGGGAGAGTGCAATATCAGCAGCAGACTCGGTAATGACAGCCTACCGAAGTGCGGCTGGTGGTACCGTTACAGACGCTGTATATACAGCCGTGTATGACCAAAAAGTTCTTTTGTATGATGCAATCTATCCTTGTGAAGGTTCTCCAATACAATCAGATATTCAAGCAAAATCATTAGATTTGGGAAATGCAATCATACCTTTGGGATATACAACAGGCATTTTAACAGGCCTCAATGCAATAAAAGAAGCAGCGAATGGATTGATACAAGCTAATTATACTACAGGAAGTTGGTCGGACTTACAGACTGTTCTGAGTGCTGCAACCGTTGTGAGTAACCAAACAGATGGTGACAGGCAGACCATGATAGATGACATCAATGCTGCGATGGCAGCATTGGTTCCAGCAACAGCAACAGCACCGAGCGCGATTGAATTGTCCGCAGGTGTCACAAATCCTGTTGGAGGAGTTACAAACGTTGCAATTCCAGCGGCGGGAGCTACTGATACAACTGGTGCAGTAACAGGCTGGCTAACTGCTACCGCGGACCATATCAAATTCACAGTAACAGATGCAGGTGCCGCAACATCGACTATTTTGATCAACGGTGCTGCATACACCAGCGGAAATGACTATACAATTGCATCAGCAGCAAGCCTTGCAATTGTTGTAACAACATCAGAAATTGGCAGAGTAACTGGCGTAAGAACCTTTACGGTAACAGTAGGTGCAAATGACATATCCGGCAGTTTCACTGATCCCCTTTTCAAGCAAGCAGTACAGACGTGGCTGGGGATATCGCCTACACCCGGAACATTCACTAAACAGGACTTGATCAACAGGATGGCAGCTATGAGTTATACCCTTAGCGTTACTAACAACCCCAGCATAGTCAGCCTGGCGGGGTTGGAAAATTTTGAGGGAACCGGCCTGACCCGCTTGAACTGCTATTGGGACCCATTATTAACCAGCCTGCCCGCCTTGCCGAGCAGTTTGACGAAGATATATTGCGATTACAGCGGGTTTACCAGCCTGCCTGTTTTACCGAGCGGCCTGACGGAGTTGTATGCCAATAACAACCACTTGATCAGTCTGCCCACCTTGCCGACTGGTCTGACGGGGTCGTCAAATGGCAACTATCTTAATGTCTGGGTGGATCCGCTCCTAACAAACCTTGCTTCTTGTTCCGGTGTCGCCAAGACTCCCCAGTATAGATACGCTTATACTGGGACTGCTGTAACCCTTACCTCCGCAGGAACTCGCCAGTTGACCATGGACGAGCTGGCGCAGCAGCAAAGCTCGGATGGCAGCAGCTGGTCAACCTCTGCTAACCCCTATAAAGACACCTCGCTCAGCGTCTTCAGCTTCAGCACTTCCGATATTGCGGTGGCGACAGTCAGTAGCGGAGGGGTGATAACTGGAGTTGGGGTCGGTACTTGTAATATTGTCGCCATATATAGAAATATTGATACAGTTTATACCAGGGTTACCATTCCGGTAACGGTGGCTGATAACCTTGTCACCTATAACGGTAATGGATATGATGGCGGAACCGTTCCGGCCGATGCCAGCTATGTCTCGGGCGGGTCAACCACGGCCGCTGCCGTCGGATCTATGACCAAGGCCGGCTGCACCTTCCTCGGTTGGAATACGGCAGCGGATTGGATGGGAATGGACTATGCCGCGGGTGCGACTATAAACGCAGCCGGCACTACTACTCTGTATGCCAAGTGGAGGTTGGATACCGCTCCCACGGTGGCCAATCTGGGCTTTAGATATTTCGATGCATACCTGGAAGTAACAGGCACTGATCTGCCCGCCTATACCACACTGGAGATTTTCATCAAAGCTACGGACCCCGGCGAGACGGTGGCTGACACCGGCGAGGCTAAATACACCCTGGATCTAAGCTATCCGGCAAATCTAACCCTAGGCTGGCATAATGTTGGATCCAGTCCGGGGATAAACACCAGCTATAATATGTGGTATCGCTATGTATATGGCACCGCCAAATCGGCCTGGGTGTCTGACGGTTACCCATTGGGTATGATGCCAGCCAAAGGCGGCAGCAATGCTTACGACTTTGGCGGAGTTGATGCTACAAATATCACTTTGAATAATACTGGTGGAACTTATAATGGAGGGCAGTTATATGTATTCAGGGGCGGTAGCTATATTTCGCTGGGCTCGATCAGCAGTGTAAATCAACCATTCACCGTTCAGGCCAATGATTGTATTGTTGTCCGAGATGCCTGCGGCAACTACTCCTACAAATCGGCTGCCTATGTATACCCATAAATCGAAGTAATAAAGCAAATAAGGACTTCGCCGGAGAGTCATGCAAGGGTCTAAGCAACCCTTGCAATGACTCTCTTCTTATAAACCGCGGGCCTGTTCGCTTCTCAGGTAATCCCGGTTTATGGTCCACGGTTTCTATTAGCTCATCCCGGTCCCAGGGCAGGGTGCCCTTGAGCGGAAGATAAATGGAGGCATGCTGGTGGGAACGTTCCTGGCCCCCCAGGCCCAGCTGCAAGATGCAGAACAAATCAATTCGCTATTGACCAGGTTTTGCCCGGCTTGCCTCATTTCGGCCGCACTGACACCTTTTTTGACCTGCGGCAGCGTGACGAGCTAATAAAGGAAATCAGAAAGAATTCATCGTTGAGCTTGAAGGAACTGGGAGAACTATTTGAAGGGCTTAGCCAAATATCGGCTCAGCAGGATTGTGCGCGATTATCCACTACAAGGATGCTAGGAAGGGTGTAGAGCTATATATCCGTCCTGATTAATGTCAACATTGAACGAAGTTTCAATAACCAACAATTTCAAATCCTGGCAACCCATTCTGTATATCAACTTCCACCTTAACCGGTTTGGCTTCTATCCCGGTAAGTGCCAGGGTATTGGTTATTGCGAGCATTGATAACACACTCCGAATACTTGTTTGGTGCAATATTATCCAAAAAATGTTAAAATCCTGCTTGGAAATATATAGAGATAAAAAAAAATTTGTGGCAATATACGGATCTTTTGAAAAGTTTGGATAACACAATTTGGATTCCACGCAAAAAGCCCTTTAACACACCGATTTGGTATATAATGATTCTAGAAGGTCATCATAAATGCCGATATATGATATCTCTTTGTATGTTCATTTATGGTTTCGCTTGTTTATTAATTTCCATAACGTGATTAATTTTTCATCAGTTAAATGTAAGTGCATATTCTATATAATGAAGGAGGCAATGCTTATGTCTGCAGTGCAATGGATATTGGTAGCTGTATTGTGTGGCGCCGTTGAAATTGTTTCCGCCGGTTTCTGGTTTTTATGGTTAGCTCTGGCTGCTTTACTGGTGGCTGGAGGAGTTAGCCTGACATTACTGGCAAGCTTGCCAAGCCAGTTGCTGGTCTTTGCTCTTATTACTCTAATTTTTGTTGTATTTACTCGTCCTCTGGTGTTAAAACTAATTAAATCGAATGATACGTTTAGTAATGTTAACGCATTGGTAGGACAACACGGCATATCTACGACCAGTATATCCCCATTGCACTACGGTCAGGTGAAGGTTAATGGAGAAATTTGGACGGCAGTAGCCGTTGAGGAAATTGAAATGGATGTTCGGATCGTAGTTACTGGTATAGATGGAGTTAAACTGGTAGTCAAGAAAGCAGTTGAATAAAATGATCAGCTGATTATTTTTTCCCTGTTACGTAATGAAAGGAATGATAGTATGGCAACGATTTTTGTAGATCTAGTAATTGTATTATTTGTTATCTTAATTGCTTATTCATCAGTTAAGATTATAAGGCAGGCAACCATTGGAATTGTGGAGAGATTGGGAAAGTTTCATAAAACAGCTGAAAAGGGTATTAATATTCTTATTCCATTTGTTGACGGCTTCCGAGCTATAGTAGACATGAGGGAACAGGTGGTTAGTTTCGTTCCCCAGCCGGTTATAACCAAAGATAATGTTACCATGATGATCGACACAGTCATTTACTATCAGGTTACAGATCCCTTTAAATACACCTATGAAATTCAAAATCCGATATTCGCTATCGATAACCTCGCAGCAACTACCCTTAGAAACATTGTGGGAGACTTGGAACTAGACCAGACCCTTACCTCCCGGGATCTTGTTAATACCAAGCTGAGGGTAATATTAGATGAAGCCACTGATAAATGGGGTATAAAGGTAAACCGCGTAGAGCTGAAAAATATTATACCTCCCCAAGATATACAAAGCGCCATGGAAAAACAAATGCGGGCAGAGAGAGAAAAGAGGCAGGCTATCCTCCTGGCTGAAGGGCAAAAAACCGCAGCCATTCTTGAAGCGGAAGGCCTAAAACAAGCTGCTATCCTAAATGCGGAAGCTTTCAAGGAAGCTGCTATTAGAAAAGCTGAAGGTAGTCGGCAGGCTAATATTCTGCAAGCTGAGGGAGAGGCACAGGCCATTTTAAACGTCCAAAGGGCATTTGCTGATAGTTTGGTGATGATAAAAGAGGCAGGGATTGATGATAAAGTGATAGCCCTGAAATCCCTGGAAGCTATTAAAGAGTTAGGTAATGGTCAGGCGACTAAACTGATAATCCCAGGTGATTTATCCGGTCTAGGAGGGGTATTTGCCGCATTGAAAGAAGTTGTGACAGACGCTCCTGTGAAGGCCCAAAAATAATCTTGCAAAAATAAAAATAAAAAATTGCTGTTGAATCAGGAGCCTTATTTAATGTGGATAACACGGGATAAGGCTCTTTTTTTATCTCAATTCACAAAGTCTTCACAAAAATGGATTACAATAATAATAGAAAATTATGACTTTTTGGGTAAAAATACAATTAAGCTTTGAGTAATATACCATTACATACCTTAGCAGCATGATATCGGACGAAGAGGAGGTAACCCAGTGACAAAAAGTGTTTTAATTGCTGATGACGAAGAACGGATGCGGAAACTGCTATGCGACTTCTTGAAAAAGGAAGGCTATGCTACATTTGAAGCTGAAAATGGTAAACAAGCTCTAGAGATTTTTGCGTCTCAAGAGATCGACCTGCTGATTTTGGATGTGATGATGCCTGAATTTGATGGTTGGGCTGTGTTGAGAGACATCAGGAAAAAATCGACAGTGCCTATAATCATGCTAACTGCCAGGGGAGAAGAGTCGGATGAGTTATTTGGCTTTGAACTGGGTGCCGATGAATATGTAACTAAACCATTCAGTCCCCAAATTCTGGTTGCCAGAGTGCAGGCATTGTTAAGAAGAACGAGTAATAAAAACCTTTCTCCTCGTTTGCTTAATGGGTTGGAAATAGACGAGATTGCTCATTATGTCTATGTGAACAAGCAGTCAATAGATTTGACTCCCAAAGAATTTGAGCTGCTGCTGTACCTGGCAGATCATGAAGGGAGAGCACTAAAAAGGGAACAAATCCTAAATGCCGTCTGGAATTATGACTATTATGGAGATATTCGGACGGTTGATGCGCACATCAAAAACCTTCGTCTGAAGTTGGGCGACAAGGGCGATTACATTCAAACTGTACGAGGGGTCGGATATCGATTTGAGGTAACGTCATGAAAATCTCTATTCGAACACGACTATTTATCACGGTAAATGTACTAATAGTATTTTTTGTGCTTTTTTCCTGGGGGATGAATTCATTCTACCTGGAAAAGTACTATATAGATCAGAATAAGCAGCAACTCCTCACCACTACAGAGATGATAGATGGGATATACAACGGAAATCCTATGGACCTGGCGCTGGAAATGCTCCAACTAGAGAGTATTAAAGGTCTGAATGTGCTTATTTTGAATAAGAATTTTGAAATAAAATATCGGTCTAGGGATGTGAGAATAGACTCCCAGAATTCCGGTCCCTCCCGGCCAGACACAGCAAGAATCGAAATGAAAAGGCCTGAGCCAAGTATTCTCCTGGTCACAGGCAGCTTGTCTCTGCTTCAATCAGGAGAAAAGGTTTTCGCGGTAAACCAGGACCCAACCTTAAACACCAAGTTATTAAATATCATAAGCATGCTTCATAACGGCGACTATATATTGCTAAGTACTCCACTGGTTTCGCTTCACGAAAGTGCCGCCATTGCTAACCGTTTTTCCCTTTTTACTGGATTATTGACAATTATAATAGGTAGTATAGTTGTTTTTATTTATTCAAAGCGTTTTACTCGTCCCATATTAGAGTTGAATGCGATAGCACAAAAAATGTCCCAACTTGATTTTAGTGAGAAATACGCTTCAAATAACCGGGATGAACTTGGAGAACTGGGAGAAAGTATCAATTCCCTTTCCGACCAGTTGGACAAATCAATTTCCGAGCTAAAGCAAGCCAATGAAAAACTGGTCGAGGATATCGAGCATGAACGTAGGATAGATGAAATGCGCAAGGAATTCATCTCCAGCGTATCCCACGAATTGAAAACGCCGATTGCATTAATCCAGGGCTATGCAGAGGGTTTAAAGGTAAACATTGTAGAAGACGAAGCTAGTAAGAATTTCTATTGTGAGGTTATTACCGACGAGGCCAATAAAATGAATAAAATGGTCAGAGAATTGCTGGACTTATCCCAAGTTGAGTCAGGCTATTTCAGCTTGGAAAAACAAAAATTTAATTTATCTCTGCTGCTTGAGCAAATTCTTAGCAAGTATGAGCCGCTATTAAAAGAAAAAGAAATTCTCCTCAGCGGTGAGCGGGCAGAAAATATTCAGGTGTGCGGAGATCCTTTGAGAATTGAACAGGTCCTTATGAATTACCTCAACAATGCTATTAATCATATTGATGATAGTAAAGAATTAAGGGTTAGTGTGGAAGTGTTAAATAAGATGGTGCGTACCTCCGTTTTCAATTCAGGGAGACCCATTCCCGATGAATCACTCGACAAGATATTTACGAGTTTTTACAAGGTTGATAAGGCTAGAACCCGAGCTTACGGAGGTATTGGACTAGGGCTGTCGATTGTAAGAGCTATTATGGATCTGCACCAAACGAATTATGGAGTGACGAACAGAACAGATGGGGTTGAATTCTGGTTTGAACTTAATAGAGAATATACTTGTCCAAAAATTAACATATAACTTTCATAAAGTCTTCATAGAACCTTCATAAAAGGATCCTATACTAAAGCCATACCACTGATGATTAAGATGAAAGGAAATGATAAGATGATAGACCCAAAAAACGTAAAAAAATACATTAGCGGATTTTTGATTGGGGGATTGTTGCTGGGATCAGGTGCGGCAGTTTTGGCAGATAATGATGCTTCACCGGCGAGTAGTCAAGCTAATGGTACTCCGCCAATCCATGGCCCTAAGATGCCTGGCATGCAACAGGCTAATCCAGAATTGATGGTGTCTATATATGCTGGACTAGTAAGCGATGGCACCCTCACCCAGGCACAAGTTGATGCGATTACAGCGAAGATTACCCAGTTGGATGCGGATCGTAAAGCGGAAATGGAAAAAATCAAAGCCATGACTCAAAGCGAACGTGATGCATATTGGCAGGGGAACAAACCTGAGAAGACCGAGAAAGCTGATTTATACACTCATTTGGTTAATGACGGTACCATCACCAGTGCACAAGCCGAAAATATTAAGTTAGCGATCCAGAATAAAATGGCTGCCCAAAGACAGGAACAATTACAGACGACCTTGAGCGGTCTGGTAGACAAAGGAACCATTACCAGTGAACAGTCTGCGGCTATTTTAGCAGAAATTGCCCAAGAAGATACGGCCCGTCAAGCAGCAATGGAAAAAATGAAAGACATGACTAAAGAGGAACGGGAAGCCAATAAGCAAGATAATAAAAGCGAGAAAACCGGTCATTTCGCCGATCTAGTTACAGCGGGTACCCTAACCCAAGCACAGGCCGATGAAGTATCTCAGGCTCTGGGTAAAGGTTATGGTCAAAAGGGACCTAGTGAAAACGGAACTAAAATGAGCGCTGAAGATAGGCAGACACAGCTCACTGCCAATCTGAGCAGTCTGGTTGAGCAAGGAACTATTACTAGCGATCAATCGGCAGCGATAATTGCCTTAATTGGACAGGAAGATACAGCTCGTAAAGCGGAAATGGATAAAATCAAGGACATGACCCAAACAGAACGGAAAGCATACCTGCAGGAAAATAAAACTACAAGAACCAATCCTTTAGCTGAACTCGTGGCAGCGGGTACGCTTACCCAAGTACAGGCGGATGAAGTCTCCAAGGTATTTGGCAACCGTAACGCTCAGAAGGGACCTAACGACAATGGTCAAAAACCCTCAATGGGAATGCGCCAGCAGGGCCATATGGGAAGATAATAAGTAATAGGATTTTGCCAGCAAGTGTTTATTGAAAAATGTTGAATTTTCCAATAATGACCTATCCCGATCAAATGTTGTCGCAGGATGGTCTTGCAGAAGAGGAAGACTTAAACGAGTAGTCTTCCTCTTTATTGCATAAAAATAATTTACGCATATTCGCTACAAATAGTTTGGTTTTTTCCATATAATCTCTTACACCACAACAACTAAAATAAGCTTCCTGATTCTTGTGGGTGATGACATGTTGAGCACTCCTCCATGAAATATGGTAAAAAAGTTATCTAAATACATTGCTATTTGTAGTCTGATAAAGGTACAATCATAGCAAGAATAGAGTATTTATGGCAACATTGAACAGGAGGTAAATATGTTTAATATCGGACCATGGGAACTGGCACTCATACTCTTGGTTGCATTGATTGTGGTGGGACCGGGCAAATTGCCGGAGGTAGCTAAATCAATCGGAAAAGGGATCAATGAGTTTAAAAAGGTTACCACTGGATACAAGAAAGAGTTTCAAGATGCTATGGATGGTGTAGAATCGCCGGTGAAGCAATTGGTTGAAGAACCGCAGATGGCCCCCGCCCCGCTGGAGAAGCAAGAGGATCCTATACTAAATATGGCTAATAGTTTTGAATCTACAGTCCTGGAGAAGAAGGAAGAAGCTGCCAAAGCAGATACGGTCTCCGTTCCTGCAAAAGAGCAATAAATACACCAAGTAAGTAATTTTAAAAAAACGGTGACACCAGTTAAAAAGAATGTTACTATACAAAAAGTATGAAAAACTATAATTTGATATGCTCTTATCCAGAGAGGTGGAGGGACTGGCCCGATGAAACCCGGCAACCGACTGTTAAGGTACGGTGCCAAATCCTGCAGGATACAGGGACTTTCAAGAAATAAATCAGTGACGTCCAAGGATGGACTAATGTCGCGTTGCCATGGATGGCAAGGAGCGACCATTTACTCCGGTCTTTTTAGCACTATACTTCGTTGTCAAAACGCGTCAATACCTCCAGTATTACCACGCTTTGACGCCTCGTCTAGAACAAAAAATCCTCGGAGTATTCTGCCATATTTATTCCTTGATAGCCCCTCATTCCTGGAAGATGAGAGGGGACTGTAAAAATGAGCCCTCTTTGCAAGAAGAGGGCTTTTTGTATAGGAGACTTTAAAGGGAGTGGTTTTATGACGGTAGATATAGCAGCTTTACTGAAAGAAAGAGTCTTGGTGATGGATGGGGCTATGGGTACCATGCTGCAGCAAAGAGGAATGATGCCAGGACAATGCCCGGAGCTGTTTGGGATAGAGAATCCAGAGGTGCTGGCAGATATTCATCGGCAGTACCTGGAAGCCGGTGCTGATATATTAGAAACCAATACCTTCGGAGGGAATCGGTTCAAACTGGCCGAATATGGCTTGGAAAACCGGATGGAGGAAATCAACTCCGAGGCAGTGGGGATAGCCCGGAAAGCGGCTAAGGGGCGTGCCTTGGTGGCAGCCTGCATCGGCCCGACGGGCAAGTTGCTTAAGCCTATGGGGGATATAGAATTTGATGATTTATATAACGATTTTCGGGACCAGGTGATAGCCTGTGAAAGGGCTGGGGCTGACCTGATTTCCATTGAGACCATGAGTGACATTGGGGAAATGCGGGCTGCTTTGATCGCTGCTCGGCACCATAGCCGTCTGCCCGTTATTGCCCATTTAACTTTTGAGGCCGGCGGGAGAACCATGATGGGGACTGATCCTCTGACTGCTATGATCATTATGGATGCGCTTCAACCCTTGGCGATGGGGGCTAATTGTTCAGGCGGGGCACGGGAACTTCTTCCGGTTATTCAAACTATGTCTAAGTACACCAAGAATTTTCTTTCGGTTGAACCTAATGCGGGGTTGCCTCGGTTGGTGGAAGACAGAACGGTTTTCCCTGATACCCCGGAAGAAATGGCTGAATATGCTTTGCGGCTGAAAGATGCTGGGGCTAATATTATTGGTGGCTGTTGTGGAACAACTCCTCTGCATATACAGGCCATGGCATCGGTACTTAAAGGTCTGCCGCCGGCTCGCCGCGAGGGTCAGAAATATTTTGCCTTTGCCTCGCGTGGCAAGCACTTTTTCATAGGCCCAGGCCAACCCCTGGCGATGATCGGTGAGCGGATCAATCCCACCGCGCGCAAAAAGCTGGCCCAGGATATTAAGGATGGCAAGATGCAGGTAGTGGTTGAAGAAGCAAAAAAACAGGCACCCATTGCACCTATGCTGGATGTTAATATGGGGGTTCCCGGTATCGATGAACCCTTGGCAATGAAGCAAGCGGTTATGGCTATACAGGACGCCCTGGATATACCCTTGTCCATTGATTCTACCAACCCGGAAGCGGTGGAAGAGGGCTTGAAGAATTTTGTGGGCAGACCACTTATAAATTCGACTACTGGTGAAGATAAACACTTGGACGTAATATTGCCCTTGGCGAAAAAATATGGAGCGGCGGTTCTGGGACTGTGCCTGGATGAAAAAGGTATTCCTGAGCGGGCCCACGAACGTTTTCAGGTTGCTAAAAAGATTTATCAGCGTGCCAAAGAATACGGTCTGCGCGATGAAGATATTTTTATTGATTGCCTGGTCAAAACGGCTAGTGCTGAACAGTATCAGGTGATGGAGACCATAGAAACTTTACGTAAAGTGAAAGAGGAATTGGGTTTGGGAACGGTTTTGGGGATCAGCAATGTTTCGCATGGCTTGCCGGCACGGGAGATTTTAAATTCTACATTCCTGGCCATGGCCTGGTCAGCCGGTTTAGATTTACCGATTCTGAATCCTTTCGATGCAAGGATGATGGACGTAAATCGGTCGGCAGCCGTGCTAATGAATAGGGATATAAACAGTTCGGACTACATCGCCAAATATAAGGATTATAAGTCTAGGGGAGAAACATCGCCTCAGACCATGAGGCACGCGGTTTGTGCTAAATGTAATATACCGGACCAAATTCAGGCACAGGGTTTGGACAGTGCAAAATCTCCACAGGTTCCGGAAATTGAATATGATCCTAACCTACCTGCTGATACGATCCGAAAACTTATCAAAAAGGCGGTATTAACCGGGGAACGCGACAATATAGAAGCTCTAGTTGAGCAGGCGCTCAAGGAAGACAAAATACCGGCCTTGGAAATTGTTAATCAGGCTTTGATTCCGGGGATTGAAGAAGCTGGGGAATTATATGATCGAAAACAGTATTTTCTGCCTCAGCTTATGATGGCGGCAGAAACAATGAAAAGGGCCTTTGCTCGCTTAAAACCACACTTGGCGATTGAATCTCAAAAGGAAGCCGGGGTTATTGTTATTGCTACAGTGGAAGGGGATATCCACGATATTGGTAAGAACATTGTGGCTATAATGTTGGAAAACTATGGCTTTAAGATGGTAGATTTAGGGAAAGATGTCGCGGCAGAAACGATACTGGCCGCCGCTCAAAGAGAAAATGCGGACATAATTGGCTTAAGCGCACTGATGACAACGACCATGCCCCGAATGCAGGAAGTGATTGAGGGGGTTAAAAGGATGGGACTGCGTTCCCGGGTTATGGTGGGGGGAGCAGTTTTAAACCAGGAATATGCGGATCGGATAGGTGCAGATGCCTATTCAGAAGATGCTCGAGCGGCGATTCAATCCGCTCAAAAATTGATGAGTTTGTTTGTTAAGTAATCATGAAATGATAAGGGCATATTTCAAGATTCATAAATAGGGAGGATGTGACATAGTGGCAGCAAAGAAAAGTTATGAAGAGATTAATGAGAAAATTAAGCGTGGGGAAGCGGTCGTTGTTACTGCCGAAGAGGTTATAGGCATTGTAGCCGAAAAGGGCTATGCAAAAGCGGCGCAGGAAATCGACGTGGTCACCACTGGAACCTTCGGCCCCATGTGTTCATCGGGAGCCTTTATTAACTTCGGGCATTCCAATCCCCGGATAAAGATGAAAAAAGTGTGGCTTAATGGAGTAGAGGCTTACAGCGGGATTGCAGCTGTGGATGCTTATATAGGTGCAGCCCAGTTGCCGGATACTGATCCGGAAAACAAGGTCTTCCCAGGCCGTTTCAGTTATGGCGGAGGACATGTGATCCATGACCTATTGGCAAGGAAAGAGATAAGACTAGAGGCAGTGGGATATGGAACCAATTGCTACCCCAACAAAAAAGTCGATACCATCATAACCTTAGATGATGTTAATGATGCTTTCTTGTTCAATCCGCGCAATGCTTATCAGAATTATAACTGCGCGATAAATCTAGGGGACAAGGCTATTTATACCTATATGGGAATTCTTAAGCCCAAAGTGGGCAATGCCAGTTATTCAAGCGCCGGGCAATTAAGTCCTCTCTTGAACGACCCCTATTATCGTACCATTGGAATTGGCACGCGTATATTCCTGGGCGGGGGGGTTGGCTATGTGGCCTGGAATGGAACCCAGCACCATCCTAATGTAGCACGGGGTGAAAACGGAGTTCCTCTGGGAGGGGCTGGAACCCTGGCCCTAATTGGCGATCTTAAACAGATGGATCCCAACTGGCTGGTAGGCTTGAGCTTTATTGGCTATGGAGCTACCATGGCTGTGGGTATCGGCATACCAATTCCCATCCTGGATGAAGAAATGTTACATTATACAGCTGTAAAAGATGAGGACATATATTGCCCCATCGTTGATTATAATGAGGGTTATCCTTATTCCAAGCCCATGGATTTAGGATTAGTTAATTATAAAGACCTTAAGAGTGGTAAAATAATATTTAACGGTAAAGAGGTCGTAACCACGCCTCAGTCCAGCTACCCGCGTGCGCGCAAGATTGCGGAAACATTGAAAGGCTGGATTCAGCGCGGACAGTTCGAATTGACCCAACCGGTAGCAAATATCCCGTCAGCAGATGCCGACATCGTTTTTAAATCCATCCCGGAGAGAAACCCCGGCGGAACGAATTTAAATGGCGGGAATAGGAGGGACTAAGATGAAAAACAAACTAGTATGCTATTTTTCAGCAGCCCAATCAGAACAGCCTATCATATACAGGTTGGTAAAAAACTATGACCTGAGTATTAATATTATTAAAGCAGATATTAACCCGCAGAAGGAAGGATTTCTGGTTTTGGAACTGGAGGGCGAAAAAAATAGCTATGATGAAGGAGTTGCTTTCATAAAAAGCCTGGGGGTGGTGGTAGAACCTCTCAGCGAAACGGTTGTATGGCAGCCGGAAGTGTGTATTCAATGCGGAGCCTGTGCTTCGTTCTGTCCTACAGAGGCTCTAAATATAGATCGTGATTCCATGGAAGTATCGTTTGATAACGCGAAATGCGTGGTTTGTGGTATGTGCCTGGACTGTTGTCCGACCCGTGCAATCCAACTGCATTTTGAAATCAAGGAGGCGGTATAAGGTAGTTATGGATAAAAATGCTGGTTTGCAGTATGTCAAAAGGGATTACCGCTCCTTGCATAAAGGGAAAGACCTGCATTATTTCCATCTGAGCTTGAAAGAAACTGACTTGGCTATTGGTGTAGATAGCGAAAGCTACACCAATAGCCTGCTCTCTTTATGTGAGCAGGAAGTCAGGAAGTTAAGGGCAGATTTAGAGACATATATCAATCTGCACCATGAGTTTCGCACCTCGTTTGAGCCGATCACCCTGCTTCCGGGAGCTCCGCCCCTGGCAGTAACTATGGCCAGGGCTGCTTTCCAAGCTGGAGTGGGTCCAATGGCGGCAGTAGCGGGTGCTTTTGCGCAGGCCGTGGGAGAAAAGCTCAGGACTCACGTTAGAGATATAATAGTAGAAAATGGTGGAGACATATACATATATTCTTCCAGCGATCGCTTGATATCAGTTTTTGCTGGACAGTCAAAGTTCAGTAAAAAAATTGCCGTCAAGGTGCAGGCATCTGAGAGTCCGCTGGGAATTTGCACTTCATCAGGTACGGTAGGTCCCAGCGTAAGTTTAGGTAAGGCAGATGCAGTAGTGATCAAAGGTGTAAATGCCGCCTTGGCGGATGCAGCAGCCACCGGCGCGGCTAATAGGGTACAGACAGCAGAAGATCTCTTACTGGCGGTAGATTATGTCAAGACCATTAAGGGAATTACGGGTATACTGGCAATAAAGGACGATCGGATGGCCGCTTGGGGAAATATAGAGATTGTTCCTTTGTAAATTGGGAGGTAATGAAACATGAAAATTGCTAATAGTGTTCTAGATTTAATAGGCAACACTCCAATCTTGAAATTGAATCGCATGATCGGAACAGATGACGCGGATGTGTTTGTTAAATTAGAGGGTTTTAATCCGGGTGGAAGCATCAAGGATCGTCCTGGCCTGTACATGTTGGAAAAAGCAGAGGAGATGGGGTTATTGCAATCCGATTCCATTATCCTGGAAGCCACCAGCGGAAATACCGGAATTGGTTTGGCCATGGCTGCCTCTATTAAAGGCTATCCAATAGTTATTGTTATGCCGGAAAACATGAGCGAAGAGAGAAAAAAGATACTTCGGATTTATGGTGCGAATCTGGTTCTTACTCCGGCATCGCAAGGAATGGCAGGAGCAGTGGCTAAAGCTCAAAAGTTATCTGAATCAGACCATCGCTATTTTTGGGCTAAACAGTTCGAGAATCCGGCCAACGCGGAAAGCCATGCCATCAGTACTGCATTAGAAATAATGGAACAAATGGAAGGCAGGCTAGACATCTTCGTTTCAGGAATTGGCAGCGGCGGAACCATAACCGGGGTCGCCTCAGTACTTAAAAAGAAATTACCGGGCATCACCATAGTGGGAGTTGAACCGGCCAGTTCTGCGGTGCTTAGCGGAAAGCCACCCGGCACTCACAAAATTCAGGGGATAGGAGCAGGATTTATTCCGGCGGTGTTGAATACTGACTTAATAGACCAGATAATTGCTGTGGAAGACAACGATGCCATAGAAACCTGTCGACATATTGCGCGCCGGGAAGCTTTGCCCCTGGGTATATCATCCGGAGCGGCAATTTTTGCGGCTCTCCATTTAGCTGAGGGATTAGGCCAGGGCAAGAGGATTCTGGCTATTGCTCCTGATGGGGTCGACAAGTACATGTCAACTGAGCTATTTGAATAATAAATTATTTCCATAAATATTGGGGGAAAATCGATGAACTCTAGAAAAAATGGCGTACTAGTAAGGATTTTAATTGCGATAGGCGTTTTTGCGTATGTAGGCTACCAGGCTAGGCTAGTACTGCCAGGCTTTGACCTCGTGGTGATGACATCCTTCTTTGTGTTTTATTTGCTGTGGTCAACAGTTTTTGAAGCCTTAATTTATGAGGATCCAGATGAGTATGTGATCCAGGATGATGACCGTAAATCCTATATATACCTGCAATTAAGCTTTATGGTAGCCTTGTTTTTTGCTACAATTGACTTTGTAGGATTGCATTATACTCGTATCAAGTCTATGGAGCCCAATATTATATATGCTGGATTTGCACTCTTCATAGTTTCCTGCGTGATTCGTTGGTGGGGGTTCAAGTCCATAGGTAAGTTTTTTAACCCGCGGGTAGCCATATACCAGAACCACCGACTAGTCGTTACGGGTGCCTACCGGATGATCCGGCACCCTTTATACTTAGGATCACTGCTTAGCTTTATAGCCATACCCCTGGTTTTTAATTCTTGGGGAGCTCTATTACTTATGATTTTGATAACGTTACCAGCGCTAGTATATAGAATAAATATAGAAGAGGAATTGCTGACCAGTCATTTCGGTGAAGCTTATAAGACCTATAGCCAGAAGACTAAAAAATTAATCCCTGGTATCTGGTAGAGAATAAAGCAAGGAGGCATTAGCGTGAAAACAACACGATTACCGGAAAACATTGATGGGAGTTAAAAAAGGGCACACTTTCCCCTTGGTTGGATAAGCAAATTTTTAAGCAGGTTGCA
>PHAA01000066.1 GCA_002840245.1 Firmicutes bacterium HGW-Firmicutes-15
TCGTGGTATACCCGTATATCTACCACTCTCGTTCGTATCCTCTTTCCAATTACAAATAATCAACAGGTCTGGTTGGACAATGTTTGTGAACTTATTATTTCCTCTACGAAGCAATGTGACATCGAAAGGGGACACAAATACGTCACAAGGTTTTCCCGTTAAATAGCGATCAATTTCAATGTGAAATCGGGAAACAACGCGTTGATGATAGACATTAGGGGATCCCAACATGTACACTTCACCATCAATATATTCGTAACGATTATTAGCTTCTTCATTCATGTTTTTAAATTCTTCATAAGTCATCCGAACCCTACTCAGATTGTATGCTTCCATCGCTTCAGCAACACGGCCTGGATCATAAGCTTTATGCATTGAGGCATCCACATCGAATACCTGACGTAAATTAGCTGAACTTTCTATGATTTCATCCTCTATTGTATGATTCAATAATTTTGCAATGATTTCACCATTTTTAGTAATGTACACTGGCTCAGTTGAACAAAGCCTTAAATACTTGCCAAAGGAATTTTTGATGTCTGTGGATGTCACTTTCATACGAACCCTCCTCGATTAAATTTCAAATTCGAACTTAGTGTATAATCTTACCATTATTATGTCCATTTTAACTAATTTAGCCATTTTAGTCAAGGGGGGTGATAATTATTCATGAAACACAATTGCAACTTTCTATATAATTATATCTATTAACCGAACAAGGCCTCTACATATATTGCAGAAGCCTTGTTCGGTTACTTTTTTAATTTATAACTTAAATTAATTTAGATTTTTGTAGCATTCTTTTAACAATTACTGCTACTTCAGCTCTTGTAATATTATCTTTAGGTGCTAAAATGTTACTACCTTTTCCTGAAACTATCTCAGTTTTAAGGCAAGTCGCTAAGCTTTCTTTCGCCCATTCAGAAGATTGACCCGAATCACCAAATCCTGAGAGAAGCGAATTGATCTCTTCCTGTGTCAGCTCTACTTCTAATCCTGTGATTTTCATCGTATTAGCAATCATCGTCATAGCTTGTTCTCTCGTGATTTTATCCATAGAGCCAAATTTGTTATTACCATAGCCTGATATGATACCATACTCATAGGCTGTTTCTACATATTTTTTATACCAGTCATTATTACTAACATCCGTGAAAGGATTGATACTTGTTCCTGGTTTTAAGCCTAAAGCTCTGACAATAATCGCTGCAAATTCTGCTCGTGTTATATCCCTGTTAGGCTCAAACATGCCATTTCCCATGCCGCTTATAACCATTCTTGAACCCATATCATTGATTGCATCTTTTGCCCAATGATTTGCAGCATCCTTAAATTCTATTGGATTGTATACAACTGAATAGGTACTGTTTGTTAAGCTGTTAATCTTAGCATAATACTTACCATCAATGAGGATAATCTGTGTTGGTACATGTCTAACTGTTCCATCAGGTTCAACTACGATACCTGTTGTGATTTTACTTGGATCTACGCCTTCAGGTATAGCTACCGTTCTCTCCACATAGGCATTGAATTTACTAACCTCATAAGTCTGATTATTGTGAATGCATTTGATTGTAAATTCCATCGGTGGTACCACAATTGTAAATTCACCCTTATTTGATGCATTTTCAACAACTTGTACCGTCTCATCAGATGCCTTTGATATTTCTATTTGTACTTTTATATCCTTTAACTCAACGTCTGCTCCAACCTGTTCAGAGATTGCATCAATATTGATTTGCCTAGCAGGTAATGTATACGTCGCTGTTTCAGTCTTCACCTCAACTACAGCCTGCTTAGTCTCCATATTTTTAACCATTTGTCCATTTAATTCACCAACAACAACATCTGCATTGGTATTGACAGGAATGGTAACAACGGCATGATTGCCTTCTGACTCAAGTCTTTGTTCGAGCTTATCTGCATCTACAGTGATGATTGTTGTAGTCCTATTATCTACTGTTGTGGTAGTTGCTGTTCCTGCACTTTCTGATTGACCATTGACAAGGACTTCAACATCTGAGGTACCTGTAGGTTGTGGTGTGATCTCTGATGTTGAATTATTACCACCACCAGATGATGCTGGTCCTGGAAGTGTTACAGCCATACTAGATACTTCCGTTAAACCTGTAACATTGAAACCGATTTGTGTGTTATTTACCTGAGCTGTATTGGTTGCCCCCAAATCAGTAAAGGTTACTGTTCCATCTACTACTGTTTTTATTAACGTACCAGTCAAAGTCCATGCTCCAGTGTCCTTTTTTGATGCTGTGACTTGATCGCCATTATTATTGGTACAGGTATTACCGTACTGATCTTTCATAGTAAGGATCGGCTGCTGCGCAAATTGGCCTCCATTACTCGTCGGTGCTGTAATGTCCTGTGTAAGAAACAACTCTGCTACAACACCATGATTGATTGTCTGGGAAACTGTTGAGTTGGTGTAGCCCGTAGCTATGATTACGACGTTCCCTGTTGCTGGCGTTTGCAGTGCTGCATTACCGCCACTTGGTTTTAAGGTGATCTTT
>PHAA01000067.1 GCA_002840245.1 Firmicutes bacterium HGW-Firmicutes-15
ATACCCTCTTCACCCTCTATAAAATCGAAGGATTTTTGCTTGTTTTGTGTAGGCATTTTTTCATGTAAATCTTCTATATCCGCCTTACCTTCTAGATAGAAATTTAACTTTTCAAGGAGTACCTCAATATCTGAAGTCACTACTGCTAATCGTACAGGCATTGGATCCCGCCCAATCTGTAGTGTATATGCAACATCAGATAAATTAGTATTGTTAGTTTCAATATGTTTTACCAAAGCGCTAACATATTCCTTTAACCTATCTTTGTTTTTCGCTGATAATACAATAATTTGTGGCTCTTGATTATTTTCAAGGCTTTTTTGTGGTTCCATGTATTCTTCAATCACGACATGGGCATTTGTTCCACCAAACCCAAAAGAACTTATACCGGCTCTCCTAGGAAGGTCCGATTTGCTTTTCCAATCCTGTGTTTGATTTACAATATATAGTGGGCTATTGTCTAACTGGATATATGGGTTCACCTCGTTTATATGAATGCTTGCAGGTATCTGATTGTTCTTAATTGAAAGCAATACTTTTATAACCCCAGCAATACCTGCTGCTGTTTCAAGATGACCAATATTCGTCTTTACAGATCCAATGCCGCAGTGTTTGATCTCACTTGGCGTCTTACCCCATTCCATATACAATTGCTCAAAAGCTTTTTTTAAGCCGTTAATTTCTATAGGATCTCCTAAACTTGTTCCCGTTCCATGAGCCTCTATATAGTCTATTGTTGATGGATCTATTCCCGCTTTCTTCCAGGCTTTAAATATAACCTCTGCTTGAGCATTTGGATTTGGCGTGGTTAACGAGCTAACATGTCCGCCATGATTAATTTCACTCCCTTTAATGAGACCATATATATGGTTACCCTCTTTTATGGCATGGCTTAGCGGTTTCAAAAGCAACGCACCTGCCCCTTCGCCTCTAACATAACCATTTGCACTCATATCAAAAGTTTTACATCTACCATCTTCACTTAACATCCCTGCTTTATTATTGACAATGAAATTATCAGGACTGATTAATAGGTTTACCGCACCAGCTATTGCCATATCACAATAACCTTGTCGAATGGCTTCGACTGCCCTATGAACTGCCGTCAGCGAACTGGAGCATGCAGTATCTATTGGTTCACTTGGACCATGGATATTCAATAGGTATGATATTCTATTCGCAAGAACGGCGTGAGCACATCCAGTTGAAGTTTGTGGCTGGATATCAACCTTATGTTCTTTCATAAGATTACTATAATCAGAGGCAGCAACGCCGACAAATACGCCCATATTTGTCCCTGCTATGTCCTTTGATTTGTAGCCCGCATCTTCTATGGTCTTCCATACTGTTTCTAAAAATACTCTTTGTTGGGGATCCATAAGCTCTGCTTCTCTTGGAGAAATACCAAAGAACAGTGGATCAAACTTGTCCACTTCTTTCATGAAGCCTCCCCACTTTATTTTAGTCTTGTTAGCTTCCGTCTTAGCATCACCATATATTTCTTCCCAAGACCATCTATCTTTGGGAATTTCAGTAATTAAATCTTCCCCATTCTTTAGATGCTTCCAGAATTCTTCAAGGGTTTCTGACTGCGGCATTACCCCACTCATTCCAACTATTGCAATTGGTTCGTAAGATGTTGTTTGTAATTTATTGTTTAATAGCTTAAACCTAGTCCTTGCTTTTATTTGTTCTACGGCCGGTAAAGCATCCCCAGTCTTGACGTTTAGCTTAGCATTAACCGTACTACCAGCATCATTATAATGACAACTCAATATTTCCCTGTATTCTTTAATAAGATATTTAAAAAGTGATAATAGTGAAAGATGCTCATAAAATAATGCTGGCATAACTTTCAAATCAAATTTGGAATTGAGTCTGTTACTAAACTCAGTAAATGAAATGGAATCAAACCCAAATTCACTCATGTCTTCATCTAGTTCAATATCCTTAACATTCAACTTTAATATGTCTGATACAATGTGTGTTAAATCTCTTTCAAGCTTATTGAATAGCTCGTTATCATCTACCTCACTGATTTCTAAAACCTCTATTTCTTTTAATACATATTCTTTAGTTTTATGAATTGTATTCCTTAGTTTACTCTTATCCCCTTGTACAACAATTAATTGAGATGCAGCCTGTTTTAAGCTAAATTCGAAAGCTTCAAGACCTGTTTGCGTTTCAAAAAGCCTAAAGCCTAAGGTATTTTCAAGAAGTCTTTCTGTTTGTTGATCGACTCTCATACCTCCATCTCTCCACAAAGGCCAATTAATTGATACGCTCTTCCCGTGTCGCTCTTGTCGTTGTTGCATCCTCTCTCTATAAATTGCGTAGCTATCCATAAAACTATTCGCATAAGCATAATCTGTTTGACCCGCATTACCAAGTACTGCCGTCACCGATGAAAACATAGCAAAAAAATCTAACGGCTCTTTTTTCGTCGCCTCATCCAACCACATAGTCCCATATACTTTTGGATTTAGTACTGCTGTCATTTCT
>PHAA01000068.1 GCA_002840245.1 Firmicutes bacterium HGW-Firmicutes-15
ATTAAGGTTGCGGGTTCCGCCGAAGTTGGTTACACTCACAATTATGGTTGCACCCTTTGGGTACCGCTGAAGTTGGTTACACTCACAATTATGGTTGCACCCTTTGGGTACCGCTGAAGTTGGTTACACTCACAATTATGGTTGCACCCTTCGGGTACTACTGAAGTTGGTTACACTCACAATTATGGTTGCACCCTTCGGGTACTACTGATGTTGGTTACACTCACAATTATGGTTGCACCCTTCGGGTACTACTGATGTTGGTTACACTCACAATTATGGTTGCACCCTTCGGGTACTACTGATGTTCGTTACACTCACAATTATGGTTGCTAAAGTTCGCTATTAACTTACATAAAAAAATAGCCAGTATAGCGAATAAAAGGTAAAATAGTAGAAGAGAGTAATTAAACGATTAAAAATGCCGGGGGGAACTACGAAGTGTGTTTTGTTGAGGACATCGGTATTGATTTAGGTACAGCTAGCGTATTGGTTTTTAAAAAAGGGGAAGGTATTGTTTTACATGAGCCATCGGTTGTGGCTATAGATAAAAATACTAAAAAGATGATTGCTGTAGGTGAAGAGGCCCGGCAAATGCTTGGGAGAACTCCGGGTTACATTATGGCGATACGACCTCTCCGTGAAGGAGTTATCGCTGATTACGATACTACGGAAAAGATGCTGACTTATTTTATAAAAAAGGTCATGGGCAAAAGGCTATTTTTAAAACCAAGAGTAATTGTCTGTATTCCTACAGGTGCTACTGACGTGGAGGAAAGAGCGGTTCGGCAAGCTACCTTAGCTTCGGGAGCCAAACAGGCGTTTATCATCGAAGAACCGCTGGCAGCCGCGTTGGGAGCAGGAATCAACATATCAGAACCGACTGGTAACATGGTAGTGGATATTGGTGGAGGTACTTCCGACATTGCGGTTTTATCTTTGGGTGGCATTGTCTGTAATACTTCGCTTCGAGTCGGGGGGGACAAGTTTGATGAGGCAATAATTCGTTATATTAGAAGAGAGTATAACTTGATGATTGGGGAGCGTACCGCGGAAAATATAAAAATGCGGATCGGCACTGCCTGGCTGACCGATGAGAATAGGTGCCGGGACATGGAGGTAAGAGGTCGTGACCTAGTATCGGGTTTACCTAAGACAATTAAAATGACTTCCACCGAAAGCTGGGGAGCATTGGAAGAGCCGGTATATGCGGTAATAGATGCAGTAAAGAAGGTCCTGGAGATAACTCCACCGGAACTAGCAGCGGATATAGTAAATAATGGGATAGTGATGACTGGGGGTGGCTCGCTATTAAATGGACTAGACATATTGCTCAGCCGGGAAACTCATCTGCCTGTACATATTGCCGAAGATGCGATTTCGTGTGTGGCCATGGGTACTGGCAAAGCCTTGAATGAGATGAACATCTTGATTAATAATCAGGTGCGAGGAACCAAAAGAGTACTATAGGGCTTAGCCTAAAGTTTTTTTACATAAAGTACGATATTTTAGTATGAATTAATATCCTAAAGTCGGGAGGGTAGTAGCTTGATAAAAGGTTTATATACGGCAGGTGCAGGGATGATGTTGCAGATGGCCCGTCAGGACGTTGTAGCCAATAATCTTGCCAATGTAAATACTGGTGGATATAAAAAGGATGAAACTATTTGCCAGGCTTTTCCGGAAATGCTGATTAGCCGCTTGGGTGATACTAAGAAAAATGCTCTGGGTCAGGATATTATTTTACCTCCGGTACCTATCGGAAGCTTAAGTACTGGTGCTATCGTAAAAGATATTGTAACCGATCATAGCAGTGGTAATATTAAGTATACTGAAAACAATACGGATCTGGCCATTAGTAACGAAGGATATTTTGTGATTAGAACCCCGGAGGGGGAACGTTTTACTCGTAACGGAGCCTTTAAAATAAATGATGTCGGTGTTCTAGTTAATGACCAGGGTTACCCGGTAATTGATAACAACAATAATCCCATTGAATTGCAGGGTGAATTTTCCGTGGACAAGGCGGGAAACATCCTAGTCGATAATCAGGTCATAACCAAGTTGAAGATTGCAGTTTTTGCTGATAAAAGGTTTCTGCAAAAACAAGGAGACAGTAACATGAATCCACGTGGGCAGACCTATACTGAGCCTCAGAATCCAGGAGTATTGCAGGGTTACCAGGAAATATCAAATGTTAACGCGGTGCAGGAAATGGTTAAGCTGATTAGTGTAATGAGAGCCTATGAAAGCTGTCAGAAAGTGGTACAAGCTGAAGATGAAACGATGGGAGTTGCTATTGATCAAGTGGGAGCCGTTAACTAAGATGTGAAGGCCCGCCGTAAGGCGGGTTTTTTTGTAACCAAAATTTTTCGCAGTTGACTGATTATGCGCAGTAAAAAGGGGACCGGTTTTATGTCATCCTGAGGATCAGCGAAGGATCTTTCCCCTAAGCGTGGGGAAGATTCTTCA
>PHAA01000047.1 GCA_002840245.1 Firmicutes bacterium HGW-Firmicutes-15
TTAGCCATCAATACTGGTAACTACACCGGAACCTACAGTTCTTCCGCCTTCGCGGATAGCAAATCTTAGGCCCTCTTCTATCGCTATCGGAGTTATCAGGCTTATGGCCATCTGGATGTTGTCTCCTGGCATAACCATTTCTACTCCCTCTGGCAATTGGATTATTCCAGTTACATCAGTAGTCCTGAAGTAGAACTGGGGACGATATCCACCGAAGAATGGGGTATGTCTGCCGCCTTCTTCCTTGGATAGTACATAGACCTCGGCATGGAATTCGGTCAGGGGTTTGATACTGTTCGGCTTTGCAAGTACCATTCCTCTTTCTACATCTTTTCTGTCCAAGCCTCTTAACAGGGTGCCTACGTTATCTCCTGCTTGTGCATAGTCCAGAAGTTTTCTAAACATTTCTACTCCGGTTACTATATGTTTTCTAACTTCTTCTCTCATTCCTATTATGGCTACTTCTTCGCCGACTTTTATCTGTCCTCTTTCTACTCTTCCGGTTACAACGGTTCCTCTGCCGGTAATGGTGAATACATCTTCTATCGGCATCAAGAAGGGCTTATCGGTCATTCTCTCGGGTTCAGGAATGTATGCGTCTACTGCATCCATTAGCTGCCATATACGTCCGCACCATTCGCATTCTTTGCTGCCGCATCCGCAAGCCATAACTTTGGTTGCTGATCCCATAACCACTGGGATGTCGTCTCCAGGAAATTCATAAGTAGTCAATAGTTCTCTGATTTCCATTTCTACTAGTTCCAGCAGTTCATCATCATCAACCAGGTCAATTTTGTTCATGAATACTACCATATAATGTACCCCTACCTGTCTGGACAGGAGGATATGCTCTCTGGTCTGGGGCATGGGGCCATCTGCCGCTGATACTACTAATATGGATCCATCCATCTGCGCTGCTCCGGTGATCATGTTCTTGATATAATCTGCATGACCTGGACAGTCTACATGGGCATAGTGTCTAGTTTCGGTCTGGTACTCTACGTGGGCCGTGTTGATGGTTATTCCTCTTTCTCTTTCTTCGGGTGCTTTGTCTATTGAATCATAGCTGGTTGCTACGGCTCCGCCTACTTTTGACAATACCAGTGTTATTGCCGCCGTCAGAGTCGTCTTGCCATGATCAACGTGTCCTATCGTACCAACGTTTAAATGCGGTTTACTGCGTTCATATTTCGCTTTTGCCATCTCTTTTCACCTTTCCTCTCTAAGCTTTCATTAATTATTTTCTTACCGATGAACCATACCTTTTCCCTACTATTTCCTTGCTCTTGGACTCGGGCACCTCAGCGTAGTTCTTAATTTCCATCGAAAAGGTCGCCCGACCCTGACTAGCTGACCTAAGATGGGTGGCATAACCGAATGTCTCTGCCAGAGGTACAGTCCCCTTGATAATTCTGTTATCCCTGTTTTCCTCAAACCCCATTACCCTGCCCCGACGAGCGTTGAGGTCTGATATTACATCACCAAGGTATTCCTCAGGTGATATAATCTCTAAATCCATAATCGGTTCCAGGAGAACCGCCTGCGCCTTGTTCAAGGCATCTTTAAAAGCCATATTAGCCGCTACCTTGAATGCTTGCTCGGAAGAATCAATCTCGTGGTAGGAACCTCCCCGGAGTTTTATTTCAATATCATCCACCGGGTATCCGGCAAGTATACCGGCCTGCAGTGCTTCCCTGACCCCAATTTCAATCGCAACAATGAATTCTTTGGGAATTATGCCGGGTGGCGCCTGATCCAGAAACACCTTACCCTGCCCCTCCGTTAAAGGGTTTACTTCCAAGATAACATGGGCATATTGACCATGCCCCCCGGTCTGTCTTTCAAACCTAGCTTCTGCGCGGGCTGACCTACTAATGGTTTCTTTGTAAGCTACCTGGGGCCTACCTACATTGGCATTAACCTTAAATTCCCTTAAGAGCCGGTCAATAATGATCTCCAAGTGCAGTTCTCCCATTCCGGAAATAATAGTCTGCCCAGTTTCTTCATCATATCCGGCCTTAAAACTAGGGTCTTCTTCCGCCAGACGCCTTAAACTTTCTCCTATCTTATCTTGATCAGCCTTGGTCTTGGGTTCGATGACTACATCAATGACAGGTTCTGGAAAGTTCATGGATTCCAATATTATTCTGCGTTCCATTGAGCATAGAGTTTCTCCGGTAACTGTCTCTTTAAACCCAACTCCAGCTACGATATCCCCGGCTCCTGCTTCTTCTATTTCTTCCCGATGGTTCGCATGCATTTTTAGAATCTTGGTTATGCGCTCTTTCTTATCTTTTACGCTGTTATTAATTTGCGCACCTACCTTGATTTTACCGGCATAAATTCTAAAATAGGTCAGTTTTCCCACATAAGGGTCAATAGCTATTTTAAATGCCAGGGCACATAGCGGAGCATCTACGTCCACAGGAATAATAGTTTCTCTGCCAGTTTCCACTTCAATCCCGGTTATGGGCGGTATATCCTGTGGCGATGGCAGGTAATCAACCACAGCATCTAAGAGCATCTGCACCCCTTTATTTTTAAAGGAGGAACCACATAATACTGGTACTAGCAAGTTATCAATAGTTTGCTTTCTCAAAGAACATTTTATTTCCGCAGCGGAAATAGGATTTCCTTCCAAATACTTTTCCATAATACTGTCATCATGCAGGGCTAGCTTATCCAGCAACCGTTCCCGATAGCCTTCCGCTTCTATCCGCTCAATATCATCCAGCTCTCTGGTTAAGTATTGGTCACCTGCGCCATCTTCAAAAACGTAGGCTTTCATTTTTATAATATCAATCACCCCAGCAAATGCTTCCTCACTTCCCAGAGGGATTTGTACCGGTATTGCATTGCTGCCGAGATTTTTATTAATCATATTTATAGCCCTTAGAAAATCCGCGCCAATTCGATCCATTTTGTTGATATAGGCAATTCTCGGAACTCTATATCTGTCCGCCTGCCGCCAGACGGTTTCAGATTGTGGTTGTACTCCGGCTACAGCGCAGAAAATACCAATTGCTCCATCTAATATCCTCAGCGACCGCTCCACCTCTATTGTAAAGTCCACGTGGCCAGGTGTGTCGATAATATTAACAGTACAGTTACGCCAATAACATGTCGTAGCCGCAGAGGTAATAGTTATACCCCGCTCTTGTTCTTGGGTCATCCAATCCATAGTGGCGGTTCCTTTATCAACTTCCCCCATCCTATGAACCCTGCCAGTATAGAACAACATTCTTTCGGTAGTCGTCGTCTTACCAGCATCAATATGTGCCATAATGCCTATGTTTCTAATGGAATCTAATTCGGATTTGTAAGCCATCTGACTACTCCCAAAGCCTACCAACGATAATGCGCAAATGCCTTGTTGGCTTCAGCCATTTTATGGGTGTCTTCTCTCTTCTTAACTGATCCACCACTACTATTAGCAGCATCCATGATCTCACCAGCTAGACGCTCAGCCATAGTTTTTTCACCACGTTTGCGGGTATAGTTAACCAACCATCGGATAGCCAGTGTTTGCCTGCGGTCTGCTCTTACTTCTACCGGAACCTGATAGTTAGCGCCACCCACCCGACGGGCTTTCACCTCTACGATGGGAGTGATATTTTTCATGGCCTCTTCAAAGATCTGCATGGCATCCTTGCCAGTCTTTTTTTCCATTCTTTCGAAAGCTTCATAACAGATTCCTTCAGCCAGACTTTTCTTACCATCCCACATTATCTGATTTACCAGCTTGGTAAATATTTTACTATGATAAATGGGATCCGGCAGAACGTCTCGCTTAGGAACGGCCCCTTTTCTAGGCATAGCTTGACTCCCTTCTACTTCTTCTTAGTTGGTCTTTTGGTCCCATATTTGGACCTGCCCTGGTTGCGTTTTGCTACACCAGCAGCATCCAAAGTTCCTCTAATAATATGGTATCTTACACCTGGTAAATCCTTGACGCGGCCTCCTCTAATAAGAACAACGGAGTGCTCCTGTAGATTATGACCTATGCCAGGAATGTATGAGGTTACTTCTATACCATTAGTCAACCTTACCCGGGCAATCTTGCGTAACGCCGAGTTGGGCTTTTTAGGAGTGGTAGTATATACACGGGTACATACCCCTCTTTTTTGCGGACAGCTTTTAAGGGCTGGTGCTGTGGATTTCTTCTCTTCCTTCTGTCTTCCTTTTCTGATAAGCTGGTTAATCGTCGGCATACTTGCACCTCCTTCCCCTATTAATTCAATCAATAATAAGCGCTACTGCCGCTGAACCCACCTCAATGCCACAGGCATCGCCAAGTTCTTCCATCTTCTCTATCTCTTCGACTTCCACCTCATGTTGACGGCATAGTTCTCGCAAAGGCCCAATAATATGAGGTTCAGCATCCAGAGCCAGGTATACTTTTCTGGCTAATCCTTTGATAACAGCCTTCTTAACCTGTTTACTGCCAATAACCTTATTACTGTTCCTGATGTCATTTAGCGACAACCCTTTACCCCCTCTTAACTTGAAAGCCGGTTCAAACCAGACGGTTCGACTCTATTTGTCGCGCACCTTAGTATTTTAGCATCAAGGACTATCCCAGTCAAATTATTTTACATTCAATCTTATTTTATTCACCGGCAATAGGATCTGGGGTATCCACCAATTTAATATTGCGATAAATTGAGTAGCCGGTACCAGCCGGAATCAGTTTGCCTATAATAACATTCTCCTTCAGACCAATAAGGTTATCAACCTTACCTTTTATAGCCGCCTCGGTCAATACCTTGGTGGTTTCCTGGAAAGATGCTGCCGACAAGAATGAATCGGTATTCAAGGAAGCCTTGGTTATACCCAGTAGCATAGGCGAGCATACTGAAGGCAGGCCGCCCAATTCAATCGCCCTCATATTCTCTTCCTCAAAATAGGCTATGTCTATGAAAGCGCCAGGTAACATAGTTGTATCGCCTGAATCCTCTATCCTAACCTTTTTCAGCATCTGGCGGATCATAATCTCTATGTGCTTGTCACTTATGTCCACACCCTGGGAACGGTATACCTTTTGTACCTCTTGCAATACGTATCTTTGTACCGACTGCAAACCTTGTGTTTTCAATATATCATGCGGGTTTAGGGGACCTTCTGTAAGAGCATCCCCTATTTCCACCATGTCTCCCTCCTGTACTTTCAGACGGGATCCATAATGTACCGGATAGGCACCTACTTGTTCACTGTTTTTGTCGAGGATTTCCACTTCCCGGCGACCTTTATTCTCACCAAAACGTACCTGGCCAGATGCTTCTGCCACGACTGCTTGGCCTTTGGGTTTACGAACCTCAAAGAGTTCCTCTACCCTGGGCAGACCGCGGGTTATGTCTTCTCCTGCTACACCGCCGGTATGGAAAGTACGCATGGTCAACTGGGTCCCTGGTTCACCAATAGACTGAGCCGCTAGTATACCGACGGCTTCACCTATTTCCACATCATATCCGGTAGCCAGATTACGACCGTAACACTTTTTACATACCCCATGTCGAGTCTTACATGTGAGCGTGGTTCTTATTTTTACCCGCTCAATTCCTAATCTTTCGATCTCATACCCAACCTCGTCATCTATCATCTGGTTTTCTTCCACCAGCAACTCGCCGGTTTTGGGATTTAATATATTATCTACCGCAATCCGGCCGATGATTCGCTGATGCAAAGGCTCGATTAACTGAGATCCTTCCATAATTCTCTCTACCCAGATTCCTTCTACCGCTTCGCAGTCATCCTCACGGACGATGACATCTTGTGATACGTCTACCAACCTACGAGTAAGATACCCGGAATCGGCGGTCCGTAATGCGGTATCAGCCAATCCCTTCCTTGCTCCGTGGGTAGATATAAAGTATTCCAAGACGGTCAAACCTTCCTTGAAGTTGGCTTTAATAGGCAGATCGATAATTTTACCGGAGGGGTCTGCCATTAGCCCCCTCATTCCAGCCAGCTGACGAATCTGTTGGAAATTACCACGGGCGCCGGAGGTGGCCATCATATAAACCGGGTTGTCTTCAGTCAAATGTGCTTTTAAGGCATCGGTTACGTCATCAGTGGCCTGACTCCATATTTCCACAACCTGATTGTGCCTTTCTTCCTCGGTAATCAAACCTACCTGGAAGTCGCCTTGGATAACCTCTACTGCATTATCAGCCTCGGCCAGTATGTCCCATTTTCCCGGCGGGGTTTTAAAATCGCTAAGGCCCACGCTGATTCCTGCCTGGGTAGAATATTTGAATCCCAGCCGCTTGATGCCATCCAGCATCTCTGCTGTACGGGCATTTCCTTCCAAGCGATAGCATTCGTAGACAACGTTACCCAATTTCTTCTTATCAATAACTTCATTGTAAAAACCCATATTATCCGGGATAACCTCATTGAGAATAACTCGGCCCACTGAGGTCTCTACCAGTTCCCGTTTATAAACCTGAATTTCCCGGTTATGCAGAATTTCTATACCTTTCTTCTGAGGCATTTGCATCCTTACCCGGATCTTTTCATGCAGGGTAATAATCTTCATGTCATAGGCCATTTGTGCCTCGGCTGGACTGCTGAAGGCCCGGGGTTTTTCAATGGCTCTATCCTCGGCACTCATATAGGTGAGGTAGTAAACACCTATAACCATATCCTGAGTAGGGGTACATACGGGTTTACCATCTTTAGGATTTAGTATGTTGTTGCTGGCTAACATCAGCAGACGGCATTCTGTTTGTGCTTCTGCTGATAGCGGTACATGCACCGCCATCTGGTCACCATCAAAATCAGCATTATACGCAGTACAGACCAGGGGGTGCAACTGTAGGGCACGCCCTTCCACCAGTACTGGCTCGAATGCCTGTATTCCTAAACGATGCAAGGTAGGCGCACGGTTAAGCAGAACTGGATGCTCCTTAATAACACCGTCCAGTATATCCCAAACCTCTTCCCGACCTCTTTCCACCATTTTTTTGGCGCTCTTAATATTAGAGGCAATACCTCGGTCAACCAATTTCTTCATTACAAATGGCTTGAATAATTCTAAGGCCATTTCTTTGGGCAAGCCGCACTGGTGCATCTTTAAATTAGGCCCTACCACGATAACTGACCTTCCGGAGTAGTCAACCCTCTTGCCGAGAAGGTTCTGGCGGAATCTTCCCTGTTTGCCTTTAAGCATATCGCTTAAAGATTTGAGAGGTCGGTTACCAGGTCCGGTAACCGGTCTTCCCCTTCGTCCATTGTCTATCAGAGCGTCTACCGCTTCCTGCAGCATGCGCTTTTCATTTCTAACAATAATATCCGGAGCTCCTAGATCCAGCAGTCTTTTTAGGCGGTTATTCCGGTTTATCACCCGACGATACAGGTCATTTAAATCTGAAGTCGCAAAGCGACCGCCATCCAACTGCACCATAGGGCGTAGTTCAGGAGGTATTACCGGCAAAACATCCAGTATCATCCACTCGGGGTTGTTGGTCGATAGGCGGAAGGATTCCGTTACCTCTAAGCGCTTAATGGCTCGGCCTTTTCTCTGTCCAGTAGTATTAGTGATTTCTTCCTTAAGATCTACAGACATTTTTTCCAATTCTACTTCCGACAGAAGATCCTTAACTGCTTCGGCACCTATGGAAGCAATAAAACTGTCCCCATACCTATCGCGATTATCCCTGTATTCCCGCTCGTTCAAAAGTTGCTTTCTGAGTAAGGGTGTATCACCTGGGTCTATAACGATATAGTTGACAAAGTAAATCACCTTTTCCAATACCTTAGGTGACATATCCAGAAGAAGTCCCATGCGACTGGGTATACCTTTGAGATACCATATATGGCAAACAGGTGCTGCTAGCTCAATATGCCCCATGCGTTCTCTTCTGACCTTAGAGGTAGTCACTTCCACACCACAACGGTCGCAGACAATACCCCTGTGACGTACCCGTTTATACTTACCGCAGTGACACTCCCAGTCTTTTACCGGACCAAATATTTTTTCACAAAAGAGTCCTTCTTTTTCCGGCCTTAAGGTTCGATAGTTTATTGTCTCAGGTTTTTTTACCTCGCCGCTGCTCCATGAGCGTATTTGTTCCGGCGAAGCTAGGGATATTTTGATCCGCTCAAAATTATTTATGTCTGACAAATCATACTCTCCCTTCCAGAAGATTATAGGCACCTGAATACTGTTTTATACTGGTATTAATAAGAGTATACCTCCCTAACAGACAGTGGCTCGTTCTGCTTTTAATCAATTAGGTCATCCAAATCATTATCTTCCTCTTCTTCGTTGTGCATCCCAAGATCCTCTCCGCTCACTTGGTGGATGAGTGCCTTGGCGACATTACCACCAGCGCTCACTGCTACCTCTGGCACTTCTAGTCCTAGTTCCCTAGCCTTATCCTGTTCATTTATATCAATATCAACATTTTTTATCTGTATTTCGCTGTTATTTGATCCCAGCATTCTAATATCCAGAGACAAGCTCTGCAATTCTTTAATTAAAACCTTAAAGCCCTCCGGAACACCAGGTTCAGGGATATTATCACCCTTTACAATTGATTCGTAGGTCTTCAGCCTACCTACCACATCATCCGATTTTACGGTGAGAATCTCTTGTAAAGTATAAGCCGCACCATAAGCTTCCAAGGCCCATACTTCCATTTCTCCAAAACGCTGTCCACCAAATTGGGCCTTGCCCCCTAAAGGCTGCTGAGTCACCAGCGAATATGGACCAATGGAGCGGGCATGAATTTTATCATCCACCAAATGGGCCAGTTTCAGCATATACACATATCCAACAGTTACTTCATGATCAAAAGTTTCTCCGGTTCTACCATCTCTCAGAATTGCCTTGCCATTCTCCGGTAATCCCGATTCCAGGCGTAGTTCCATAATGTCCTCTTCGGTAGCGCCATCGAATATGGGAGTAGCAATCTTATACCCCAGCTCTTTAGCCACCCATCCCATGTGACACTCCAAAATCTGACCGATATTCATTCGGGACGGTACTCCAAGGGGGTTTAATACAATCTGAACAGGTGTTCCATCTGCTAAGAATGGCATATCTTCTTCTGGTAATATCCGAGAAACTACCCCTTTATTACCATGGCGTCCAGCCATTTTGTCGCCTTCCGAGAGTTTTCTCTTTTGCGCAATGTATACTCTTACCAAACGGTTTACTCCCGGAGGTAATTCATCCCCATTTTCGCGGGCGAATCGCTTTACCGCTACTATTTTTCCGGCTTCTCCATGAGGTACACGCAGGGAGGAATCCCTTACTTCGCGGGCCTTCTCCCCAAATATAGCCCGCAGTAAACGCTCTTCAGGAGTTAACTCCGTTTCACCCTTGGGTGTAACCTTGCCCACTAGTATATCATCCGGTCTTACTTCTGCGCCTACACGGATAACTCCTTGATCATCAAGGTTCCTGAGCATTTCTTCTGATACATTGGGTATATCGCGAGTGATTTCCTCAGGCCCTAGTTTGGTATCCCTAGCCTCACACTCATACTCTTCTATATGGATGGAAGTAAATATATCTTCCTTGACTACTTTTTCTGATATAAGGATAGCATCTTCGTAGTTGTAGCCCTCCCAGGGCATAAATGCTACCAGAATATTACGCCCCAGAGCTAGTTCCCCATTGTCAGTGCTCGGACCGTCAGCGATTATAGTGTCAGCTTCCACACGCTGGCCAACCTTGACAATCGGCCTCTGATTATAGCAGGTTCCCTGGTTGGAACGCATAAACTTCAACAAAGGATATTTAATTGTTTCGCCATCATCAGTCTCAAATACAATCCGAGAAGCGCTTACATTTTTAACAATACCAGCTTTTTTCGCGATTACCACCGCACCAGAGTCCTTAGCAGCTTTATGCTCCAGGCCAGTTCCCACAACCGGAGCTTCCGTTTTAATCACCGGAACAGCCTGCCGCTGCATATTTGCACCCATTAAAGCACGGTTCGCGTCATCGTTTTCTAAAAAAGGAATCAGGGAAGTAGCTACACTAAATACCTGCTTGGGCGACACATCCATGTAATCCACTTGCTTAACCGGTACTTCTAAAATGTCCTCAAAGTATCTGACTTCCACCCGTTCATCCTTGAAATAACCATTTTCATCCAGAGGCGCATTCGCCTGGGCTACAATATACTCATCTTCCTCGTCGGCAGTCAGGTAAACAATCTCGGTCGTTACCCGGCCCGTTTTCTTATCCACTTTGCGATAAGGAGTTTCAATAAACCCAAAATCATTAACCCGCCCAAATGTCGCCAAGGACCCAATTAATCCAATGTTAGGACCTTCTGGGGTTTCTATTGGACATACTCGGCCATAATGAGAATGATGCACGTCTCTAACCTGGAAACCTGCCCGTTCACGGGTCAGACCTCCTGGCCCCAGAGCACTCAGACGTCTCTTATGGGTAAGTTCAGCTAAAGGATTGGTCTGATCCATAAATTGCGATAGCTGAGAACTGCCGAAAAATTCCTTCACAGCAGCAGTTATAGGACGTATGTTGATCAGAACCTGAGGGGTCAGAGTCTCCACATCATGGATACTCATGCGCTCCCGGACAACCCTTTCCATACGTACCAGGCCGGTTCGGAATTGATTTTGCAGTAGTTCCCCAATAGAGCGCAGTCTCCGGTTACCAAGGTGATCTATTACGTCCGTTTTGCCCTCATTTTTTATCAGCTTTAATATATACCCAACCGTAGTGGTTATATCCTCAACCGTGAGATAACGAGTTTCTACTGGGATATTCAATCCCAGCTTCTTATTTACTTTATACCGCCCTACCACTGCCATATCATAACGGCGAGGATCAAAAAACAGGTTTTTCAATAGCTGGGTGGCAGCATCTTCAGTGGCCATTTCGCCGGGTCTCAGCCGCCGATAAAATTCAAGCAGAGCCTCTTTTTTATTGGTAGTGGTATCTTTTTCCAAGGTCTTAACAATAGCTTCGTCATTTTCATATAGTTCTAGTAATGCTTCATTGGTTTCAAATCCCAGGGTTCGCAGCAAAACTGTTACGGGTATTTTTCTAGTTTTGTCTATGCGAGTGTAAATCACCCCAGCGCTGTCCATTTCTAGCTCGAACCACGCGCCGCGGTTGGGAATGACCGTTGCTCCAAACAACGAGTTCCCGGCTAAATCCAGCTTCTCATTAAAATAGACTCCCGGTGATTTTACGAGTTGGCTTACTACAACCCTTTCAGCCCCATTGATGATAAAGGTACCTTTATCTGTCATCAGGGGTAAATCACCCATGTATACTTCCGATTCCTTGATTTCGCCGTTTTCTTTGTCGGTCAGTCTTACTTTCAATTTCAATGGAGCTTGAAAGCTTACATCCCTCTCCTTACATTCTTGGACGGAATATTTGGGCTCGCCCAAGTTGTAGTCGACAAAATCAAGTTCTAGTTTCCCACTAAAATCAGAAATCGGAAATACTTCCTTCAGGGCTGTTCTCAAACCCTCATTTAGAAACCATTGGTAAGAACTCAACTGGATTTGAATGAGATTGGGCAACTCAATTACCTCTGTTATCCGAGAATAATTGAGTCTCTGGGTGCCTCCGTATTGTACGATATGAGCCGCCATTAAATTCACCCCTTTTTCAAAATTAGCAAAAGAGTGAAAAGCAAGGCCTAACCTTAAACCTCGCTTTCTATTCAAGCCTATATTGCTACTCTATTGTCATAGTTTGCCATTATCCAACTTGAATGGCAATTATTAATGTTATCATACCTATTTGTGACAGTCAAGAAATTAACCAAAAATATTTTACTTATTCAGTTTTTTCCTGAGTATCCTGTTCCTTCGCGTCAATTGGCTTAATACTCTTCAGCGAATATTCTTCTTCAATTATCCGCCCTACCTTTTTCAGTCGCCTTATGAACTGGATTACGATTGCCAGTAGTCCTAGGAAAAAAATCCCTATCCCCATAAGCAATCCATCTACAGTTATAAACTTTAATATCCTGGTTTCCTTTAATAGTTCCGCGCTGCTGGAAAAAAACCAATTAGAACTGGATTCACTTATCCGATCACCATAATTACCAGTTATGATTCCTGGTACGACCATGGTGAGATGGAAGCCGGTTAAGCTATTCAACTGGACAAATAATCCTCCGGTATCATCGATTATATCTATCTCCGTTTGCTTAAACACTATGTAATTGCGCTCCCTTATCTTGATGGGCAATCTATCCTGCAATTCCTGATAGCTTGACCAGTTCTTCACCTCCCTGTAGAGTATGTACTGGTTTCCTTCTCGCCTAATATTCCAGTCCTGATCTCTAGGTACAATATCCCCGCCTGTTATTTTGACTTCTTCCTGCAGGATGCCATTCTCCTGCCACAGAATTTGCCACTCTACATCACTGGCAGCAGCCACCTGTGGTAAAATCACTAGAAAGACCAGTGTCAGTATTATACAAGAGCGAAAATGCTTACTCATTATCATCCTTTCCCTTCTATTTATGGTCTATACCTGATTTTACAGTACTAAACCCGTCTTTTCCAAAATAATCTTCCTCAATGGGCTTGTCACGAACAATAATAAGGATTAAGACATGGAGTAATGGCCCCGGAGAAGGTGTGCACCCCTTCAGGGAATGTCCCCGGTTTAAGGTGTGGCGACACACCCCTGCGGGTAATGTCCCCGTAAAGTTCCTGACAAACCCTCAACGCACAAAAGGGGTGTCATTTAACAACACCCCCTTTTGCGGTTGATTTTACTATTTAACCTCTACGCTGGCTCCCGCTTCTTCTAACTTAGCTTTAATATCATTGGCTTCATCTTTACTAATTTTCTCTTTGACCGGCTTAGGAGCTTCGTCAACTAGGGCTTTGGCTTCTTTGAGGCCTAATGCAGTAATTTCCCTAACTACCTTGATAACATTGATCTTCTTATCTCCAGCACCCATTAGTATTACGTCAAACTCGGTCTGTTCTTCGACAGCCACAGCTGCGACTGGAGCGGCTGCAGCCATCATAGGAGCAGCAGCGCTGACGCCAAATTCCTCTTCTAGTGCCTTAACTAATTCCGATAACTCAAGAACTGTAAGTCCCTTAACAATCTCGATAACTTCCTGTACTTTACTCATTATCAATATCCTCCTTAAAATTCATTCTATTATTTGGGATTCTAATTTTTTAGCTGGCTTCTTTTTGCTCCCGGATTCCATCCAAAGCTCTTACTAATCCTGTCAGGTTTGCATTCAGAACTCGTACGAAGGAAGTTATTGGTGCCTGCAAGGTACCAACCACCTGGGCTAGCAGAACATCGCGCGGCGGCAGTTGGGCCAGGTTTTTAATACCCTCCGGCAACAACAACTGGCCTTCCAGGATGCCCATTTTGACCTCAAGTTCCTTATTGGTCTTAGCAAAATCAATAATGGTCTTGGCAGGCCCAACCGGGTCATTCTGGCTAAAAATAACCGCATTGGGACCGGTAACCTGCTGAGCAATATCCTCATACCCGGCTTCTTGCAAGGCAAAACGGAACATAGTGTTTTTAAGAACCCGATATTCGACTCCAGGAACACGGAGCTTTTGCCTTAATTCTGTAATCTGATCTACGTTAAGACCTCGGAAATCGGTACATACTACCAGCGTAGAATTTTCTAGCTTTTGCTTTATGTCTTGTACTATCTGTTTTTTCTCTTCAATCTTGGACATTCATTTCTCACCCCCTTATATTAGAGACTTTTATTTAACTCGAAAATAGAGAACGATTGAAGCTTATATCCTGATATATTCACAGGCTCCTGTGTCCTGCAAGCAGGGGGCTATTTAATACTGCATTTAATGCAAAAACCCCTGCTAACAATCCTGCAGAGGTTCCTAACCGCTAGCTTCCCATACGAAACTAGCAGTCACTATCGTGATAAACCTAAGCAGGCAAGATTATTTTTAAGGCTTTCGCCACCGGCTTTCTACAGTTTGTATTTTCAGTTTTCTTATTCAGCCTGCTCTACTTGTTGGCTGCAATTAATATGAGCGCGTTTATTTTTACCCCTGGTCCCATCGTGGAACAAATGTTTACCGAACGCATATACTGTCCTTTAGCCGCTGCTGGTTTAGCCTTAAGCAGCGCTTCAGCAAAGGTATTTAGGTTATCCTCCAGCTTTTCAATGTCAAAGGACACCCTGCCTATCGGAACGTGTACAATGGAAGTCTTGTCTACTCGGAACTCTATTCTACCGGCTTTCAGTTCCTTTATGGTGCGATCCACATCAAAAGTAACTGTTCCTGCTTTAGGATTAGGCATCAAGCCTCTAGGACCCAATATCTTACCCAGCTTGCCAACTACTCCCATCATATCGGGCGTGGCCACAGCTACATCAAAATCAAACCAACCGGCCTGAATTTTTTCTGCCAAATCATCGGCTCCCACATAGTCGGCTCCGGCCAGTTCTGCTTCTTTAACCTTCTCGCCTTTGGCAAAAACTAATACTTTGAGGGTTTTGCCTGTTCCATGCGGCAAACTTACTGTACCTCTAACCTGCTGATCAGCATGCCGAGGATCTACGCCCAGTTTAATATGGGCCTCCACGGTCTCATCAAATTTAGCAGTTGCTAACTCTTTTACCAGTTTTAAGGCCTCAACCGGCTCATATAACTTGGTCTTGTCTATCTTACTGATAGCCTCACGATACGCTTTTCCTCTTTTCAATCTAAAAACCTCCTTGTGGTTAATTCGGATATTATCCTCCCACGTTGCAACATGCACCTTACCGGCGCTTTATTATGTTTTTACTTCTAGTCAGTTACTTCCAAACCCATACTGCGGGCCGTGCCTTCAATCATTCTTATAGCCGCATCCATATCGGCTGAGCTAAGGTCTGCTTTTTTGATTTCGGCAATTTCCATTAGTTTGGCGCGGGGAACCTTACCTACCTTTTTAGCCTTGGGGTCTCCCGAACCTTTCTGCACATTAGCTGCCTTTTTCAGAAGATCGGAAGCAGGCGGTGACTTAAGTTCAAAACTAAAAGAGCGATCTTCGTAGATGGTTATTTCTACGGGTACGATGTATCCAGTTTGATTGGCGGTCTTGGCGTTATATTCTTTGCAGAAACCCATTATGTTAACTCCATATTGACCTAGGGCGGGTCCTACCGGCGGCGCTGGTGTCGCTTTGCCTGCCGCTATCTGCAACTTAACTCTGCCCTTAACTTTTTTGGCCACAATTACACCTCCTTATATTTTATTTATTTGTTCATAATCCAGTTCTACAGGGGTCTCCCTGCCAAACATGGAAATATTAACCCTTATCTTGCCACGATCTGTCAATACTTCTTTTACTACCCCTTCAAAATTCTCAAAGGGACCGCTGTTGACTCGAATACTCTCTCCAATATCAATATTGATGACTCTGGGTTTTTTACCCATAAGACCCATCTGGGTGAGGATTTTATTGATTTCATCGTCCTGCAGAGGAATGGGCTTGGTGCCGCTGCCTACAAATCCAGTAACCCCAGGGGTATGATGAACCACGTACCATGAATCTTCATCCATAATCATGTTCACAATTACATAGCCAGGAAATACACGCTTGGTAGTAACCTTCTTTTTGCCGCCTTTGTATTCAACTTCCTGCTCCTCGGGAATGATTATCTGGAATATTTTATTCTGCATATTCATGGACTCTACTCGTTTGGTTAAGTCTACCTTTATTTTGTTTTCATAGCCTGAATAGGTATGTACCACATACCATTCGCCTCTTTTTTCATTTTCAGTGATCCCGGATTCCAGGTCATTATCACCGGGTATACCTGCATATCCCTCATGCCTTATTTGCTCTTGGGAGGTAATTGAAATCATCTCCTCTTTTATACGAAGACCTTCATTAATTTATCCAGCACCCATGAAAGTCCGCTGTCAAAAAGCCAAACTATCGCAGCCACAAAGGCTACTGCAAACAGAACCACGCCAGTATACGCAATTAACTGAGTTCTTCCTGGCCAATGCACCTTTTTTAACTCATTAACTACCGCGGCAACATATTGTTTGCCATTTTCCCACCAGTTTTTGATATTACTATCGTTGCTGGTTGAGACATTACTCTTAGCCATTATTATTCACTTCCCCAGGTTTACTTAGTCTCTCTGTGAACTGTATGGGCGTTGCAAAATTTGCAATGTTTTCTGACTTCCATCTTCTCGGTATTCTTCTTTTTGTCCTTGGTGGTTCTATAATTACGCTGCTTACAGTCTGTACACGCTAATGTAATCCCTACCCTCACCACGACACCTCCATCCTGTGCATAAAAATACTACAATACTCTAGCACATTGCCACGAACTATGTCAACCATGTCTCCCTGAAGGAGTTAGAGCTGTTCTATTCTCTTTAGCCATCAATACTGGTAACTACACCGGAACCTACAGTTCTTCCGCCTTCGCGGATAGCAAATCTTAGGCCCTCTTCTATCGCTATCGGAGTTATCAG
>PHAA01000007.1 GCA_002840245.1 Firmicutes bacterium HGW-Firmicutes-15
CGAAGTAATGTGTAAACTTTGGAAGCGCCGTATACCGAACGGTACGTACGGTGCTGGGGGAGGTCGGCTACTCAACTAATGGGTAGCCTCCTACCCGATCATAACTACTGCTTATATTGAGGTTCCTGCTCCTCAATATATTGTTGTCTTTGCTGCAAGGTAGTTAGAGCATTGTCGAAGGTCTTGGCAAGATCTTGAAAAGTTTGCTTTGCTTGCTGGTCTTGGGCTTCCAGGGCAAATGTTTTAAGTGTGGCTGCAGCACTTTGGACCGTTGCTATTGCCTGTGACATTTGTGTCCCTACAGTCATATATATCACCTCCTTTCACCAAAAGCATTTAGCCTTTTGGTCTAAAAATCAAGGCAGATAAAAAGCCAAAAATGATCGCTGCTGAAATACCCGCACTGGTAACTTCGAATATTCCGGTTAATACCCCGATAAGCCCAGTCTGTTGTGCTTCCTGCAAAGCACCCTTCACCAATTGGTTGCCAAAGCTGCTTATGGGTACGGAGGCCCCAGCTCCGGCAAACTCAATGAGTTTATCGTATAAACCAAATCCTCCCAGGATTGACCCAGTTACCACAAGAGTACACATGGTATGGGCAGGTGTTAGCTTAAACTTGTCCATAAGGATCTGACCAATAACACATATTAATCCACCGATAATAAAAGCCCAAATGAATTTATCCAATAAAAAGCCTCCCTTTTACATCTCTATTGACACTGCATGTGCTACACAGGGAATGGTTTCTTTTTGTTGGTATGACATAGGTGAAAGCAATGCCCCTGTCGCCACAACTAAGATCTTTTTCAGCTCACCCTTGCGCATACGATTTAAAAAGTGTCCATAGGTTGTTGTCGCAGCACAGGCACAACCACTTCCGCCTGACCATACAGGCTGTGTATCCTTATAAATAAGCATTCCGCAGTCAGTTAGCTTTTCTTTAGGTATATCCATCCCATGCTTTTTAAGCAGATCTCTCGCAATAATGTGTCCTACCCTTCCTAAGTCTCCAGTAGCAATAAAGTCATAATTTGCAGCGGAAACATTCAAATCTCTAAAATGTGCTTCAATTGTATCAACGGCTGCTGGAGCCATAGCGGCACCCATATTAAAAGGATCAGAAATCCCCATATCCACTACCCTCCCGATGGTAGCAGCAGTTACTTTCGGACCTTCGCCAAGCTGCGCCACAACCCCGGCTCCGGCTCCGGTGACTGTCCACTGAGCAGTCGGTGGTTTTTGCGCCCCGTATTCTGTAGGATAACGGTATTGCTTTTCGGCTGCTGCATTATGGCTTGATGTTCCGGCCAAGGCAAGCTTGGCAAACCGGCTATCAACCATTAAGGATGCTAGCGCCAGGCCCTCCATCGAGCTGGAGCACGCACCATAAATACCAAGAAAGGGGATACCGAGCGTTCTTGCGGTGAAACTGCTCGAAATGATTTGATTTATCAGATCACCGCTCATAAAAAATTGAATATCTTCTTTTTTCACGCCGGCCTTTTTTATGGCTGTTTCACAAGCCTGTTCCAACAGTTTCTTTTCAGCCTTTTCGTAGCTTTCCTGTCCCAGCCATAAATCATCGTGGAGCATGTCAAAGTCGGCTGCTAAATTTCCCTGTGCCTCAAAAGGGCCACCAATGGCGGCTGATCCGATAATAACTGGTCTATTCTCAAAAACCCACGACTGATGACCTTGTAACATTTACAAACCACCTAACATATCAATAATTACTTTCACAATTGCAACCACAAAGGCTGAGAAAACACCGTACACGATAACAGGTCCGGCTAATTTGAACATATTACCGCCAACGCCTAAAACGTACCCCTCACTCTTATGCTCCAGTGCTGCCGAAGCAATAGTATTGGCAAACCCTGTAACCGGTACAGCCGTCCCTGCCCCAGCCCATTGGGCGATATGATCGTAAAAACCAAGACTTGTAAAGAGAATGGAAATAAATATCAGGACTGCTACAGTCGGATTTCCTGCTGTCTTTTCATCAAAATTGAAATAGGTCATAAAGAACCACATCAGCCCCTGCCCGATGGTGCAAATAATTCCGCCAACTAAAAAAGCCCTTATACAGTTATTAATTATCGGACGCTGCGGTTCTCTAGCATGTGCAAAATCCTGGTATTGCTGCTGGGTGGGGGTCAACTTTTTTCTCTTTTTGCTAGACATATAAGTCACCTTCTATCTCAATAAACATGGATATAATTTAGCCATTAAATGTTTTAGCTTTTTTGCATTTTTTTCGTACATCGCTTTTGCACTATCGTCCTCGGTTTCTAAAGCAAACGTGGTAAGGCTGGCCTCGGCTTTCTCCATATTTGCATATATCATTTCCTTTACTTTAGCCTGTGGAAGTTCTATGGCATCATCAAAAAGGTCTATATACAAGTCGCCGGAAGAATCAACCTGTCCCAGAAAAACATTGTCCAATGATACACCCATGTTTTCTAATTGAATGTGGAGCCATTCCTTGTTTAAACCCAGAGAAGCCATTGACTCATTTAATGCATTGCCGTCTAAAATAACAGTTTGTGGTTCAGTCTGGGGTGCGGTCATAATTCCTAAGTCATGGCCGCTAACAGGTTCTTTATCGGATTTTAAGTATACATTTATTTCACCCGTAGTTTCCATTACAGCAAACTCAACATCCATAAGATTAAAGGCGTTTTTACTGCGAAGCTCGCTTAAGAGTTCCTCGCCGGTTAGTCTTATTTGCTTAAGGTTCTCCTCCATGATTTTCCCATGCTTAATTAGTACTGTTTCCTTTCCGTTAATGAGGTCATGAAGCAGCTTGCTTCTTAAAGACAAGTAATCGAGTAAAACTGGAAACAGCACCCAAACGCCCAAGGCTATCAGGCCTAATGCTACATCTTTAATAATGTTTACCGAAATCAAGACGGCAATAGTAGCAATTGCGTAATAGCTTACGAGTTTATATGACGGTACACGAGCAATATTTATTTTTCCCAAAATCCTTATTGCCACCAATACAAGGATGAATAATCCTATTGAGCGATATAGTATTTGTAACCCCAGTTGCATCCATATTTCCCCCAATTAATTACCCTCATATTGCGGTTCTTGGAATTCTAACACCTGCACCCTTTTTTCAAGGTCATTTATAACTGCTTCAGTAGTTTCTAGAGCTTCTTTATAAATCGACACGGTTTCATCGTCCTGTGTTTGTGTGGAATATATCCTTAAATTGCCCTGAACACCTTTTAAACTTGCTAAAGTCTGTCTTACTTGTGAAGCTACTGTCATAAAAAAATGCCTCCTTTTCCTATATTATTCTTGCTAGTATTTCAATTTTAATCCTTCTAAAGAAAATGTAATATTTGGTGGTCGGCTGTAACTTTATCCCGTGGCATAAAGAAAAGCCCATAATCTCTAATGACAAAGGATTATGGGCTTATGTTAAGTTTTTGCTTTACTTTTGCAGGAATTAGAATGCGCCTTTTAATATTCAGGCGAAAGAGTTTTAATTTGTTCTGCTTAAATTATTTGACCCCGGGGCTAGTTTCTGTTTTTTCTCCAAATCAAGGTGATCCCAGTTGCTGTTAAGAAGACTATGGAGCGGTTTTCCTTCAATATTATCTTCAAAGGTAACGTGGAGGTTTTCATTTTCACCATAAAAGCGAGCTGTATGGGAAGATAGGACTTCCACTTCGAAAGCATTGAACTGACCTTTTCTACCTAAATCAAATGATTTGCCTCCAGGAATTGTGATTCTATCCATATCTAAAAATCCCCTTTTCATTAGGTATTCCACAAAAATAATAAAACATGCTGTTCCTATATGATTAGCATTATTTAATCAGCTTTCCTAATTGATCAAGTTCGCACAATTTAAATCCTATGGCTAATTATCATTCCAACACATCCCTGTATATTGGTTGCATGATCTGCCGTTACCCGGGGAAACTAATTCCGAGGTGATTTAAAATGCCCAGAAATGATGGAAATAAGAGTCAAAAAGAAGATCTCGAAAAGATGGAATTAACCTTTAAAAACATCCAGAAAAACGAAAAATTCTTAGAGGAAAATGGCAGAGAACTCACTTCACATCAGGTTAAAGACGTTAAAGAACATTTGTCATCTAAGAAAAAGTTTCTTAAAGAGACCGAGGGTACAATTCAATAGAGTCTATGGAAAACGCGAAAGATAATACCAAATAATGGACACTTAAAAACTTTCTCAGGGGGAAGATAAAGATATCTTAAGTAAGGGGGAAGAAAATGAAATCACCTAGTTTAAAAGTGCAGTGCAGCGTAGACAACTGTCAGTATAACAAGAGCCAAGCCTGTTATGCCTCACAGCTGATGGTTACAGCGAGGGGAGACGGCGTGGCAAAAAATGCCGATGGAACCTGTTGTAGTACCTTTGAACAGCGATCAGAGTGAAATGTTATTGTCAGGAAGTCATATTTATTTGCCCAACTGTAGTTTCGGATATAAAAGAAGCCTTCTGAATCCAGAAGGTGTTCTTTATATCCGACTATACAGGAAACCTAGACGTTGATAACGATGTCTTCAGAGTGAAATGGAAAGTGCTGCCCTCACCGACCTTCGATTCTACCCATACCTTCCCGCCATAAATTTCAACAATCTTTTTAACAATAGTAAGACCTATTCCGGTACTTTCGAACTCATCACGCGGTTTTAAGGTTTGAAAAATTGTGAATATATTATCAAAATTCTTCTCTTCAATACCACATCCATTATCCTGGATACTAAACCGCCAGAATTCTCCCTGCTTCTGGCATGATATGTGTATTTCACCTTTGGGCTTATCCATATAGTTAATAGCATTGTTAATTAAGTTTGCAAATAATTGCTGGGTACGGTTTCTTTCCAAAGTCAATGATGGCAATTCATTCTCGATAATGATAGAAATGTTGTCCGGAGGTAATAGCATTTCTATTACCTCCTTTACTGCCTCGTTAATATTAATGACTGTCCTTTCTTCATTCTTGGAAGTCACCCTTGAATACCGCAGTATTCCTTCTATGAGTTTATTCATCCTATTAACTCGATTTATAAGCATATCCAGCTGTTCTTTACCCTCTTGATCAAATTTATCCTGATAATCATTATAAAGCCATTCAGCAAGAGATTTAATTCCACGGAGTGGTGCTTTCAAATCATGTGATACTATATTGGCAAAATCTTTTAACTCCTGGTTTACTGATTGTAACTCCAGCAGAAGTTCTTGACTTCTTTTCTCTGCGATACGGCGCTCGGTAATATCTTCAGCAATACTAGCAAATCCAGCACTACCATCGGGATTAATTATAAGGGTATTGTTCCATAGGATTGTCCTGTGTTCACCCGATTTGGTTTGGATTTCACTCTCTCCATAAGAGGGAGCAACTCTTCGTTCCAGGCTCGTTTTAATGATACGCATATCGCGTTCACGAATATCCTGGGGAACGAAGGTTTCTCCCCAATCTCGGTTTATAACCTCTTCTCGTTTCCCGCCTGACAACTTAAGTAAAAAGTCGTTGCAAAAGGTTAAGCGACCCTGATTATCCAATATTACGGCCACCAGCTTGACATTTTCTAACATTTCACGAAACCTTTGTTCTGATTCCCTGAAGGCTTCTTCGGCCTGCTTGCGATCAGTAATATCTACTGAAATTCCGACATAGTAAGTTGGATTACCATTTTTATCTTTAACTGCTGCAATACTAGTAGTATGCCAGCGCCAACTCCCGTCCCGGTGTTTGATCCGAATTTCAAGCCCTTTTTGAGCTTCGCCTTTAAAATTAACTTTTTTCAAAAAACTTCTACAGGTGTATAAATCTTCTGGATGGACAAATGATTCAAATGAATGCCCCTCTACCTCAACTACTTTATGACCTATAATATCCATACAGCCGGGTGAAACAAAAGTAAAGTATCCTTCAGATGATAATGCATAGATAACCCCATTAACATTTTCCATAATAATACGCAGTTCTGCCTCACTATTACGCAACCGGTCTTCCATAATTCGCTGCTGGGTAATATCAGTACCGCTGCCAATAACGTAAGTGGTTGAACCTTTTTCATTAACCAGGAAGGTAAGAGTCCAATTTATAAGCCTATATTTACCATTTATTGTTACCCAATGGTTAGTAAATTTTAGCTTGAGACCAGGCGAATCCCAGTTGGCACCTTTTTCTAAACTAAACAAAGATTTAGTATATTCAACGTCTTCCGGGGCGGTCACTGCTTCCCAAATATACTGTTCTTTCATATCATCAAAGGTATATCCGGTAATCTGTTCACATATCTGGTTGAATCGCACTATTCTCCCGTCTTGGTCACAAACTACAATGAGATCTCCAGCAGTATCAAGCAGGGCAGCGTTCAAATTCCTTTCTTCCTGAAGTCTAATCTCCGCTTGTTTACGATCGGTAATATCTTTAGATATATTCAGTATGTATTGCTTACCGTTTATATCAATTGTCTCTGCTGAAAGAAGAAATATACGAATCTCTCCGGACTTAATTCGAAACTCAATTTCAAAGTCACGAATACTCCCCTGCTCCTGTAATTGTTTTATTATAAGGTCTCTTTTTTCCGGAAAGGCATAAATGCCTAATTCATTAATGGTATGCCCAACAACTTCGTGTTTTTCATAATTAGTTATTTTCAAATAAGCATCATTTACTTCAATAAAATATCCTTCTAAATTCGTAATGCTTATTGGATCAGGGTTACAACGAAAAACTGTAGAAAATTTATCTTCTGACTCCTGAATCGTTTTCTTCATAAATCTACGCTCAGTAATATCTTGGGCAATACCCTGAACAGCATAAGGCCTACTATCTTTGTATATCAGCCTGGTACTCAACTCCAGATCAACCAGGTTGCCATCTTTTGCCATTACTTGTACTTCATAAGTAGTTGTAATATGTTCGTTAATTTTTTTTCGAATCATGTCTCTTGCGTTTTGATGGTATTCCTGTGGAAGTATGTCAAAAAAAGAGGTGATTTTGAATTGGCCGGGCAGGTAACCAAGAATTTGCTCCCCGGCCTTATTTGTAAATATAAAGTTGCCTTCAAGATCATGAATAAACATTATTTCATTGGCATTATTCAACAAATCCTGGTATTCCTCTTGAGTTTGCATACACTTTTGAATATCTATTTGTAGATCTTCATTAATTTGCTGGAGTTCAGTCAATTCTTTTATGAGTTGTTCTTTTGTCTTGTTTTCATCGTCATTCATCAGGACTGCCTCCTTATTATAATGGTTGACATCAACGACAAGTATTTGATATGAATTTGCATTCACTGGTTCATCCATTATCCCCTCTAATTATGGGTCCTGACCTCAAAATATCCTTTTCTACGCGATATGGATTTCGCACGAAACCATCACAAAAAACCATCAGGACCTTTTCCTTATTAGGAAAAAAGTCAACATATATACAAGACATATTATACCATGATATGGGACTTTAATATTTATAAATATAGGACTTTGATCCATAGACACAAACAACACGATCTTAACTAGCAGAAGTAAATAAACGGATACAGCTTGTTTTAAACGAAATATTGTATTCGGAAATAGATGTTTTCATTGTAAGTGATGGTGGCTTAATGAAGTATATGAAGAAGAGGTTATACAAAGGAAGTTCAAAGATCCTAAAAAGGGGTTTTTATACTGCATCAACCCTATTGTCATTAGCTCAATAATTTAATAATCTCATGGCAATAAGCTTGTTTTACAGGTTGAAAAATACCATCTTTGGTTAACCCCTTAGTAATAGCATATGAAGAATTAGCTTTCGCTGGAAACAGCACAATATATCCCGGACAGAATAAATAATCCACCGATAACTTGATACCATAATAAGGCTTCATTAAAAAAGAAATAGGCAAGTATACTGGCTCCTACAGATTCTCCCAGAATTGAAACCGATACCACCGGAGCCTTTACATATTTTAGAATCCAGTTAAGGACTAAATGTCCGCCTATCCCCGGTACTAATGCCATAAGAATAAATAGTAACCAATCATTCATTGGATAAGCAAATAATCTGAGATCGCTCAGAGCAATGAATAATAATAATACCAGACATGCGGCTATGGATACGAGAAAAGTGTAGGTCGTAATATTAACCCGTGAGCGTACATCTTTTCCAATCGTAAAATATATGGCTACAAATAAACCGCTGGCCAGAGCCAGCATGTCGCCTAATATTTTGCCGTATTGCAGATCTCCACTGGCTATTATTATACTGCCGAATAAGGCAGTAACTATGCCATATATCAGCCGGGTAGTTAACTTTTCTTTGAGAAATAGGAGTGAAAAAATGATTACAAATATAACCTGCATATTGGTGAATAAAACCGAGCTGGATACACTGGTATAATGCAGCGAATTTATCCAGAAGGCAAAATGAAGAGCCAGAAAAAAACCGGATCCTAATATAAGCATAATGTCTTTGCGCGATAGGATTTGCAGACCTCGGTGCAGGCTGCCGGTCTGTGGAAGAATACTTATGGCAGCTGTAAAGAACAAGCGGTAGAATGCTATTATGACTGCAGGTGCAGTACATAATCTGATCATGATAGAGGAGGTCGACAATACATAACACCGCCATAAATAGGACGAGAAAGATAATTGGTTTTCTCATGCACCCATGCCCAAATAAGATGAGATGACCTTTTCGTCGTTGCGAATTGATGCAGGATCACCGTCGGCAATTTTCCTTCCATAATCAAGCACGGCAATACTTTCACAAATATTCATTACCAGGCTCATATCGTGTTCAACCAGTAGTATAGTCAGATTCATATTATCTCTAATACTCTTGATCGTATCTATAAGTTCAATTTTTTCGGATGCATTCATCCCTGCGGCCGGTTCATCGAGTAAAAGCAATGCAGGTTCCAGGGCCAGCGCTCTAGCAATCTCCAATCTTCTCTGTTCTCCATAAGATAGACTATCAGCCAACTCCATTCCTTTTTCGTAGAGTCCCAGCATTTCTAAAAGCTGGCCTGATTTCAACATGATTTGTTTTTCTTCCCGGCGGGAGTTCGGAAATCCTAACATATTAGCTATTATATTGACTTTGCTAATTCCATGCGCACTTACTCGCAAGTTATCAATAACTGATAGTTTTTGAAACAGGCGAATATTTTGAAAGGTCCTACCTATGCCCATTCTGGCAATTTTATAAGGCGGATAATTTTTTAAATTAATATCCTTAAAGAACAGATTTCCTTTAACGGGTTTATAAATACCGGTAATAATGTTAAAAATTGTTGTCTTGCCGGCTCCATTGGGACCGATTATCCCATATATTTGATGTTCTTCAATACTTAGATCAACGGAATCAAGCGCTCTTAATCCTCCGAATTCCATACTTATGTCACTCAATTTCAGGATTGGCATTTTTTCACCTCTTTTTTAGGCAGGCGTTTTTTTATATCGTACCACCTTATATCCCCCATCAGGCCATTGGGTCTAAAAATCATCAATATTACCAACATAGCTCCGTAGAATAGCAAGCGGTAATCGGCTACTACTCGAAGAAATTCAGGAGCAATAGTAAGGATAATAACCCCCAGAATGGTACCTGGAATGCTGCCCATACCTCCCAGTACCACCATATTTAATATTTCAATAGACTTCATAAAACCAAATTCCCCAGGACTTATGTAGTACATGTAGCTGGCATAAAGTCCTCCGCCCAGCCCGCCTAAAAAAGCCCCCATAGCAAAGCACAATATTTTAAGCTGCGTAGTATTTACGCCACAGGCTTGGGCGGCTATCTCATTTTCGCGGATAGAATATAGGGCTTTGCCGGTATGGGAATTTAATAGGGTGATGTTTAAGAATATCACTACCATCATGATTAGGAATACTATACTAAAAGTAGTCTGTTGTGGAATTCCAGCTAAACCCACGGCCTTGCCGCCAAGTTCGAAATTCAAAAAAAACACCCTAACGATCTCTGCAAAGCCAATGGTAACAATGGCCAGATAATCACCCTCCAAACGCAGAGAAGGTATGCCAATTATTATACCAAAAAGCGCAGCTGCCATGGCGCCTGCTATAAGCACTACTACAAATGGAAGAGTAGTATGCAGGGATAGTATCGCAGCTGTATAAGCCCCCAGGCTCATAAATCCGGCATGCCCCATGGACAACTGGCCGGTTACGCCGGTGGTAAGGTTAAGACCCAAAGCCAGGATTATATTAATCCCTATGATAATAATTATTCTCAGATAATAAGCGTCAATCTGCTGGGTTATAAATGCATCCATAGCAACCACCTAAACCTTTTTGCTAATCTTCTTCCCCAGTAATCCCTGGGGGCGAATTAATAGAACTATGATTAAAATGCCAAAGGCAATAGCATCCTTAAATGAAGATGATATATAGGCAACTCCCATGATTTCTAATATTCCGAGGGTAATTCCACCGAGCATGGCACCAGGAACGGAACCTATTCCTCCCAGAACAGCGGCTGAAAAGGCTTTTAGCCCGACCATGGTTCCCATATAGGGGAAAACCGCATTGTAATATATTCCCACCATAACCCCTCCCGCACCTGCCAGAGCCGATCCAATAGCAAAGGTTAAGGAAATTATGCGGTCGACATCGATGCCCATCAAATAAGCAGCCTCCAAGTCCTCCGAGGTTGCACGCATAGCCATCCCCAGACGAGTTTTTTGTATCATCAGGTTCAGCCCTATCATTAATAAAGCGGCCACCAATAGAATGATGATCTGCATAGATGAAAGCTGCAATGAACCGATATGGTAGGTGGTTGGGTTGACTACTTCGGGATAGCGCCTCGTGTTGGGACCGGCTATCAGCAGCATAAAAGTAGAAAGAAAGATAGATACTCCAATGGCACTTATCAAAGCGGAGAGGCGAGATGACTTCCCCCTTAAGGGGCGATAAGCTATTTTTTCTACCAAAACTCCCAGCAACATGCAAAATGTCATGGCCCCCAGCAGAGCTGGTACCAGGCTAAAGCCGGCTACTGTAACCAAAAAAAGACCAACCGCAGCACCAAACATGTATATTTCCCCGTGAGCAAAGTTTATTAACTGAACGATACCATAAACCATCGTATATCCTAGAGCGATTAACGCGTAAGTGCTTCCGAGGGTAATACCGTTTAATAGCTGTTGCAGGAACATAAGCCGTTCTCCTAACGCAATTTTAATTAACTAAGATTCATCAAAATTAAGAACTAAATTTGCCATTAAACTAATTTAGTAATAGCCCACCCTGGTAAGGGTGTGGGCTATTACCTTTCGATATTACAATATTTTATTTTACCGATATCTTATCTACTAGAGAGAATGCTCCATTTTTCACGGTCAGCAAACATACCGGGCTTTTAATAGGTTCTCTGTTGGCTCCAAAAGTGGTACTTCCAGATACTCCTGGATAATCCTTCAATTTGGCTAGCTCGGCTCTAAACAGCTTGGGATCAGCACTCTTGGCATCGGTCATCGCTTTAGCCAGTATCATTACCGCATCATAGTATTGAGCTGAAAACATATCGGGATTCTCTCCAAACTTGGCTTTATAAGCATCAATAAATTTGGCGGTCTCAGGGGTTGGTTTATCGGTTGAAAAACCACAGTAGAATATAACTTTTTCCTCCACCGCAGTGCCACCCAGTTTGGCAAGATCCTGTCCATACAGGCCATCTCCGCCTATCATACTAATGTTCAGGTTTTGCTTTTTGGCTTCGTTCATGATTAAAGCTGCTTCCTGGTAATAACCGGTGAATACCAGAACATCGGCCTGGGCATTTTTGAGTTTAGTCACCTGGGCGGTAAAGTCGGTGTCTTTGTCATTAATTGAATCTTCCAGTGCTATAGTGCCGCCCTTCTTTTGAATAGCATCTTTAAATACCGGGGTTAAAGCTGTACTGTATCCATTATTTAAGGATGTAATTATCGCTATTTTCTTCCAGCCCTTGGTGTTGATCATCCAATCTACTACTGAAGGTACAGCCATAGAATCTAAAAGAGTATTGCGGAATACATAATCACCAATTTCAACTACACCAGTTCCGGTAGCTCCGCCTGAAAAAATTACCACCTGATTTTTTTGCGCAATCTCCGCTGCTACCTTCGTTAATCCGGTACAGGGGTCGCCCACCATAGCTACAACTTTATCTACGGTTATGTACTTAGTAGCTATATTTGCTATATCAGCACTCTCACCTTTATTGTCTTCATAGATTCCAACGAGATTTTTACCTAATATGCCACCTTTAGCATTTAACTCCTCGATGGCCATTTTCATTCCCTTTTCAGCAGGTAACCCATAGTTGGCTACTGATCCGGTTTTAGCACCCAGAAAACCTAGTTTAATAACATCTGGTGTATTAGTAGAAGTTGGTTTGTTGCTGCAGCCTGCCACTAGAGAAACCAGCATTACCATTATCATTATAATCGCCCATTTTGCACTCTTTTTCGTTTGCACCGTTATTTTCCTCCTATTCATATAATTTTAAAGCACTGCTTAAAACTGCCCCCTACACCTCCAATCTCGCTAATTTTGGTCTTAAAACTTCGACTCTACTGCTTAACTATGATTGACTCAATTTCATACCCGTGGTCAATCAACTCATCGGCTACCTCCTGGTAGTCCAGATCTTCAATCCTCAAAATAACTTTATATCTAGCTAATTTCTCATCATAATATAACACCGTATTGAGAATATTTATCCCCCGGGCCGCCATAATACCAGTAATATCAGCCAGACCCCCTGGTCCATCTGGAGCAAAGGTATCTATCCTGGTGTGGGCTTTCTTGACACCTAAAATTTCAATCAAGGCATCAAAAAGATCGGTTTCAGTAATAATTCCTACCAGTTCTCCCTTATCAACTACCGGAAGAGCGCTAATTTTATTCTCTCTCATAATATTAGCAGCCGTCTCAATATAATTATCAGGACCGATGGTTATGAGTTTTGGTTTAGGGGGAAGTATATCCTTTATAAGGGTTCGGGCGAGAATATAATTGAGTTCATGAATACTTAGAGTTGTGGCCATAGAAGGAGTAGCCAGATTTAAGTCGGTTAAGGTTATCATAGCCATTAATTTTCCATGGTTGATTACCGGTAGACGGCGACAATTGTTTTCCTTCATTAACTTAAAGGCTTCACTAATATTGCTATCCAACTGAATAGTTTTAACGTCAACGGACATACGCTCTTTAACCTTCAAACTAATCCTCCTCTCAAACTATCCACCCATGTAAGCTTTTTTTACCTCTTCACTATTAATTAGATCTTGCGCCGGGCCAGATAAGACAATTTTCCCGGTTTCTATAACATAAGCATAATTGGCAATGGACAAAGCCATATGAGCATTCTGCTCCACTAAAAATATGGTTGTACCGGTTGAATTAATGAAGCTAATTATGTCAAAAATCTCTTTCACCAGTAATGGTGCCAGACCCATCGAGGGTTCATCCATAAGCAACAATTCTGGCCTGGCCATTAATGCTCTACCCATGGCCAACATCTGCTGTTCACCTCCGCTCAAGGTTCCGGCCATTTGTTTGATCCGCTCTTGCAGGCGTGGAAAGCGATCGAAAACGGCGTTTAAGTCGCTCACTATCCCTTGTTTATCATTGCGCAGGTAGGCCCCCATCTTCAAATTTTCCATAACGGTCATGGAAGGAAAAACTCGGCGACCTTCAGGCACCTGTGATATTCCCATCCCCACTATTTTATTAGGAGAAGTTTTACTTATTTCCCGGCCCTTGAAGCTAATTGAACCGTTTTTTGGACGCAGGAGACCGGAGATGGTCTTTAAAGTGGTGCTTTTGCCTGCGCCGTTGGCTCCAATTAAGGTCACTATGTTGCCTGGTTTAACTTCTAAACTTATTTTTTTCAAGGCTTGAATTGATCCATAAAAGACATCTATGTCGTTAACTTGCAGCACCAGCCTGATTCCTTTCCCGTCAAATAATTATTACTATTTAATCAATGAGATCTAATGCAACATGTTTTTCCATTATGTGTTTACCGCCCTAAGCAGCACTCTTTTGACCGGATTGGTGAATGCACAAGGTATATGGCTTACACATTTGCCACAGGCATCAACATATCCTTTATTTCGATGAAATTCGCTATTTTGCAAAAGCAGTTCATAACATTTATGGCGATCAAATGCGCTTTCTAACAGTGCTCCTGCAGGGCAATTTTTTATACATTGCAAGCAGCTTTTATTGAAATAATAAAGGCAGGCATTCATATCACAAGATGGAGTTGCAGTCAATTCCATATCAGAAACAAAGCTGCCCAGTCGCCCGCTGCATCCGTAGTCTGTAATTAGCATATTATTCAAACCTATGGTTCCTAATCCTGCTATAACAGCAATATGGCGATGAGACCAATTACTCAACAGGGTTTTTTGATCGAAATTATGAGTGGCTGGAGTTACTACCGCAACATGGCCCCGTTGATTCATTTGTTCCTGTACATAGCAGTTAAGATCTTCGATAAGCTGGTTGGTTTCGAGGTAAGCATAAGCCCACTCGTCTGAACAATGATTACCAGCTTTATTACTTCGGCTAATTACAGAAATAAAAGGCAGGAAATAACATATGACAGTTTTTGCGGCTGGTAGTAAATCCTGAGGAATCAAGTGAAATGGTCCGACTTGTTCTTTTAACTCCGCGAACCTTGGATCATTTGCATTGACTACTCCAACCAAGGGGTCCTTCCAGCAAGTATGAGTTTTTTTCAGTTGCGGATAATTTTCAACATACTCCCTTATAAGGTGTATAAGCCAATCGTTATTATTCATACACTCACCTGTATACATAGTCTTTCCAAAGTTATTCGTTATATATTTCGCAAATCCTGCTTTCTAAACAGGCGCGGAGAAAATCAAAACCCAACCGCAAAATCACCCATATGGGTGAAGAGCATCAGTCTGCTCAAGTGATAAAGTAAAATCAAGATAGGAAAGGAGGTAACATAATGGCAGAAAAGCACGATATTATTATCGTTGGGGGAGGACACAACGGTCTTACCGCTGGTTGCTATTTGCAAAAATCAGGATTTAATGTTCTGGTATTAGAGCGTATGGAAAAGGCTGGAGGAGGTGCATGGACTGAGGAGGCTACATTACCCGGCTTCAAACACAATCTGGCCTCGCTATTCCATGGTATTTTGCATATGGGCCCTGTTTACAAGGATCTCGAGCTAAAAAAATATGGTGCCGAATACTTGTGGCCAGATGCACAGATTGCCGCTGCCTTTAAAGATGGTCGCTGCCTGGTTTTCTACCGTGACTTGGATAAGACTTGTAAAGAAATTGCTCGCTTCTCGGAAAAAGACGCTAAGACCTATCGCGAACTGGCAGAATATTTTAGGGTAGTGTTGGATAACATGATTGGCCCTTGGTTCTTCAATCCCCCGGTTCCTCCTTCTCTGAGTGCGATGGCGATGGAGTCCACTGTAGAAGGGCTGAATATGATGCGTATGCAGATGTCCCATCCCAAGAATCTTGTCAACGAACTATTTGAGTCCAAAGAAATTAAATCCTTGCTGTTATCCTTTATTAAAGAGCTTGGTGGTTCACCAGATACCTACGGATTTGGTATCTTTGTCCCTATGATGCTGGGCGAAACTCATTATCCGCACGGTTGGGCAATCTGCAAGGGAGGCTCTGGTAATCTGGCGACTGCTATGGTCAATTGTCTTGAAGCGTATGGTGGTAAGGTTATGACAAATGCCCACGTAAGCAAAATAATCGTTGATGGAAATCGCGCAACAGGCGTCCAGCTTGCTGACGGTACCATTATTGAAGCTAACAAACTGGTTTTGACTAACATTGATCCACATGCAACATTTTTGGATTTAATAGGTGAGGAACACCTTGATCCCTCCTTTATCAACTCGGTAAAGCGCTTCCGGCATGAAGATACGATTCTTTTTACAATGCATATGGCACTGGATGAGCCTCTACACTGGAAATGTGCTGATTTCAACCCGGATATAAACAAATGTATGGGTGTTTTGCTGATTGATGAACCACAGGAACTTTATGATGACTTTGCCGACATTAACCGCAAGGAACTTCCCAAGTATCCGCGTATGTTTACAGCGTACCCCTCGGCAATTGACCCCAGTCAAGCTCCTCCAGGGAAAGGCACGGCCATTGGTTGGCAGTATGTACCATATTACCTTCGTGATGACCCAAGCCCGGATGCATGGGATAAAGTCAAAGAGGAGTTCGCTGATCGCTGCCAACAAGTTTGGGGTTCATACGTTACGAATATGGAAAAGGTGTTGCTCAAACGGCACATAATGTCCCCACGTGACACTGAGCGGATGTGGACCTCGATGGTTCACGGTGGATTTAACCACGGGGAAATGAGCCAGGATCAATTAAATGTTTTCCGGCCCTTTGTCGAGTACAAGCCTTACCGGACTCCTTTTGAGAATCTGTACATGTGTGGTGCAAGCACACACCCCAGCGGTAGTATCGGAGGAGCTTGCGGTTATAACGCAGTACAGGTCATTGCTGAAGACCTCAAGCTAAAAAAGAAGTGGTGGGATAAGTAGTAAATATACTATTTACAAGGAGTAGATATGAAGCTTACAATTATATCAGATAAAGGCAGCCCGATGATGGTGGTTACCAAAATTGCCCGTAAGGGCAATACCCTGGAGATTACAGGACAACTTATGGGAGCTTGGAATTCTAAAATGTATATCACTACAGAGCAGTTTGGAGGATTCTTACGCGCCACATTTAGTCCTGGGGTGATTTCATTTGTCTTGCTTTATCCGTTCTTCTACATTTTAAATAAGTTTAGGTGTAAAGAAAAGTATCCGGATTAGTCATGATATTTCTACTCGGAGCCGTGTTCAGCATGGCTCCGAAATTTCTGCTGTATGATCAATTACATTTAGAAATTATGTAGAAAAGAGGCACATATTAATGGTCTCTAAGAATAACAATGATGAAACAAATGATATATTGAATTCTCTGCACGACATGATTTCCTCAATTTCGTGTCACCACGATTTAGAGGAAATTGAGGAGGATTATCTTCGTTATATTACCCCGTTAATCCCCTCCCATGCAGCAGCGTTATATTATTTTAAGCCCAACAATCCACAGCCTATCCGCATTGCTGCCAACGGTGTGGACGAAGAGTTTTTGTCCTATTATGAAATAAAAGGTCGCAATCTTGATCCTCTCCGCGGATGGATAACAACCAATCGCACTCCATATCTATCTCAGCTTCTATTAGGACTTAAAGGATGGCAGGATCATCCTATATATAGAGTAGTCGGCACTGTTGGTATCGATTATGCCATGCAGTCGCCTCTCATTTGCGGGAATGAAATAATTGGAACGCTAAATTTTGGTCGAGATGTAGCCGAAGGAATATATACGAAACTTGATCTACAGGCTGTTTCAATATTGAGCCAATTCCTCGGCTTGGCAATCCCCAATTCTTTGGTACGGTCTAATCAATCTAATCGCCAGCAACAATTCTGTCAGGCCATGGAAAATGTTCAACAGGGAATTGTTATTGCGGATTCCGATCAAAAGGTGCAGTACGCTAATAAAGCTGCACAAAAGCTTATCTCTCGGACCCTTGGTCCCCACAAACCAGCCCGGCGGCTTTCCTTGATAATTCGTGATGCCTATCTAAATACCGGTGAATCGGGAACTGTGAAGGATGATAAACTCTTAGCCCGCTTTTGTCCAGTTCCCGGCTCAAAAGTCAAACAGACTATTGCACTGCTGGATGAAATTGCACCGCCCTCAGATTTTACCATATTACAAGAGTATCTATCTAATCGGGAAATCGATGTGCTCAGGTTGGTTGAGCAAGGCATGCAGAACCGGGAAATTGCGGAGATATTGTATGTTTCGATAAATACAATAAAGCGCCATCTGGATAACATATACTGTAAGCTCCGCGTAAACTCCCGTACCGAGCTCATTGCCAAGGTATACCGATTGATCAATTGTATTGGATAGCTTTAAGACATAAATCCCCTTTGATTTAACTAAGAGTTGCTTTTTCAGAATTTGTACTGCGATTTCTTATTCCAACCATAATTGGCACTAACAACAATAAAGCAATTGCTCCGCATGTAAAAAAGCCGGCATTTGATCCTAATTTTTCTGTGATACCACCCGCAAATAAATTGCCAATGGGAGATGTTCCCATTAATGCCAGCGAATATACACTCATTGCCCTGCCTCGGTGCAGGTCATCTGAATTTAACTGAATAGTCGTGTTTACGGTGGTCATAAAACTTACGCTGAAAAAACCTATAATAGCAAGAATGATTAAAGACATATAGTAATTGTGAACCAGTCCTAACAGCATGTAAAAAATGCATAATATAATGGCACTTCCAAAAAGAGCCTGTTTATTGGGACCCTTGTTCGACCTGCTGGATACAACGAGTGCAGCAATAAATGAACCCAAACCCATAGCTGACAAAAGGAAGCTATAACCACTAACCTGTTTGTGCAGAACCTCACGGGCGAAAACAGGCATAATAATATTTGAATTAAAAGCAAATGTTCCTACCGCCAGCATTGCAAGTACTGCTCCCCCCAGCATTTTATTTGCTGTAATATACTTTATCCCCTCCACAACATCATCTAGAACTCTTCCATTTTTCGGCCTTATCGCAATGAAATCCGTTTTAATGTAAAACAGTCCAATCAGAACAGCAATGAAACTTAGTCCATTAAGAAAGAGACAGGCAGCTGTTCCGAGGAAGGTAATTACCAATCCCGCCAGCGCTGGACCAATTATTTTGGCTAAATTAACTATTGCCGAGTTCAGGGCAATTCCACTCATCAGATCACGTTTTCCTACCAGCTCAATTATGAATGATTGCCTGGTAGGCATATCCAGCGTATTGGCAAATCCCATAACTGCTGCTAAAACCAGTATATGCCAGTATCTTATGTAACCTGTCATTACCAGGAGGGCAAAAATAATCGCCTGTAACATCAATACTGTTTGGGTTACAAAGAGTATCTTTTTTTTCGGATATCTATCCACCAGAACACCGGCAAAAAGGGAAAGAAATAGTACCGGTCCAAATTGGGCAGCACCCAGTAACCCCAGCAATAAAGGGGATTTGGTCATATCATATACCAGCCATTGCTGGGCGGTTCTCTGCATCCAGGTTCCTAATAAAGATAAACATTGTCCAATCCAGAAGTATTTAAAATTCTGGTGGGTAAGGGCAGGAAAATCCTTTGCTAACCTTGCCTGGGCAGCAGTTAATACATTCATAGCAGTTATCCTCACTATCTGTTTTTGAAATATACACTTTTATAATAGTTCTATCTTTGAAGATTATGACACTTAGCAATGAGGTGTATTTTCTGTTAAATGGTTGTAATATAGTAGTAGAAATACGAAAAGATATTTTAAGGAATGGTGAAGATAGATGAGTATTTTCGGTCAAGTGTTAAAAGCGACTGTAGGTTTGTGTGCCAATGGATTAGAGTACGTAATTACTAAAAGTGCCGATGGCATTGTTAACAAATACGGAGAGAATGAATTTGTTCAAACCGCATCAGAAATTGGATCAAGCACGGTGCGAGTAACGGAAAGCACAGTTAAAACACTTACCGATGTAGTAGATGGGGGTATTGATGCTGGTGTTGGATATCTAGCCAAGGATGAAGCCAAGGTAAATAATGGCTTGAAACGATCTAAAATTGCTGGCAAAGGGTTGGTTGTCGGCGTTGAAAAGGGGCTTGTATATACTTTTAAAGCAGGGGCTCAAACCACTACCAGTGCTGTACAAGCTGGAAAATATTATATCAAAGGAGATAAAAAACTGGCCCACCAAGAAATGGGTAAAACAAAAGTTTACGCCAAGAACTTTGGTAAAGTTGTGGTGGTAGGCTTACTGGCGTTTGGTCCAATAGACAATGGTGATAAAGATAAGATAGATGAATAGATCCCTATGCGCACTGGTCCCAACAGTTATGGTGCAAGAGTTCAAAGCCCTATCATTCTCCGATAATTTTTATCAAAACTCGTTTGTCTCTCTTACCATCAAATTCGAAATAGAATATCTGCTCCCAGGTCCCAAAATCCAATTTTCCCTGCGTAATGGCTACCACAACCTCCCGGCCCATGATAGTACGTTTTAAATGGGCATCGGCATTATCTTCAAAACCGTTGTGGGCATATTGACTATAGGGTTTTTCAGGCGCAAGCTTTTCCAGCCATACCTCGTAATCATTATGTAAGCCGCTCTCATCATCATTAATAAATACACTGGCGGTAATATTCATGGCATTTACCAGTACCAGACCTTCACGTACGCCGCTTTCATCAATCGTCTGCTGAACCTTTCTGGTTATGTTTTCCAAGCCCCTGCGGGTTGGAAATTGAAAATGCAAAACCTGACGATAAGATTTCATATACACACATATCCTTTCAAGTGGGCTTACTCTATATACGCCTGATATTGGTCAGAAAGTCGCTAGATTTTGCCTTTCTCCCGGGCAATTCGCAAGAACTTATCTTTTGAATTGTTAGGAGGAATGTGCAGAACAGACCTGCGGGACATTGATAACGAATCATTTGGGCAGGAGGATACACACACGCCACAGCCTATGCAAAACTCATTATTCACAGCTGGGACTTCGGTCTCATTTCCTTCGTCATTCATGGTGATCGCCCCAATCAGACAGCTGTCGGCGCAGATACCGCATCCACCACACGTATCGGCTTCTAATGAAGGAATAAAATTACTTGGATGGGTGGAATGTTGTCCGTATTCATTAATGCTGGTCATTACTACGCAGCAGCACCTGCAACAGTGGCATATATATGTTGGCTTATTCAGAACGTTGTCACAATTATGGACCAGTCCTAGTTCTTCTGTTTTATCAAGCACCCGCATTAAATCTTCTACCGTGGCTGGTTTACCCATACCTCTTCTTATAACCCATTCTGCAGCGCTGCCAAGGGAAGTACAGACCTCAAGGGGTGCCCCGCAGGATTTGCCCAGATGACTTGCCTTATGGCGGCAGGCGCACATCGAAAGTGCTCCTCCGCCGGATTGCCGGATGATTTCACTTGTCCTTTCGTAGGTTAAAACCTCTGTTTCAACAGCAACTGGTATAAGTTTCTCATATACCAAGGTCCGCATCATCCTGGTTTTGATTCCAGAGAACTCTTCTCTCGCTTCTTTGTTTTGAAAATAACTATGAAAAAGCTCGGCTAAATCCTTCATATTTACTTCATCACGTACTCGCATGAAGGTATATTCGAAAAAGCCAATAACCATGGGTGCCATCATGTAGAACGAGGTTTCTCGGCGGGGGAAGTCCATTACCAGTCCCTTGTTGGCCATGTTATCCAGTAGGGGTTTTAATTCTTCTGAACTAATCCCGACAATATCAGCTATTTTTTCGATCTTCATAGGAACTAAAGGGAATTTGCTGCCTATTGTAGCCTCGCTCTCAGTATAGAGACGTTTAAGAATCGCCATCAAGGTATCGTTTATCGGAGCTCCGACCGGCTCCTTATTTAGGCGTTCGGCTAACACTCTATAAACCTCGTCTTTAGAATGAATCAAGTGACCCATTGGCATATCCTCCATTATTAATTATGCAAAATCAATACTATCTCAAATAGTTCGCAAAATATTTTTAATTTTAGGTTGATAAAAATTATATGTCAATGGCTATTCGCAGGAAGCGATGTTACCGGGGGGGAATTATATAAACCGTTTATACTTGAAAGAATGCCTGATTAATTTGACTTTATAGGCAAAAAAATTTTGAAGATTCACGCACCTAAGAGAAACCATAAAAAGATTCGTTTGATTTTGAAAGTATATGTTATAATGCCTCTAGCTAACCGAGCTGCATCTTCATATCTATCTATTTTAATTTATGCCCTCAAGATGGCAGGAGGATGAATCAATCGTGAACTGGTATAAGAAGTTCATTTTGCCTCTATTAATTGTAATAATATTGATATCCGGTTTTACTTTCTTTCTAAGCCAGCAACGGGAAAGTTACTCCGAACCTTCTGCACCCTCAGCAGCCAATGTTGAAAACATCAGTAATGTGTTAAATGTCGAACCGCCCATCGAATATACCGGAACATCTATTCCTATACTGATGTATCATGAAATAGGCACCGGCCCCAACAGTCTTTACGTATCGGCAGAAAATTTCCGCGCCCAGATGAATTATTTGTACAACAGCGGTTATCATACCGTGACTATGGCCAATGCCCAGGAAATGCTTGTCAACGAAAAGATTCCCGCCAAAACTGTGGTTTTAACATTTGACGATGGCTATAGGTCTATTTATACTCGGGCTTGGCCTATCATGCAGGAGTTCGGCTTCACCGGCACCGTGTTTGTATGCACCGATTTCTCATGTAGAGCCAATTACCTAACCTGGGAGGAAATAATAACACTGCAGACCGCAGGCATTGAAATTGGCAGTCATACCAAGAATCACATAGATTTAAAAACGGCGAGCACTGAACGTCAGACCCAAGAAATATTTGGCTCTAAGAAAGCATTGGAAGAAAAATTGGGCGTACCGGTTAAATCCTTTTGCTACCCCACCGGTACCTACAATGAAAACACCCCTCAATTGGTAAAAGTGGTTGGCTACACTTCCGCAGTTACGGTAGCAAACGGTCAGGCCACCTCAAAAAACAATTTTTATCTGATTCCCAGGGTAAGAGTTCCCGGCTGGGCCAGCCTGGAACAGTTTTCTAATAGCTTTAGGTAAAGACTATCATTATTAGCATTCATAATATGGGAACAGAATAGAAGCTATCCCCTGTTTTTTATAGCTAAGCCTTTTAAGAAATTTCTAGCGTATTTATCCCCACATTCTTTATAATGCTTATGCCCTTCTTTTCTAAATAAAGCGCTTAATTCTCCTTTTGTTACAATGACTCCTGTTTTTTCAAATATATCAAGCATATCATCACTTGTTAAAGATAGTGCTATTTTTAATTTCTTAAGCAAGATATTATTAGGATTTTCACTGTCCTTTATAGATAGTACTGGTCTTTCAGGTTGCCCTGGTTTTGGATCTTGTTTACCCCTTTTTAATATAATAAAACCATTTAAAAATGACTCTAGTGCACTGTTCTTACATTTTATATTCTCTTCCGCTTCTTCTATTTTGACGTGATCATCAACTTTATCATGGTAACTGTCTTTTGATTTTATGAGCATCTTCCTTACTTCTTCTTCTGTTAGTTCAGTACCACCAAGTTTAAATATCTCTAACACATCTGTATTTTTTAAATCTAGTGCATATCTTAATCTAATTAATATGTCATTATTATCCATCGAAAATCCTCCTATACTTCCTGAAACTTTATTATATTATAGCATGAATAATGCGCTGTCCCCCTGTGCAGCAACTGGCCCAAAAGCTGTGAAGAATCTGGCTGTTTTGACTGGAAAAGTGAATTTAACTTTTAATTAAACAAACCCGTATGACAGATTTTTTGCCATGCGGGTTTGGTTCTCTATGGACACGGATTATATAAACAATCCTTACTTCGTCTTATTAACATTATGTCAATTACATTTGCATGCCATTCATTGAATTACTGTAAGTTTAAATTGTAACGATTTAATATTTTTTCTCCGAGCTGGTCAAGATCTATTTCGTCCAGGTTAAGATCCAGAAGCATTGAAATTGCTTTTTCGATTTCTATTTCCAGGGTTTTTAACTCAGACGGAGCCAAAATATAATCATAACTGTCAACAAGCTTCTTATTATCTTCAAACAGGTTAATCCTAATGATTCCCTTCATTAGGATGGCACCGTATCGTTGTCGTTCTTCACTGCAGCACCAGATAGTCCGATATGTGAAGGAATGATCATTAGTGAGAGATAATGTCATATCAACTATATGGAAAGGAACCCCATTCTCTACTTCAAGTTTGAAAACGAAAATTACATCCTTTATCTTTTGCCCTGGTTGAAAATTGTAGCCCGAAATAATATCCAAATAAAGCCTGTTATCAGCCTGAACTGAGAACTCAAACGCATCTTGCCCAGTCTTGTTGTATTTGGATTTTAGCTTTTTTGAAACCTTTGGTATTACTATTTCGATCCCAGATTCTTGATCTAATTGGTCCTGCAATTCTTTTGCAAAGGCGGGGTCTGTTGCAACCTTATTGGAAATATATGTTACACAAGCTCTTAGCTGATCACCGATTTTTGACGGGCTGGTTTCGATAATTGTCCGAAATGCCTTTTGGCTAATCCAATAGTTTTTCTCATTATCAGGCAGAAGCTTATAATCTGAATCATCTACATATTTAGAGAGGCAATGCTTTTCTAAATCTTTTAGCCAATCTAAGTAGGAATATCCTAATTCATCCAGGTCTAAACGATAATACAGATCTCTGGTTGTTTCTATTGGTTCAGGGAAATACCGTTTAATTAAATGTGCTGGGGTTACTATCACTATAAAACCTCCCTGTCTAATTTCTATTAGTTCCTAAAATACCAATTCGGCTTTATACTTCAGTAGATATTGCATCCTGTCTGACACGTTATTCAAGGTAATTCTCACTTATTTAGACCTCTCTTTCTATCCGACTTTAGCAGAAAGAGAGGCCTGGCAAAAGCTTAAAAACCATGATACATTTCTGTAATATATAAAAACACCAGTAAAATCAATGGTTTGACTTTGGTAGAGGCTAAAGTGCTGGCTGTAAGCTATGCTTTATCAGGCTTCCTTCTACACGGCATCATTATAGCTTCGCCGTCGACGACTACTTCATCCCTCTGATTGGTGCAATAGGTGCGCAGCCATACCCGGTTTTTGGCTTCGTCCTTTTTGGTCACCTCAACGATCGCGGTTATCGTATCGTCGATAAAAACTGGCTTCTTGAAATCACAGACTTGGCGAATGTAAATACTTCCTGGTCCGGGGAGTTGAGTCCCCAATACATTGGATATAAATCCGATGGATAAGATTCCATGGGCAATTATTTTGCCGAATGAAGTTTCACTAGCAAATTCCGTGTTAATTTGAGCTGGATTAAAGTCACCAGTGATACCGGCGATAGAATATACATCATATTCAGTTACAGATTTAGTGAATGAGGCTGTATCACCGACATTGATTTCCTGAACAGTTTTACCGAGCATGGTCATCCTCCTCCTATATTCCCGTCTTGTATTTAGATATTGACCAATAAAATGGAAAGGACTCATGGATACGGTTTTTAATGGTTTTGTTTTGACAAAGTTCTAATCGATGTACTGTTTATTTTGATTGCAGATGCAGGCTATAGTTTTGCAGGCTTCTTTGTAACCGGCATCATTTTAGCCTCACCGTCGACTACAATTTCACCCCTCTGGTTGGTACACCAAGTGTGAAGCCACACCCGGTTTCTGGCTTCGTCCTTTTTAGTCACCTCAACGTTCGCAGTTATCGTATCGCCGATATAAACAGGCTTTCGGAAATCGCACACCTGGCCGACAGTAATGCTTCCCGGCCCGGGGAGTTGAGTACCCAATACATTGGAAATAAATCCGATAGATAATATACCATGGGCGATTGTCTTGCCAAATGAAGTTTCACTAGCAAATTCTGTGTTAATATGAGCTGGATTAAAGTCACCGGTGACACCTGCGAACGAATACACATCATATCCAGTTATACTTTTGGTGAAGTCCGCCTTATCACCTACATTGATTTCCTGAACAGTTTTACCGAGCATGATCTCCCGCCTCTCATATTTCGATCCGATTATGAGGGAATTAGTTAATTTTATTAATTATAGCATAAATCATCACCAGTGCTTGGCATAATAAATAGGAATCCTAATGGCTTTATGTACGGTGGTTAGGTCTGTAACTGTAAACAAAAAACAAGCAAATCACAACAAAAACTCCCTGTGTGTAAACACATAGAGAGTTTCTCTTAACGCATTGTTATTTGCATGATATAGCACACTTGATATGCTCTACTCATAGCGTAAAGCATCAATGGGATTTAGACTCGCTGCTTTACGGGCTGGGTACACTCCAAAAACAACTCCTACCATCATTGCAAAGACAAAGGAATATACTACCGGAGTTACAGTTATGGCCGTGGGCAGGGGTGAAACTGCTCCAATAAAGGCTGCTGAACCTATCCCCAATAATATACCAATTATGCCGCCCAAAAGGCTTAGCATCACTGCTTCGGTCAGAAACTGGGCCAGTATTACTTTCCGGTTGGCTCCAATAGCTTTACGTATCCCAATTTCCCTGGTCCTTTCGGTAACAGAGACCAGCATAATGTTCATAATACCGATTCCTCCTACAGCTAAAGAAATACCGGCGATGCCTGCCAGGAGAGCAGTCATAATACCGGTTATTCCTTGCGCTGTGTTTAAAATCTGGGCCTGGTTCGTTATAGTAAAATCATTATCTTCCTTAATGGTCAAACTATGCTGAATACGCAGTACTGTTGCTGCATCCTGCTGGGCTTTGTTCATCAGTTTTTCGGAGCCGGCTGACAAGTAAATCATAGAGATATTCTTATCCCCAAACATACGGTTCATAACTGTAGTAATCGGTAATATAACTACATCATCGTTATTCTGCATACCTTGACTTCCCTGGGTCTCCAATATGCCAATTATAGTTAAAGGAAGCTGGTTGATCTCAATCTGTCGGCCTATTACGTCGGCATTAGGGTCATCAAAGAGTTTTTTTACTACCTCACTGCCTACAACCGCTACGTTAGATTCACCAAGTACTTCAAATTTGCTGAAAAACCTGCCTTTTTCCATTTTAACGTTACGAACCTGTGCATACTGATCAGTTGTACCTTCCAGCGCGGTAGTATAATCCTTATTACGGAAGCTAACCTGAATATTTTTTCTGATGTAGGGAGCAACATATTTAACCGAGGATTGATTCGCAATAGCCTCAGCATCTGAAATGGTCAAGGTGTTCGTGCTCGTGGCACCAGTGTTCATCCCTTCTTGCATATTACCTGGGGTAACGATTAAGAGATTGCTGCCCAACCCCTGAATTTGATCAGTAATACTATTGGAAGCACCCTGTCCCAGTGAAACCAGCAGAATAACCGCCGATACCCCGATGATAATACCCAACATAGTTAGAAAGGAGCGCATACCATTGGCTTTAATAGCGCGGATCGAAACACGAAATGTCTCCTTGATATTCATGCCAACGCCTCCTTACGAGAATTTACTATACTACGTTTTATTACGGGCTTATCCTCGATAATATCGCCATCTCGGAACCGTACTATACGTTTACTGTGTTCCGCTATATCCGGCTCGTGGGTAACAATAATAACTGTTCTTCCCTGGTCATTTAGTTCTTGGAAAATCCTCATTATTTCCTCACTGGTTTGGGAATCCAGGGCACCTGTAGGTTCATCAGCCAAAAGAATAACGGGGTTATTCACTAGAGAGCGGGCAATAGAAACCCGCTGCTGCTGCCCCCCGGATAGTTCATTGGGTTTATTATACATGCGGTCGGCAAGGCCTACTGTTGCCAGTGCCTGCATGGCTCGAACCCGACGTTCCCGCGGTGTCACCCCCGCATATAGCATAGGTAATTCCACGTTCTCTAAGGCGGTAGTCCTGGCCAGCAGGTTGAAACTCTGAAAGACAAAACCAATCTTGGTATTCCTGATTTGGGCTTGCTCTTTGTCGCCGATACCTGACATAGGTTGTCCATCCAGATAGTACTCGCCCGAGGTTGGCAAATCCAGACAGCCGAGCACATTCATCATGCTGGTTTTTCCTGAACCAGAGGGGCCCATGATGGACACAAACTCCCCTTGGTTAATCTCCAGACTTACGCCCCGCAATGCCTGGATTTCTTGTTCCCCAATTTTATATATTTTGCTAATGCCTTCAATTCTAATTACTTGATTCATGAATTTTGCTCTCCTCCCTAATCCTAACCCTATCCGCCAAACATGGAGGGCATTCCTGAGCTGCTACTGTCTTCCAGATTAGAGACTGCAACCTGATCACCTTCCTGCAGGCCGGAAGTAATTTCTACTATATCCCCGCCAAAAAGACCGATAGTCACAGGTTGAAAGCGGAGAGCGCCCTTAGTTTTTTGGGAGGAATCAGCGATATAAACACCGTCTGTACCGTTTAGCTGTCTTAATGCTTGAATTGGTACATATAGCACATTGCTTTGGGAGCCAACTTCAATGGCAACATTGACAGTTAACCCAGCCTTCAGAACTCCGCCAGGATTTTCTGCCGAAAGTAAGACAGTGTATTTTGTTATTCCATTTTGGGTTGTTGCCTCCGGATATACTACCAGAACTTGACCGGTAAAGGCTTGATCCAACAAAGCAGTGGTAGTAAATTCCGCCGGCTGCGCAGAGCGCAATTTAACAATGTCGTTCTGACTTACTTCCGCCATTACGTGCATAACATTGGTGTTAGAATCATTTATCTCAACCACTGGCAGGCTGGCTGACACCAGTTCTCCTTCGTTCCCGTTAACCTGAGTGATCACCCCATCCATAGGGGCTCTAAGAAGCAGGTTATCGAGAGCAATTTTCTGTTGCTGAACCTGTATCCTGGCCTGGGCTAAGGTAGCTTCAGCCATTTGGATGCTCTCACGGGCGGCAGGAGCTAAGGCCTGATTCATTTGGGCTACAGTTGAGTTGTAGGTCGCCTGGGCTTGATCCATTTGGTTTTTGACCTGATCCAACTGAGTTTGGGCTTGAGTTCGATTATTGTATACGGCCCTGGCAATTTCCAGGTTATCTTGAGCTGCACTATAGGAATTCGCAGCTTGATCAACTGCAGCCTGAGCCTGAGTTACAGCTGCTTCTGCTTGGACAACATTGCTAGGAATGGGTAGAGCCTCAAGATCAGCTAGTTGCTTTTTCGCATTGGACAATGCTATCTGGGCTTGATCTAATGAGGCTTTAGCCTGGTCAACTTCAGCTGTTTCCTGAGCAGCAGTATATTTAATAAATGCCATATCATACTGTGATTCTGCCGCCTGAAGACTAGCTCTGGCTACCTCTAATGATTCATTCGAGGCACCCATACTGGCAGCGTCCAGTCTTGCTTCAGCCGAATAAAGACCAGCCTGAGCTGAGCGCAGCTGAATTTGAGCTTGTACTACTTGGTTTTCGGCATTGGTTACTGGTTGATAAGCTTGAGTTCGGTCATTGAATATGGCCAGCTGGTTTTCATAAGCTGTTTTGGCACCTTCCCATGCAACTCGGGCCTTTTCGACATTGGATTGTTGAAGCGCTGCTGTCTCCGTAGTTGCGCCTTGTTTGGTTTGGTTCAGCTTGGCAAGCGCAGAATCCAGATTAGCCTGAGCATTAGCCAGTTGTGTCTGAGCGGTTCTGTCATCCAAAGTAGCCAATACATCACCGGATTTTACTACATCGCCCACTTTGGCGCGCATTAAGGTTAGTTTGCCGCTGCTGCCTGGGGCAAAGTTTAGTTTTACTCGGGTAGGTGCATTAACTGTACCTGAGGCCGAGACTTTCTCAGCTATATCACCACGAGTAACATTTATAAATTGGGTAGGATCATCGTTACTAGCATTATCTTTGGCATATGTGGTTAAGGCGAAAGCAACTACTAATGCAGCAGCTAATAAGAGTACTATCATTTTGACTCTTTTATTCCTGAATCCCTTAGAAAAAATTCCTGTTAAATATGATTTCATTTTGACACTCCCTAATATTTATTAACTATATATCCATTGTCAAAACCATTGTTCATGCCTTCGCTAAGATAGTTATAGACCTGTGACATTGTCTCAATAAGATTTTTGGTTTTATCCTCCCCCAGGTATTTAACCAGTCCAATAGAGTTATTCATTAAGTCCTTCTCCGCGCTTTTAATTATTCTCTCCCCTGTTTCGGTAACTCTAATCCGAACCGCGCGTCTATCATCTTTATCAATACTTCTTTCCACCAGTCCTTGTTTTACCAGATTGTTGACAATTTGTGTAACCGTTGGCGATGAGACCATCAGGTTTTTACTTATGTCTGATACTTTAAGACCTGATTCAGCTGTTAAAACTTCCTGTCTGATATGAAACAACATCATCAATTCACTTGGCCTCAAATTTGGAATGGGACATTGATAACGATGATGCTTGGGAAATGACTGAAACACCTCCAAAAGTTTTTGGGCTAAAAATTCCTCCGTATTTGCCAAAGCTAACACCACGCTTTACGTTGTAATATTATTTAGTTTGTTAACCTAATTATTATTGAGAGACAAGCTTTTTTCTACAGGTGTTTAATGGTAAGAAGACTAAATCGAGGAGGAGGCTTCCCATAATTGAGCAGCCGACCTTTGGAGAGTAGTGTGGACGGGGTGACTTCCTAAGTGAAAAGTGGAGTATTGCAGCATAATAACATAGGAGGATGCCCCATAGGCATATCCTCCATTTTATCTAGTACATTAGATTGTGTTGAAACTTTCCATAAGAACAATTTTGTTGATAACTATTGTTAAACTACTCGCAGTGAACTCCAGAAAGCTCGCGTTAGAAGTATAGCGCTGAATCTTCTCAATCGAATCCTCTTCCCGTGGCTTATTAAACGGGCAAAAGAACCGTCCCCGCCCCGCTATAGTACTTCCCCTGCCAGCTATTTCTTAATATTAATTCACTATCAATAGCATTAAGCACCAGTCTTTTCCTTAAACTCCAGGTTGGCCCTATAATTAAGTCCTTCGGACTGTCACCCGTCAGGCGATGAATAACCATCTGGGGAGGCAGAATTTCTAAAATATCAACTACCAGGTTAACATAGTTTTCCTGGCTTAAAAGTGCAAAAGGCTGGTGGGCATAGATATCTGCCAGGGGAGTATTTTTCATTAGATGTAAAAGGTGAATCTTGAGGCCCTGAATGGGCAACGAAGATAGGGCTTGAGCTGTTTCTAGCATATCCTCTTCTTCTTCACCCGGCAGTCCCAGGATAATGTGAGCACAGGTTTCAATCTTTCTCAGCTGTAATCCATTAAGTGCTTTTATAAAATCATCATAATCATAATGCATATTTAACATATGCGAGCTGCGCTTATGAATTGTTTGCAAACCTAGTTCCACCCATAGATAGGTCGCTTGATTAATATCAGTTAACAGATCCAGGACTTCTTCCGATAAACAATCCGGTCGGGTAGAGATAGCTAACCCTACCACCCCGGGCTGCTCCAATGCGATATAATATGTTTTTCTGAGGGTTTCTACTGGTGCATAGGTATTGGTAAAAGCCTGCAGATGGGCAATATACTTCTGCCCCGGCCATTTTTTTCGCATTATTTCCTGACCCTGTCGAAACTGTTCAGGCAGAGACTCCTGCGGCGCTGCCACAAAATCTCCCGATCCACGATCACTGCAAAATGAGCAGCCATTCCTGGCCAGTGAACCATCCCGATTGGGACAGCTGAAACCTGCATCTAAAGAGATTTTAGATACTTTCTCTCCGTACTTCTCCCGTAGATGGCAGTTTAAACTATGATAGCGTTTATCCCCCCATAACTGAGGTTCCTCTCCTGTTTCATTCATAAACATGCTTACCTTTCATGTCATCTCCCGCCGCCCGGTTTGTTGATAGGTGCATAATCATTGCTATTTATCTTGACCTCATAGTCTGGACGGGCATGGTCTGACGTCCCCCTGGTTACCTGTTAGTTGAAAAATAGGCTCTCATAAATTTTATCATATTTTCCTCATCCTTCATTCCCATAGTTTCCAAAGCAGAATGCATAGCCAGCAGAGGTATGCCTATATCAACGGTTCTAATTGGTAATAGAGAGGAAATAACCGGCCCCATGGTGCTTCCTCCGCTAACATCGGACCGATTCACAAAGGTCTGACAACTTATATCATTCTCAGAACATAATTGTTGGATAATTGCAGCCGCAGCGATATCGAAAGCATATTTCTGCGAAGTATCAAGTTTCATAACAATTCCCTTATTTATTTCCGCTCTATTGGTGGGATCAAATTTGGAAGCAAAGTTGGGATGATAGGCTTGCGCTGCATCACAGGATATCATAATGCTTCTTAACATAACCTCATATAAATTAATTCTGCTCTTACCTAATGATGCAAATAATTTTTCCAGCAATATACCGGTAAACTGTGATGCACATCCCTGTTTACTGCGATTTCCCACTTCTTCATTATCAAACAAGCAAATCATATGGATATCTTTATCGCACACCTCGCTAGTAATCCCTTGCAGCAAGGCATACACGGATGATAAATCATCTAACCTGGGCGCACAGATAAATTCATTATTTATCCCTACCGGTTTTGATTTATCTAAATTATATATAGATAAATCATAGTCAATAATATCATTCACAGAAACATTCAACTGGTTGGCTAACAATTCATTAAAATAATTATCACTTTCTTCGTTGAACATTCCCAACAAAGGCAGCATATCGGTCTGTTTGTTGATCTCTGTGCCTTTGTTAGTATCCTTATTTAGATGTATGGCCAAATTAGGTATCATCATAATAGGATTGATAAAATCGACCAACATCTCATTGGCGGCAAAATGATGGCTGCTTTTCAAGGCCACTTTGCCGGAAATAGACAAAGGCCGATCATACCAACTGGACAGTATCATTCCTCCGTAAGCTTCCGTATTCAGCCGCATGTAACTCTTTTCTTTCATTATCGGATTAGGTTTAATTCGAAATGATGGAAAGTCAGTATGGGCAGCTGCAATACGCCATATCATATCCTCGTCTATGGTTGTACCAATTTTGAAGGCAAACAAGGTCGTATCATACAATTTCAAATAATAGGAACCACCTTTTTGTAAAGACCATGGTTTTTCAAAGAATAAACATTCAAAGCCGGCGTTTTCTAAAATATCACAGCTATTTTTCACCACATAAAATGGTGAGGTAGATTTATCCAAAAAATCAAAAAATCCCGATAAATTATTCATACCAGACCTCCATTTTCAACATTAGAGAATATTGCCAACCATACCAATGAAAAGCATTCGATAATTAACCCGTCAGATCCTGCGATTTTGCTCGCATTATAATGCGGGCAAAAGAACGTATTCAAGCCGTCTCTATGCCCGCATGGACACGGCTTATGCCTGCCGCGGCCGGAGCATAAATTTATCCCCGCTGCTTATGAAGCCATACTGCTGGTATAAACCATGGGCATCATTGATTTTAAACTGACCTATTGCGTGCTCAGACATTGAAGATATTCTTCATTTGTCATCACCACCTGTCAGCTTTGCATTACTTGGCTTAATATTTTCCAGCTCATTAAGACTAGTACTGCTGCTTAACAGGGATTCCAATTGACTTCTGGCTATCCGGTTCAACTCCAGCAAACGTTGTTTTTGTTCCCTTCCCTGCTCTATCAGGTGAGCATTAATATTTTCCAGATTGACCATAACAATCAACTGAACTATGCTGGCATGGTCTCTAATATTGCCTTTTCACTCTGAGTTTACATTGCGCCATTCTTTCGCAGTTTGACCAAACAGGGCTACATTTAACAGGTCAGCTTCACTGGCATATTTAAACGCAATTTGCTTGCTGGTTAAATCATTAGAAATGAGATTTTCCTTTATCGCATCCGTATGTATTTTATAGTTTAACTTCGCCAAAAATCGGCTCACATTCCATTCCAAAGATAATCTGCTGTTTTCATCTGTCTTTAATCGCTGGTAATCTTTGATAATATACAGTTTGAATTCTGGAGATATCCACGATGCAAATTCAAAAGCAATGTCTTTATAAGCATACGTCCCGCCATATCGGCCAGATTTTGAAATAATGCCGATGGCGTTTGTAGCTGCAATCCATTTTTGCGGAGATAAAACAAAAGCATTTGATCCAGATTCATTTTTAAACTGGTCGAATTCGATCAGTTTAAAATTCTGGTTGTTTAACGCTCCCATAAACCCAAAAATTCAATTGTACTGCGATTTCTCATCCAGTATTTTACTACATCAGCCGGGGCATCTGAATTTTTATATTTCGCAATATCTGTCAACGAAATATAATCGTCTTCTGTTCCTGTTGAAACTACCGATATTTCAGTACCTTTTGCAATTATCTTGGCTTCCAATACTTTATCTTTAATCATCTATTGCGCCTCCTCTACTGGTACGCTTATTTTACCGCTCATTAATTTACGAAGTAAAAAAATCATGAATCCTCCCCAGGGCAGTTAGTAAGATCCTTCGCTATGGCTTAGGATGACATAAAACAATTTGCTAAATTCTGTCCAGTACCCTTTTCATGGACGGTTATAACCTACGGTCATGAGGGTTAAATGAAATAATAACCGCACGACAGAACGCATGTTTGCTTTTATTTTACCTTTACATATTAATTTATGCAATAATATTTAGCAGACAAATCTGTTAGGTGTAGACTATTTGCCTGATAAACTAGTAAGCGTCAAATAGTCTACACCTACTAAATTAAACGCTGGTTTGTCTTCAATTCTAAATTCCATAGTAATTCCTCCCTTGACGGTTAATTATGAATGAAAGTTTGGGAAACGATTTGCTAATGCCTTTTTTTATTACATCCGAGGGTAAAAACCCACTCCACTTTTTAAATGCTCGAGTAAAGCCGTCCCTTGGCTGCCGCTTTTTGGATTTCCTCAGCCGCCACGGGGATGGTTTGCTATGGTAACATATGCACTTCTCTCCTTGCTTCTCAAAAAAACCTAAGGACTTCCCAGAACAAAGTAAGTGGTGCAATCCTGCAGCACGGGGTTTTCAAGAAAATCGACGGCGCTTTTATGATCAAACAGGGTAGCCGCACGCGCTCCGTGCTCCTGCATATAGTACAGAATTGCGCACAGCGTCTCAGGCGAATCAAGGTTTTCATTAGGCATCCTTTTTATTCTTTCCAGGTCGTTAGCAAGAATTGCTTGGCGGGTGTTCTCATCACGTAACTTTGCTTCTTCAGCGGACAGGCCGTGAGAGAAATCGACGGAACCGACAACCAGGCATTTTTTGTTTTTGGCCATACTGTCAAGCAGCAGGGCAATATCCTTGGATTGTTCCAGGGTTACCCGCCGGGTTAAAAGCACCGCTGCCACCTTAACCTCAGGCAGGTAATACTTAATATATGCAACCAGACTCGATACCGCATGGTCGTTTTGCAGCATGTCATCATTGATTCTGGCATCCAGCGATTTGCAGGCCATAAATTCAGAGACCGCATCCTCATCACATTCAACCGTTCCTAATTCAGTCTTCCAGCGGCAGGCCGTGGTGCTGACATCTGCCCCTTCCCCTTTGTGATTAGGTCCCAATAGTATGACTGTATCGTATCTTTCCCCGGTTTCACCAGCTGTTTTAAAGAATGATGCGATCAGCTCTCCGGCCAGGAGATGATGAGGGACCACCCCTGCGGAAAGGGTTTGAACCCCGTAGGTTTTGGCTTTTGCGGTATGGTTTGAAAAATCGTCGGCTGCAAAATAAAGGCAATCGAGCTGCTTTACATATCCCCTGCCGGAGGCGGTTGGAGCCGTATTTGCCGGCATATTTCCGGGTTGGAGTGAGCAGCCGGATGCGGTGAGAATAATCAGTACTGCCAATATAGCGGCTGTTTTTTTACTCACCGATCCTGACATCCTTCTTATCACTCATCCCCCAAGCCGCGGTTTCGGTATGCTTGATATACGCGCTGTCCACAATGAAGGTTCCGGTAAGAGCTGCCCTTGCATAGTAGACAATAGGTTCCTGCTTTTTGGAATTGTAATATTTGCTGTTTTTATCAATATTAATAACTGAAAAGCTGATGTTTTGTCCCTCTATATCTTCCATCCACCAATTGTAATTCCAACTCTCTTTACTGGAAACATAACGCATGCCCGTCGGTATATAGTCCGACAGCTCATACCATCCTGTGGGGGCGTCCTGACTGAAGGTAGGTATTAAGGTAATCTTAACCAGAGAAGACTGGGTGATAGCTGTACCATCAACAGGCTCAATGATCTTCTGGAGCGAAACAAAGTTGGAATTTCCATCAACTACATCCGCGGCACTGCCGATGAATGCAGCGCAGACTCCGACATCACCGCTGACCGTTTCAAAATTGGCTGCTTTCAATTCTTCGGCGTTCATGTCCATTATGCAGGCTTTGTTTTTCTCGATAGTAACGTTTTTGGGCAATCCGTTTTCCATATAGCTAAAGACGGCTTCGGCAACGTCGGTTTGTGGGTTCTCACGTATATAGGCAAGCCGTTCAAGGCAGGTGGTCACCTCATTGGAAGAGTTTCTAATAATATAGCGCAGCATGCCCTCCAGGTCGTTACCGCCTGTTTTCATCGCCGTAAGCGCTGCGAGAGCTGTGCATTCAATATCGGCATCTTTGGCTTCTCCGCTGTTTAAATACACCCACGGAGCATTTTTGGTGATAAGCGGCAGGGCAATCTTATCATAATATTTCACTGCGTTATCCCGGTCTCCTATAAACGCCAGCGCTGTCGTCAGATAGAGCTTTTCCTTCAGGCTTAGGGATTTTTCATTTTCCAGCAGGTAGCGAACATCAATCAGAACCGGCTCCTGCAAAGCCGCCAGTCCCATATAGGCAGCCGCAATATCGGAAGGCTGTGAATTTTTGTTATTAATAACCAGGTTTAAATAAGAGGCGGCAGCAACGGTGTTTAGATATTCGGGAGCCGCCAGGCACATTTTGGCGGTAAGTTCGGGCTGCGTTTCACCGTAGTCAAGCAGTTTAACGCCTCCGGTATAGTCCTGAAGTGAGCCCGGTTGGAGTTCCTCGTTCTGGGTTACGTAAAAATAGTTAGGCAGAGCTTTTCCGTATAGCTCCTTTAACAGCTTCTGCGCCACGGCTCGGCTGGCACGAATGTCGGCCCGGACGCCATAGCCCGAGGCCAGGCTTTGCAGGCACTCATTATAAAGCGATCGGGACTGGTCAAAAAAGACCAGTGAAATCGGTGAGCGCAAGGCGTTAATATCAATCCCCTTGGCGAGAGAATAGGTCTTTATGACCGGTATTTCCAGAGCACTGCCCACAACCCTGAAGCTCTTTTCGAGGCTGTCAGTGCCTGCGGCGGATTTGGCTGTAACTGTAAGGGTATAGTCTCCCTCCGGCCCCGTTCCGAAGTTGAGGTTTACATATCCTTGGGCTTTTCCGGTTCCGGCAAAGTCTTTTTTGGTACCGTCTGGATAGCGGAGCACCGCACTGAATTCAACCCCGTCGCTGCTCTGGAGGGCTGTGCCGAACCCGCGAACGGCCGCGGCCAGGTTGTCACCCTTAATAAACACCTTATTTATCAGCAGGTCGGCAAAAAAGGGCTGAGTGGTTTTTATATCCATACGGCTGTTCCCGGCATAAACGCCATTGGCCGCCGCCAGCGTAGTCACCCGCCATGCAGTCAGGTTATCGGGAAGCTTGAAGGTTAGAGAAGCCTGGCCTTGTTTTCCTGTAGTTGCAGTAAGAAATGCAGCGGTATCAAGAAAATTCTTGCGGATATAATTTGAACCGCCCTCTCCTCCTGATTCAGGCATAGACGACCCGCTGAAATCATGCTGGACATAGGAAGCATAAGTGGTGACCTGCGGATAAAAATACCGGGAATAAATATCACCCAGCGGATCTGCCTTCTGATCGGCCACCGCAAAGGCGGCTTCATCAACAACACTTACACATACCGCTGCTCCTTTGACTGGTTTTTGGTTTCTATCGGTGACAGAGATGTCCAAATGGACTTCACTGCCGGGGGCAAAGCTATCCTGATTCGGGACTGCGGCAACGGTCAATTGCATTTCACCGGGATCATAGGCCAGAAAGTCCCTGGCAACCGGGAAGACATTTTTCCCGTCAAAGTAAGCTCCAAAAATAGCAATGTTGGGAATGTCAGGCTGGTTGAAATTATAGTTAAAACTGGTCCCCTCGCTTGTTTTATAGTCACCCAGGCTGTTTTGAACGACCGCATAAAGCAACCGACCCTGTGTTAATGCGGGCTGGCTGTTTTCAAGCAGTTTAATGTTGACCGTATCACCGATCGAAAAACTCTTGGATTCCTGGTGGGAAAATTGGTAATACTTTATACCGGATTGGCTGGGATACATATTGCCGTAAAAATCGACCCTCTCGCTGATATTGCTCCCGCGTTCATCGGCACACTCAACCAGGGCATAGTAATAATGCTCGCCAGTGTTGCTGTAGCTAAGCTGGTCAAAAAGCAGACTGCCGTTTTGGGTAATACCCTGGCGGTTATCCACCTGCTTTTCTGATTTTTCATATCGATATCTGGGTATAGTGACCTTGTTGATATAGTCGTAATAGGTACCTTCCTGAATTTTAATCCAGGTTACTTCAAAAATCTTGACGGTAACAGGTATATCTACACCTGTCCCCTTGATATGCTTATAATTATCCGTGTAAATATTGTCCCCGCTTTTAACTGAACTTATGTCGATGCGGTTGGTATTCACGTTTATAGAGAAGCCGTCGGGATTATCCTGCAAAGTGGTTTGCATCATGGTATCCCGAGGAAACACTATGACCGAACCAGCAGTGCTGGATTTGGCATCCTCTGCGCCCGCAGTATTGATTGTGTAGTAAAGAGACTCCGGATGCCATGAGCTTTTGGTATCCTTAAACTCAAGACCGGTCTGAAACTTCCCGTTTTCGTTGCTGTTTACTTTCAGGTTTTTGTCCACCCCACCGCCGTTGTATACGTCAAACGGCATATTTCCTGCAGGAGTTCCATCGAAAAATGACGCCCTACCGATCAGGTTTATAGGCTCCCAGGTAAAATAGGCCGGTTTATCGGTACTGGCCTCAATTAAATAGGAAGGTTTAACATATTCTCCTACAACAACATTAGTGGAACAATAGGATGTATTATCTGCAACCAGCTTCAGATTGTAATAACCGGAGGCCAGACCTGAAATTGCTATTTTCCCTGAAAAAGCACCCGAATCATCCAGGCTTACCTTGGTTATTTGGGGAGTTTTATCGTATGCTCCTACATTCAGCTGCAGCTCAGCCTCCCTGGGTGGATTTGATTTCCCGTCCTTGGGAAGAACGATTCCCCATATCGATACAGTATCGGTCGGCTGGTATTTTTGCCGGTCGGTGTAAATATAGGTGTAATACTGCTCATCAACCTTTCTTGAATCATCGGGCTTAGCCAGACTGAGCTCGGCTGCGAAGGGAAGTCCTGCACCTTTAACCATCAGCGAATTAAAGCTGTCTGTATCGAGATCGGGTGTGTCGATGCGTGCGGTGCCGTCGGCGGCAGTCGTTGAACTTATTCCATTAATATCTGCCTGCACCCCCGCCACCGGAGAAGAATTGCCCGTGTCATTAACCCAGACCAGCTCAGATCCGTTGACTGACATGACATATACGGCATACGGGTGAATCTGAACAAACTTCTGCACATGTCCCTTGTTGTCACCGGTAGTATTGTCGGCTGCAACATCTATAAGGTAGTGGCCTTCGGGGAGCTTATCCGGCAAAACGATAAATGCAGGCGACCAGGTTTGCTGGGGGTTTTCTCTTTTAATCCTGGTTGTAAAATCCCCTATTCTCTCCACACCTTCAAGTGAAGCAAAATAATTGTTTTGATAACCGAGCTGATCGTTTATATAATCATGCCTTGCCTTAAGAGCGTTTAGATAAGATCCGGCATCGGAAAACTTTAACACCCGCACCCTTAAATCGGTTTCATTATAATGCTCACTGGCCCTGACCTCTATGACCGGTGTGACATCGGGGGCGAAGGTCTCCGCAGCTTCTCCGCTTATGTACAGGTAGTTGTCTTTGGGTAAGGTTTCGTTGGTTCGAAAAGAAAAAGTATAATCCTCGCCTAAAAACTCATCACCTGATGACTTCAGATCCTTATCGATGGTAACCTTATAAAGGGTGTTGGGCTGAAGCCCATCCGGGACAAAAACCCAGGTCTTTCCGTGTTTTTCATATTTCCCGGCAACAGCCGGTTCAATCTTAAAGCTGTTCTGGATATCTGCAACATCCAGGTAAGACAGGCTGATTTCTATTCCAGTATTGACAGGAACCATTTTGGACTTGTCGGCGGGAAGTGTCTGAGTTACCCGAAAGACATTCTCAGTCTGGAAAGCCCATGAATAAGGTTTGACAGTATCAATCTGCTTAAAGCTTACAATCGAATCTGGTTTCAGCTTCTCATCAAACTTCAGAATATATTGATTTCCAGACTGATGTTTAAGTGTATAGTTGATTGACGGTGTTACCGCAATGCTATTTCTGACCGCTTGCTCGTTTATAGGGTCCGAACATTTAAGCAGAAACCCCGTATCGATCTTCACTCCATGCCCGGTAGTATTCAAAGCGCTTACTTCTACAACCGTTCCGGAAACCGAGTTTGCTCTGAAAGCTGTAATGTAATAGACCGCCAGCCCTGCTGCTGCCAATGCTATTAATGCAACGATTATACAGAGCTTTTTGTTCATTATAATTTTATTAAGCATGGGTTAAATTTCTCCCTCATCACTTTCTTATTTGGTGTTTTCTATTATTTGCCTACGTTCTTGATCGAGATCCAATAGTCTTTGACTGTTTTGCTCCTTCATCACGTTCAGGTCATGAATAATCCCCTGCACCTTAAGTTGCAGCTGCTTGGTGCGAGCCTGGGCATCGTTGATTTTAAACTGAACTATTGCGTCGAATAATAACCCATCCAGAAAAAAATCCGCAAATGTTGCTAATCCGCCGATTTGAATGGTGTCATTCGTAGGTTTGACATCAGTCAGTTCCCGCTGAAATTGGCGCAACAGCAGCTGAGCCTGGTCTATTTCATTCCTGGCATCACTGATGTGGGAATGCTTTATCGCAGTGGTTATAAGACCTCCCCCCAACAAGTCAAAGGCACCCCATCCTTCAGCGCTGCCCAAGCTTTTCTGCACCTTAGAGAATGCTTTCTCCACTTTCCTACCGGCTTCAATTGCTTCTAGCAGTTCCTTTTCCTCGGCTTTTAAGCAGCCCAACTGTTCGGCCATCTCAAACAGGTCCCGGGCCTCAGATCCGCCAGAGCGAAGCAAATACTCTTCCTTGTCCCGTACCGCCTCCTGGTATTTAGTGTCCAGATCACCCATGGCGGCCAAATTGTTGTCCATTCTAGTTAGCTCTGCTTCAAGTGCTATCAGGGCAGCATTTGCTTCATCATACTTTAGTTTGGCGGTCAGATATTCCTCTTGCTCTTTGCGTTTTGCTTCTTCCTTAGTTCCTCTGAGGCTATGCCAAAGATTAAGGAGTGTAATGCCGTCTAACCTTTCCACATCTCTGCTTTCCAAAGCCAATTGTCTTTGCAGTTGATCCCTAAGATTTTTCTGTTCTTGAATTAGATTACCGGTTATTTCTCTGCGATGAAGCCACTTTTCTCTTTCCTTTACTAAGCGTGCCGCCTCCGTTAAGCGTTCATGCACATTCATTAGCAAAACACCTCCTTGCCCGTTAACTCAAGTATTTCTACGATCTGAGATAAATTGTCTCTATTTTTACAAGTTTCGCATTATTAGCCTAATGCACATCACATTTGTACTGCGCAGCAATATATTCTCGATAAAAGTATAAAGGGATTAAAAAATAAAATAGACAATCTATTATAAAAATCTTAATATCAGTTATTGATTTTATAAGTAATTACTTCCTGTTTATTGGGATCCTTAAAATCAACCTTAACGCAAGTTAACAAACCACCAGTGTCCCATTTTTTTGGACTATAATAATAATCTGCTGTCCCTTGGTCAATGATCTTTTTTTCTTTTGTTACAATATTATAAATACACATATCGACAGTACCCATTAACTCAATTGCAACACTTGGCTGAATATTACTTACTTGTCCGATAGCAATCCATTTGGAATCTGGCGACCAAAATGTATTTCCTACATAACCGATTTCATCAGTCTTAATCTGATTTTGAACGTCAACAATGTATCCTCCTCTTTGGATGCTTGAACCGGCATCCGCTAAAACATAGTTATTATTCGAAGACCATAAAAAGTTACAGATTCTATCCTTTACATCCTTGATTTCAACCGGCTCAGATTTTCCTAGTTTCCAAAGATACATTTGATCATCCCAACCCATATCTCCGACCGAAAAAGCGACACAATGATTGTCCGTCGACCAACTGATTTGAACGACTTCCTTCTGATTTTTTAATAGGCTATTAATTGATTCATAGCTAATGTCGGCTATTTTCAAAGAAGAAATATCAAAGGCATTTCCTTCATTACTGGTAGAATCATTTTTTTGACCAAATGGAGCCTCATTGTCTGTGCTATTAACTTTGGACTGATTTCCTATGCTCTTAACTGCAGTATCAGTACTGTTTGATTTCTCTTTCCCTGAAGAACAACCAAAAGAATAAAAAATGATAACACATAGCAATACGGAAGCTATTTTTATAAAATCACTTCTTTTCAATTTTCAAACCTCCCAAATAGTATTTCGCAAAACATCTCGCAGTGCCCGCCAGGTTCTAATGTTTATTACGACACTAAAACAGAATGGTTCTTGGAAAATTGATTGGATCAGGCTAATTTATATACTGTTCAGGACCGAATATGGATAATAGGAAGCTTATTATGGACAAATGCCGAAGTTTACCACTTTCATCTCATTATATTGCAAACTCTAAGTTAGGCGGCAGACTTTCTCCTTTTCTATTCAACTGTCGGATATATTAAATCCTTTTCCTGTACCCATATATCTGACCCCCCTGGACAAGACAATCTGGCCCAGCCATTCCTTTTTTCTACCAATCTTCCCCATCTGTCAAAGGTTTCTTTAACTGGATTTGTTGTAGAAATCTTTTCGAATTCAAATACTTCATAAATATTAGTTCCTTTACCTACGATAACATCACTTTGGACTAATTTTACATTATCTCTGGTTAGGGCTACGGTATCAGCTTCCGTAATCCAACCTTTCATGTTCACTGGAGTATCATGAACTGGTATTCCCACATATAGCCATAGATCATTTTGATCTGTACTAACAGCATCAAAAACAGTCACGACAGTATTTGGCTCTATAGGTCTAAAAACATATGAGCCCTTAATCGGCAAAGCTAGAATTTGTGAAGCATTAGGAACAAACCTGCTCTTTTCATTATACGTAACATATGTCATAGAAAGAGGTTCATTTAATTGGGCAATTTGTTGTTTCAACAAATCATTTTCAATTTCTAACCTACTAAGCTTCGATTTTTCTAGTTCGGTAGCACTGAAAGAACAGCCTATTATCAGGGTTAGTACAATCGCTATAAGTCCGAACTTAATTACTCGCATAAAAACCCCTCCTCCTAGGTACAGTCATAATAGAGCGTTTCAATTTTTAAAATTTATTCAAAATGCCTAAATTTAATGCAAAAAATGCACTAAATTATACTTCTTCGACAATTTAATAATCATATCCTCTGATTTACATATATTGAAAATACACAATAATCCGACATTATAATCATTATTGCTCGAATCCTGTCCCCCTTGTTCACATAATATTAATTATTGTCTACTTAATCATGGATGGTTCCTGATTTTCATAAACCTGACTTAAATAAATGAATTAATTCCAACAAAAAAACGGAAGAATAAAATCCCCCGTTTTTCAGTCGATAATCATTATGGTGTTTTATCCACCCCTGGGTAAGATTCCCCCTACGGGGACTACACATGTTCCACAAGTGGCACTATTAAGGTTGCTTCACTTCGTTCAGAATGACAGAATAAATCATTGGGAATGACAGGTTCCTAAGTCCGTTTCCCTCTTTTCTTTGGCTTCTTAACTGTATTATTGATGGCATCGGGAACCATAGCTTCCACTTCCACCCCGAACATGGCGGCTATATCTGCATTGTCCAGGATACGACGGCTTTTAGCACGGGATTTACTGAGCATGGTTTGGGTTTTACTTTGAATGGCTTTACTGATGAGATCATGGATATCAACCGCTCTCAGGGTGAAAAACAGGGTTGGGTCTTTATCCAGCCTGGCTCCGATACCGTATAAGACTGCGGCTACATGTTTGCACATCACCGCCCTATCCGGGCAGGAACAGTAAAAGGAGATTTCCTTGGAAGCTGGGAAGATACCACTGCCCTGGGCAGTAAACAATTCTGATAATCCGGGCGGAAATTTTCCCTCGATCAATTCCTGCAGGGAATCTATTTTGCCCTCTCCAGCCAGACGTATTTTCTCCCACACCTCGGGCAGCAGCGGGCGAATGGTAATCTCAACTTCATACGGTTTCCTGACACTCCCCTGCACCAATGCTTTGATAGTGCCTTGTTCAATCTTTAGATCCAGCACCGCCCCGTTGCGCACATAGCTGCTTCCCCGGCCAATGCGACTGGAGTAGTCCGAATAGCTCTTCAGATTGCCGTTCCAGGCTTTTCCCCACCAGGTTTGAGCTAACTGGTTACCGGTTATAATAACCGGGGAAAGCTCTGCTTTTCCTTTTTTCTTAAGCTTTTCTATGGTATTTTGGGCCATCTTTGCTCTTTCGGCTTTGGTTACATATTCAAGGTTGTAGTCATTGTAAGACATAGTGTTTTTCCTCCTGGCTATATTGTAAGCCTGAAAAGATCAAGCAGCTGCTGGTTGTTCAGCTCGGTAATCCAGGATTCGTTCAAATCAGGGATGATTTCCTGGGTTAGTTTGATTTTCTCTTCAATCATCAGGTCAATTTTCTCTTCAATTGTACCCCTGGTTATGAACTTATGCACCAACACGTTTTTCTTCTGACCGATCCGGAAGGCTCTATCGGTAGCCTGGTTTTCTACGGCTGGATTCCACCAGCGGTCAAAGTGGATGACATGATTGGCGGCGGTAAGGTTTAAGCCTACCCCGCCGGCTTTGATGGACAATATCATGAAGGGCACATATTCTGGACCCTGAAATTTGGCTACAATATCTTTGCGTTTGGCCACCGGGGTTTGACCATGCAGTACCAGGCCCTCATGTTGGAACACAGTTTTGAGGAAGTCAGCCAGATGATGAGTGATTTCTCTAAACTGGGTAAACACGATAACCCGTTCCCTTTTGGCATAGATGGTTTCGCATATTTCCCGCAGCCGATCATATTTGCCGCTCTCATTAGCCAGGTATACAGCCTGGCCCAGGTACTGATCCGGATGGTTGCAGACCTGCTTGAATTTCATCAGTGATGCCAGGACCAGCCCTTTTCTTTCGATTCCGTCGCTGGTTTCCAGCTTTCTTTGCAGATCTTTTACTAGGGACATATACAAGGCAGCCTGTTTTTTGCTGAGGGTGGCATAGCTTTTCATTTCTATTTTATCGGGCAGATCAGCTATGATACTTTTATCGCTTTTTAAGCGGCGCAAAATAAAGGGCGATACCACTTGTTTTAACCGGCCATAACCGTCCGGTTGGTCTTTTAGTTTTTTGGCAAAACCGCTGAATTCCCGGGCATTTCCCAAAAGCCCCCGGTTGAGAAAATCAAAGATGGACCATAAATCCGCCAGCTTATTTTCCACTGGGGTTCCGGTTAGGGCTATACGGCATTGAGCTTTTAATTGTTTGGTACTTTTAGTCTGTCTGGTGCCGGGATTTTTTATAGCCTGGGCTTCATCCAGTATGACGATGTCCCAGGGTATTTCCTGCAGCCATCCGGTCCGACCCAGCATTCCATAGGTAGTTATGTAGATCCCGCCCTTAACCTCTTCTGGTTCTATTGAGCTGTTCTTCTCCTGGGGATGGATCAATCGGTAATTAAGGCCGGGGGCAAAGCGATTAAGCTCAGCAGTCCAGTTGCCGATAAGGGAAGCCGGTATAATGAGCAAGACCCTCTCCTCCCGGCTGGAACGGAGGCTGTTTAGCAAGGCAATGACCTGTACCGTTTTCCCCAGTCCCATGTCATCAGCCAGACAGGCACCCAAACCCAGCTTTCTCATGGTAGACAACCAGTTTAAACCTTTTTGCTGATAATCCCGAAGTACCGCGTTAAAATTATCTCCCGAATTTACTGCAGTGATAGTTTCAGGCCTTCTCAGGCTGGACAGGAGATTTTCCATCCATTCGCCGTGACTGACTTCCACTGCACTAACATTTTCATTAATCTTTAAGGATTTCGACGGGGCCAGGTGCATGCGCATGGCTTCCATCATGGTAATATCGCCATTTAATGCCATTTTCCGGGCCTGTTCGTAGGCGGCCAGGGTCTCGCCCAGACGGGCGTGATCCACTTCCACCCATTTTCCCTTGATGAACGCCAGTCCTTCCGTTTCGGAGAGAAGCTTTTGCAATTCCTCCATAGTGATGGTTTCATCACCCAGAGATAACTGCACATCGAAATCAACCAGGGACTCGAACCCCACCTGGGAGGGGGCCTTGCTGCCGATATTTATTGATACTTTTACGGATTCTGATTTTTTTCTCCACCAGTTGGGTATCCGGCAGAGAACCCCAGCTTCTTCATATATAGGCACTTCTTTTAGGAAGGTATGGGCCTCATCCGCATATAAGCCAATGGGATGAAATATCTCTCCGCTGTCCAGCAGCCCCGATACCAATGAGCTCTGCCGGGCGGCTTTGTTTACAGTTGCCAGTAACTCCAGTAGTTTCTGGCTGTTTTCTCCATATTCCACCAGCGCATTTTTCAATGGCAGGTGTTTAGCCGAGCCGCTGGCCAGAGCCTCGGCTGCATAGGTAGCTAAAAATGCAAAGGGGAAATCATCCCTGTGGCTTTCCACCAGGTGAAAGTACACCCGACCTGCCAGGTGGATATCAGGGTTCTTGCTCCAGAAATATTCATTTATACTGCCCGCATGTTTTATTATATCCTGGGAGTAGGTCTGATTAAGCTGCTTGAAAGCACAGGCTAACCAATGTTTATCCAGATATTCGGCACCGTTCAAATATGGAACCTGGTCCAATAAGAGCTCCTGATCCAGATCGGTAAGGGTTACTAAGGCTTGCTCGCGCAGCAGCTCCAACCCCGGAGTTCTAACCAGATTCATAACAAAAGTCGCTGCCACCTTATACAAGTATTGCATTGATTCGGAAAGATCGTGGTTGGCTTGGGAAGTTCCCAGTGACCACCAGGCGTAATCGCCGTCTGCTATATACTTTGCATAGAATTTTTCCTGCCATTCTTCAGCAGCCTTGGGCAGGTCTTGGGCAAGATATTGCCAATCCAGCGCATATCGTCCGTCAGGCTCAATGATGGCAATTAATTCCCGCTTGATATCTTCGTTCATTAGTGACTATCCCTCTCCCTGAAACTATAATAAATCTATCCAGTTGCGCTGACCATATAGTATTCGAACAACTGTTACGGCAGAATCTGCTTCATTAACGATATAGAAGACAATATAGTTTTTAACCGGTATTTGGCGAATGCCATTTCGTGCCAAGCGTTCATCAGCAACCAGTGCATGGCGAGTTGGTAATTGATTCAATCCCATAACTGCATACTGTATATTCTCTATTAAATTGTTTGCAATCCCCGGCTCTTTTAGTTCTTTGCCGATATAGTACATAATGCTTTGTAAATCCTGCATAGCCGGCTGGGAAATGTATACCTGGTAGGTTTTCATTTGTCTAAGTTTCTTTCCAGCTTATAAAATGCATCCTCGGCACGAATCACCTTACCATGCTTGACCGCATCCAATCCTTCATCGAGCAGTTTGTATAATTCGCATTTTCCAACCAGTCTCTCGTAAGTCTCAATGCTCATAACTGCCAAATCACCTTTGCCATTTTTAGTTATATACACAGGTTCAGCATTCTCGTGACAGAACTCTGAAATTTCATTATATTTATTCCTTAATTCAGAGCTGGGTCTAATATTTGGCATGCTCCCACCTCCTTCATCTATATATGCATATTATATCAATATATCGATATATGTCCAAGATGTTCAACACACCGGAGGGACATGTATAACGAATCATTGGGGTAGGAGGATACACTGCCAATAGCCATGGCAATTGGTCGCTCTTACTCTTGAGCGTTTCAACGCAATATACATTTATGGTAAAATAGTTATAAGATTGTTATAACATCTTTTTAATCAATGGAGAGGTTGATTTGTATGGGTTTGCCCGTGGAAATAGAAATATTGAGACTGGTAACAAGTAAATTAGATACATTAGGAATACCCTATATGTTATCCGGATCTGTGGCAGCGGGCTTTTTCGCGCAGCCTCGCATGACCAGGGATATTGAAATTGTAATTGAACTCATCGCTGAACAAGTACACAAGGTGGTTGAAGCCTTTGTTGAGGATTTTTATATAGATAAAGATGATGTAACAGAAGCAGTTAAACTTCAAGGAATGTTTAATATTATTCATTTTCAGGCAGTGGTCAAAGTCGATTTTATTGTCCGCAAAGATAGCTCATATCGTCGATTGGAATTTCAGCGAAGAGTTAAGAAGCAGATAACGGATTTCGCCGTATGGGTAGTAAGTCCCGAAGACTTGATTATTTCCAAGTTGTTTTGGGCTACTGACAGCGTTTCAGAGCTACAAATACGGGACGTAACCAGTATAGTGACTCATCAGCATGATAAACTGGATTGGAAATATATTGACTATTGGGTAAAGGAACTCGGAATGGAGCATTTATGGAGGAGTCTAAAAAATGAATGATACTAGCGCGGGAGCAGAAAAGAAACTATTACAGATGATGATGCAGAAGGGTGAGATAGAAAAGCTCTTTATGGCAGCATCTATTTTCGATATGGCCAGATCCATAACCCAATCGGCAATTCTTGAGGAGATGCCAGGTATTTCACCTAGTGAACTTCGAGAAGAATTATTCCGACGCTGGTATGGGGAGGACTTCGAGCCTAAAGAACGAGAAAAAATAATAAAAGCATATCGGTCGAGGGATGAATCTTCTAATTTGTCCTGCCGATAATACAGTGACTTCAAAACTAATTCCTAATTCTTTTCCACGAGATGTTTCCAATACCGCTGGGGCATGCATCTTTTCTGCAACCTGGGGTTGATCCTGCTGGAGATGGCTATGTTGTCGTAATAATGCTTCCACAGCTTTTGATAGTATTGTTCCTCATTGGCCAGCTCCAGTTTGTGCAGCTGGGTGAAGTGGGTGGATACCCATTCATTCTGGTTATATACTGCGGCCAGGTTGCGACGCAAATCATGAATGACCCAGTTTTGGTCAGCCATTCTTCGGGCAAAATGGGGGGCCATCAGTTCCACAACATTATGGTCAGGTTCAATGGCAGCATAATATATATCCTTTTGCAGCAGTTGAAAACGCACCAGACCCAGCAGGCGATGCCGTTCCATGCTGACTTTTTGGCCCAGGCGGTGAATCCGATGCACTCTCTCTTCGCTCAGCAGCATGTCAGCTTTAGAGCCTAATTTCCATCCTAAATTCAGGTATTGGTAGACCCAGATGCCGGCCTCCAAATGTTCAGCCAGGTAGGCATAGTATGTATGCCTGAGGGCCTGGGGGCTTATTTTGTAATAGATGGCGTCGTACACTTTAGCAGCTTTATTATCATCAGTGACGATTTCTTCCTGCTGGACGAATAGTTGGGGAGTTGAGGTGCCACATGGCAGAAGTTGCTGCGGAATCTGCCTGCGGTAATAAATTTCATGAATTGCTGTCAGCAATCCGTTGAAGCTTCCGTCATAGATATAGTGCAGCATTTAGAATTCCCCCGTAATACTCGATAATGCTATCTCGGGAGAAACTGGTTCAGGCAAGAACGAGAAGAGACTTAACTGTTCACAGCCTCTGTTTTCCGCTTGCTTAGACTTCGGCTGGGACAGAGCCAGGCGGGGACGCAGCAGGTATTCCTCCATAGCCGTCTGTCCGGAATATTTACCGCCGCAGGTGATAAAATACTGAGCTCTCTTCAACACAATACCTATCAGTTTCAAGTCCTCAATACGCAAGGAATGCATTCGCCTAGCAGTCAGAATTCTCTTAGCCGACTTTACCCCGATCCCCGGTACCCGCAGAAGCATTTCATAGTCGGCCCGATTAACTTCCACCGGAAAATAATGCAGGTTACGCAGTGCCCAATCTGTTTTCGGATCATAATCTTCAGCAAAATTGGGATGGGTTTCGTTTAGCAATTCCTGCGCGTTAAAACCATAAAACCTGAGCAGCCAGTCCGCCTGGTAAAGGCGATGTTCGCGCAACAAGGGCGGCTTGGTCAGGTCAGGCAGGTTGGGATTTCGGGCCACGGGAACATAGGCGGAATAATAAACCCTCTTCAAATGGAACTGGCGATACATTTTTTCGGAGAGCTTAAGTATATCCCAATCATGATCGGGGGTGGCTCCCACAATCATCTGAGTGGTCTGTCCAGCCGGGAGAAACAAAGGCGCCTTTCTGGATTTTCTTCGTTCTTCTTGCTGGGCAGTGATTTGGGTAGACATAAATGACATGGGTTTCACTATGGCTGCTCGCTTTTTCTGGGGCGCCAATAATCTAAGCCCCTGCTCGGAAGGCAGTTCCATATTGATGCTCATGCGGTCCACATATTTCCCCGCTGCCTCGATTAAACGGTTGTCGGCACCAGGTATGGCTTTCAGGTGAATATAACCATTGAAGCAGTGCTCTTCCCGTATTTTCATTACGGTTTGCAGCAGCATTTCCATGGTTTGATCCGGGTTGGAGCTTATCGCCGTACTCAGGAACAGTCCTTCGATGTAATTGCGGCGGTAAAAGTTCATAGTCAGATCGCATATTTCATCTGGCGAGAGAAAGGCCCTGGGTACATCGTTAGAGACTCGATTGACACAGTAGGAACAGTTATAGACACAGTAATTAGTCTGCAATATTTTAAGCAGCGAGATGCACCTGCCGTCGTCAGACCAACTATGGCAGATACCGCTGGGGGCACTGTTACCCAGTCCTCCCGGCTTATTGGTCCGTCTACTCCCGCTGGAAGAACATGATACATCATATTTGGCTGCATCAGCCAGGATTTTCAGCTTATCCATTATATCCATACGACTCCACTCCAAACATGTATTCTGTTTCAATTCTATCATAAAATAAAACTAATACAAACATATGTTCTGGCGTAATGTTCAGAGCAAGAGTCGAATGGTTATAATTTTACTATGAGGAGTTAGTGTGGGATTGCTATTCCAAAATTCTGAAAATCAAAGTAATGTCGATTTATGTGTCTACTGAACGGAGATTGCTGCACCTCTATTCTTCTTCACCTTTTCAATGGTTCGGGTGATGTAGCTGTTCAACTTCGCTTCAAAGAATTCCTCGGTGATCTCATTATTTTGAATCATGAACAAGCCCTTTTCCCAACTGGCAGTCAGGATAGGATTTAACAGCTCCTTGGCTGATAGACGAACCAGTTCCACGATTGCCTCTCCTTTGGGCTCCGGTGAAACAATCTGGGTCTTGGGATTAATCTTTATATAGCCAATATCCTTAAGCTTCTTAATAATCCCCGAACGTGTGGCTGAGGTACCTATACCACAAGTCTTTATCTGCTCTCGGAGCTCTTCGTTTTCGATATACTTCCCCGCTTTTTCCATAGTCAGAACTAATGAGGCGTCGGAAAATCGGGAGGGTGGCTTTGTTTCCTTCTGCTCTAAATCCAGGCTCGTCGTGTCGCATTTTTCCTTTTTAATGAGTTGATGAATGGGTGATGTGGAGATCTCTTCTTCGTTTTTTGCAGGGGTGACTTCATAGACCTCTTTCCAGCCTGACTCTTTTAGGGTTTTTGAATTGGTTACGAAAATTTCACCCTTGATTTCTGTCTCAATCTTAACCGTATTATACTCAGCTGCGGGGTAGAAAATGGCCAAAAACCTTTTCACAATTATGCTATATACATTCCTGCTAGCTGCATCCAACCTGGATAAATCAGTCGTCACATAGGTGGGGATGATGGCATAGTGGTCAGTAACCTTGCTGTCATCCACAAACCTTTTGGTAGATTTATCAATACTCAGCTTCCCAAAATCTTTAATTCTAATAACAGAGTCCTTGAAAGCCATATTCTTATACAAACCATTGAGGACTTTGGGTATTTCTTTAATAATATCTGTAGACAATACCCGACTGTCAGTTCTGGGGTATGATATCAGTTTTTTCTCATAGAGACTCTGTGCGATCTCTAAAGTTTTATCTACAGGAAGTTTGTATTTTTTGTTGGCTTCCGATTGCAGTTCGGCCAGATTAAAAAGCAGGGGTGCTTGTTCCTTCTTCACCTTGATTTCTACTTTTTTTACGACAGCTTCATGCCCCTTCAATTTGTCAATAATCTCTAGGGCATCCTCCTGGCTAAGATATTTTTCTTCGCCTTCAAGTTCATCTGCTGACTCTGGTCCCCTTTTTTTCTTGGGCTGCCATTTACCCTTATAGGCAATACTGCTCTCTTGCGAAATAAAGCTGGCTATAATTCCATAATGAACCTGGGGTATAAAGTTCCTGATTTCCAATTCGCGATTCACGACTAAACCCAAAACACAGGTCATTACTCGCCCAATGGCAATTACCGACCGTTTGTCCTCTTTTAAACGAGCTGATAAATCATTGCCATACTGGCACGTGTAAATTCTACTGAAATTCATGCCAAAGAGCCAATCCTCTTTGGCTCTGCAATAGGCCGCCTGGGATAACGAATCATACTCGCTAATATCCTTGGCTTCATCGATGCCTCTTCTTACTGCTTCTTCAGTCTGGGAGGATATCCACACCCGTTTGGCAGGTTTATTTGTTTCACTTAATTGATAGACCAGTCGGAATATATACTCACCTTCACGCCCGCTATCAGTACAGGAGTAAATCATAGCCACATCATCACAATGCATCAGTTTGTTTATTACTTCAAACTGTTTTTTTGTCCCTGCATTATCAATGATCTTATATTTATATTCCTGAGGAATGATAGGCAGGTGCTCAACCCGCCATGACTTAAAGGCAGGATCGTAGACCTCCGGATAAGCCATGGTCACCAGATGACCATAGCACCAGCTTATGATTGCTCTATCATTTTCCGCATAGCCCCTACCCCTGTCGGATTTCAATATTTCTAAACCTAACACGCTGGCAAAGCTGTCAGCCACAGATGGTTTTTCTGTTATGTATAATTTTTTAGTCAATATATTTATTACCTTACTTTAAAATTGGGCTTGTTCTTATCAAGTCCCAAACAACTCTTTACTTGAACTGAAAACGCCCTGCTGGTCCCGGTTGACTCTTATTCTGGGCTTACTGAGCACAGTATCACGACCTTCTGTCTATTCTAACATTTTAGGGCATACTTATGGCAGCACAAGAGAACCGCCCGCTTGTGCTGCTAGGTTATTAATTCTTGTCTTGACAAGGAAGCCCACCTTATTTACCCTTAGTACCATAGATATGCAGGCAAAAAAACGCTGTAGTGATTATCTGATTAATAGTTTTGACAGCCAGGGAGGACAGCGGATGTTTGTTTTTTATGATGATAGCAAAGATCTGGACATCGGAATAGAGTCAACGACCGTGCTTAATCCTGCCCATAGGTTTCACTTGGCAGATACCTGGATGAAACCTTTGTATCTTGAAAAATCATGTAATTTGCCTATATTGATATATTTCCCTACCTGGATACAATTATGGGAATATGCTTTAGCAAAACCCAATGGTACAAACGCTGGATTTCTAACTGGCGGGTTTAATAATGATGAGAATGGCGTATATATAGTTGTCACCGGTTTAATGAAAGCTCAATACAATAAATCACATCGTCTGACCTTTCTTAACCGCAGTTGGACTGATATGGATAAACAAGTTTTTGCGAATAATTCCGCAAAAAAATGCGTGGGATCGTTTCATTCTCATTCTGGTCAGGGAGCATATCTATCTCGCCAGGATTTATCTATTTATAAACATTTTCTGAGTGGGGAGGGACAAATAGCACTTGTCCTAGATCCGTGCAGTAAAGAATACGAGGTTTATTATCAGCATAATGAGAAAATGTTAACATCGCGTAATGTTCATGTATTCAGTAACAGCCAAAAAAATATGAATGATAATATCACATGTTTTATAAACCAACTACAGGCAGATTCAACAAAGGATTCTATTAGAGAAGAAGTAGTATCGGATAAAGATAAAAAAACCTCCCGTACTTTTCTGCAGAGAATGGAAGGACTCTTGTTTATTGATGCATTGATAAAAGAAACAAATAAAAGCAAGCAAATAATCGCTGAAGCCAATACGGAGTCAAGTATAGTGATGGCAGATGAAAGTCGACATATTCTATTCCCGGAGAATCAGGAAACACCACCTATTTCCCCAGAAACTGATGTGCAAGTAGTAGTACAGCCCTTATTTGAAGAAACTGTTCTTCCTGCTCAAGCAGAGCTTATTGATTTCCCCACCGATCATATCTTAAATCTGATTACTTCGCAAGCAGAAAAAGAACAGCAATTCGCCCTGAACATGATCGTCCCAAAATACACAATAGATGATAATGATATTATTTCTGATAGTTTTGAACAAAATCAATTAAATAATAGTGGCATTATCCACGATGCTTGGAAAGATGCGCGGTCAATATATACTCTTGATATACATGTTGCAGATGACCTTCATTTTGAACAAGCTTTTCAGCAGGTTTATGGAAAAATTAACGCTAAATTGGACCATCTTATGAACCGTATGGAAAACAAAATAGGCGAAAATAGAAGCAGAACTATTTCCAGCACCCGTTCTATCTTCATTTAAGCCTTTGGCAATAATAATGTTAACTCTAGCGGCAAATCCGCTCCGCTTTCTGTTAATATAATATATTTATTCATGAATTATCCTTTATATAATGGAATATATTTTTCCTGTAGTTGCCTTATTTTAGCAACTTGTAATTACATTGACGTGTAATAGCCCTAGACTAGAATAATATCATTTTACCTTTTTCGTCAAACTTGACTTCTTCATAATCACCTATAGTCATAATAGGCATAACCGCTGCTTCTACCGCAGCTTTAGACATGTACACTTCTTCCAAGTACTTAGTATTCTTAATGATAACCATACGGATATCATCATTGTTCACCTGACCACACAGCTTCACACATGCCTGAAATACACGACGATCATCATCTAGTACCATTGGCACACGTGAACTGCTGGGTTCTGTTGATGTAAGGGTATTCAGATAAGTATTCGTGAAATCGATTCTGTCATACATATACTTGGGGATAAAATCTGCCAATCCCATGCCATTGGCATTTCCTTCAGACTTATCAGTAATATCCAAAACGCCTAGCTTAACCGTAGTTGGTCCACCAGCAGCAGCTGAAGTATGAAAACGTCCAACGATATTAGTATCCATACCTGTACCACTGATTTCTTTACCTATTTCGCTTACTATCAAAACATCAATTTTATCCAAGGCAATTCGGGGCATTTTTGACCAGGCACTTTCCAAATATTCTGGTTCCTTAGCTAAAATCTCATCTTTGCAAGAGACATGTATTTCAGCAATCTGGTTATATCCATTTTCAATAGTTGAAACACCGCATACAATATTTAAGTTATTTAGTGAAATCTTACCAACAGAAACAATGTTTTCAGCCATATTTTCATACTTCAAAAAATGGGTTGCGTCAGCACCTTTTTGCTTGGCAAGTCCAATCGCCAGCATTTTAATTAAGCCACTCTCGAATGTTCCCCGGAAGGATGTATGGGGTTTTACGCGATTATACAAAATAATTCCATCAGCTTCACAAGCATTCTTGTCAATATAAACACCCAGCCCTTTATCAGTTATACCAATCTTAATAACTTCCATAGAAGAAACAACCGGAGCACCAACAGCTTCCTCAGTAATGCCATATTGAGTCAAAACTTTCTTCTGACCTTCAGCGGTACCACCACCGTGACTACCCATAGCTGGCACAAGGAATGGTATTCCATCTTTGGATTTTACAAAGTTCACTATCGTTCTTACTACTGGAATATACTGATTAAGACCACGGCTGCCACAAGTAATAGCGATACGATTGCCAGGTGCAATAGGTATATTCTTTGCAGTTAACTCTGCAATAAGTTTGTCTTCAACGTTTTCCTCCACGTCATTATTAAATAATTGTTTAACTTTTATAAGCATTGGTATCTTATACTCGTCGAGTAATTTGTTAATTTGATTCATCTAATACTCTTCTCCTCTTGTGTGAAGCTGCAATTACTGAACACCTACGTTTTTTTATTCATCAGACTTCATAATACCTCGATCTGTTACAACCATCAACGGGCCTATATAGAAAACACATGCTTTTTTAGCCCTTACTTCTTATAGTGTGTGACTTAAACCCTTCTTCAAGGAATTCAATAGTAGCCGTTCCTCCAGTAAGTTGGTCAACTTTATCAATAAAGTCATCCAGTTTATCAACCGCAATCCATATTTCTATACTAACCACATCAGTATATTGAACATCAGTTACCTGGTTCATTATATTAAAGAATAATTTTTCGAAACTACCATAATGGTTATAATTAAACCGAACCAAAAGACTATGTGAGTATTCCATGGTAACAGCTTTAGCTTCATCAAGGGATGATTGAACAGCAAGGGTATAGGCTTTTACCAATCCCCCGGTTCCTAGTAGGGTTCCGCCAAAATAACGGACAACGATAGCCATGATATTCTCTAATTTCTTCTTTTTAAGCACATTAAGTATTGGCCACCCTGCTGTCCCGCTAGGTTCACCGTCATCGCTGCAACGCTCTAAGGAACTTCCATCTTGTCTTATGATATAAGCAAAACAGTAATGATTGGCTCGGGGATATTTTTGCTTGGCATCATTAAGTTCCTTCTCAACATCTTGAAGCTGACTCAGCGGAATTAAGATAGATATAAATCGGGACTTCTTTATTATAAACTCTGCGGTGACGACTTCATTAATGGTCTTATAAAACATCTGTATATTCTCCTCGATTGAAATAACATAATAATTATAACGTGTTCCAGACGCATCATGAACGCACAACTACATAATAATCAGTAATATTTATCATAATAAATGAAGGAAATATTGAAATGAGCTGCAGTAGATGACTGTGAAAAGTGATCTGGAAACGGCCGTAGCATGTGCTGAGAGCTCCTTCATTCCAGTAGTTTTGCAGTAGTGAGAGCCTCTATCCATCGAATGCCGGATGCTCGGTTAATATTCAAATCATTTATTACTACGGTACGAACCCGTATAGTTTCAAGTTTGGTTTGTTCGGGCTTAAGCTCCCCATAAGAACCCAGGGCACTAAGCACATAATAATGCCCATTGTCCTCACCCAGATAAAGCATTTCGTGACCAGGAAAATATAACACAGCACTAGGGCTTAAACTTTTCAGTAATCCTTCACGATAAGCTGCGCTATAGCCCGCAAAGGTTATCGTCTTCCCTGCTGAAACCTCCTGAACATTTGTATCTCTTGCCAGTCTAAATCCAAAACAGCGGTATAACTCCATGACCAGAGAGGAACAATCCCGTCCGTCTAGCATTCCTCCCCATCCATAACGGTCTCCTTGCATTTTAAATGCCTGTCGAATAATGTTAGCTCGAGTGTATGGTAAATAACCTACCGTTACATCATTGGAAATAGGAATTGGAACTATTATAAATTCCAGTTGCCCCGATATATTCCGAACTGGGAGTTTAACAACATAGTTCTGGTAAGTTCTGCGGCTGCGAATCGAATCCGGCAGTAGATAAGACTTTACCAAAGGTAATTTTGTTCCCATGGTAAACTCCATTTCAGATATCTGAGGTAACAGCGGGTCATTATCCAGTCTGATGCGATTACCGGTTACCATCAAGAAATCCAGTTCTTGCTGATAATTGAGCCAGGTATCCCGACTACATATAGCGATATTGACCGCGGGCAGCCAACCTGTATAGTTGTACATCTGAACATAGTACCATTGATGGTTCAGGCTGTGATGAAGAATTATTATCGGTTCAGCTGGAAGTATGGAGCTACACTGAAATAGATCAAAGGCAGGATCATTGGGTTCATCTCCAATTACATCGGCAGTAGGAAAGATTTTCAAATTGCCCCTTTTTACTGTGAGCCCATATTGAACCGAGTTATTATCCTGTAAACCGGTCAAGTTTATCTGTAACTTCAAATGTTGCCAGTAGGAATCACTTATTACCATGTCCCCAATATATGAAGGTTCTGTCGGAAATGGGCTGTCAATTAGGCGGGTTAATTGCGCACTGCTAAATGAACTGGGATAATCAGCTAGTTTGTAAACCGAGTTGGGAACTTTTCTGATGATCTCCCTATTGAAATCCTCAATTTCTGCAATGTTTAAGATAATTCTATCAGGGTCTGCTATTTTACTAATCCAGTAATCGGCTTGAAGCATTTCAACCTTTACATTGGGCATGGTTTGGACCTCGTAAGTTCCTGCTAAGGCATTCGGGCAAACCAAGTTAACTATCATAGCTGTAGGTAGCATAATTTTCATTAAATATTGATCCACTCATAATTCTCCCCCTGAATTCTATTAGCATTTAAGAAATGTATATGATAGCCGGGCGCATTTATCCCATTTACATAGATTGGGCACCAAAAATAAGGCTTAATTCCATCACCAATGGAATTAAGCCTCTCATTATGAGGAATTTTATCTTTATAAGAAACAAATTGGGAATGCACTACTGATATAATGACTGATTTCAACAATTATTTGATGGCTACCAAGTATCAAGAGAACCGTCCTATTGATGATTATTTATTGAGCTTATATTAGTAATGATTTCAGAAACAATATCAATTCTTTTAAAGGGCATAATAATATAATATCCGTCTACATAAGGATATATCTGTTCTGCCATTTTGGTGGATATATTAACAGCAAGTTTACTGGCTTCTTCTTTTGAAATGTCCCTGTATAGTTCAATAATATCCTCTGCAACGTTTATTCCCGATATTTCATTATTAATAAAGCAAGCATTCTTATAGCTTACAATCGGAAGTATTCCTCCTAAGATCCTGACATCCAATTCTTCACGTGCCTTTTTTAAATTATCGATTGCTTGTTTGCTTAGAATCGGTTGGGTTAAAAACATAGTTATACCATTTTGCATCTTCTTTTTAGCGTGTTGCAGTTGACTGTTAATATTTCTGGCATTTACGTTTAAGGCACCGCAAATATGAAAAGGTGATGAAAACACCGTTTCATTTAAATTACTAATGTAATTGGCCAGTATTGCTGAATTAAAGCTGAATACGCCCTTCACCTCGTCACGCTGGGCTGTGGGAATAGGGTCTCCGGTTACCACTAAAACATTGTTTATCCCTTCAATGTTCAACCCTAGGAGCAATGCTTTGGTAGCATTAATGTTTCTATCCCGGCAAGTCATATGAGGAATCGGCGTAATATCCAGCTCTCTTTTGAGCTTGCACGCCATAAGACTGCTGTCCACCCTTGCTTTGGCAATCGGGCAATCTGCAATAGTTATTGCATCAACCCCCTGCTCTTTAAGACTTTTCGCACTATCCATAAAAAAATCAATGTCTGTATCAATGGGGGGATCCAATTCAACAGCAATAATTTTTTTGCCATTACTGATTTTTTCCAAAAGAAGATTGCTATCAGGAGTTTTCTTTATGTGCGTCTTTTCAATCTGTATATTCGACACAATTTCACCGTAAGACAATCCTTTTAAACCGGCAACTGTTTCCTTTATAAATTCTGGAGTTGTACCGCAGCAACCACCCAGGATAGCGACACCTTGTCTGGCTATTTCCAGCATTTGAGCAGCAAAATATTCTTTGGTATTATCAAAAAATGTACGATTGTTTATTATTGTTGGATACCCCGAGTTGGGCATAGCAGAGATCGTTTTATTCTCTGTATTAAAGGTTTTAATGTATTTAAGTAAATGATATGGCCCCGAATAGCAGTTAAAACCACAGGCATCAATAGTAGGGATCTGTAAAATATTTTCTATTAGTTTGCGACCAGATTTACCAAGCCTCGTGAATCCTTCAGGCGATACTGCAAATTCTACCAAAATATACGCCTGGGGTTGATTTTCCTTAATATACTGGGATATCTCTAATAAATGGTCATCATTGCTGAAGGTTTCAAATATGAAGTTTGTTGCCCCTAACGTCAAAAATACATCTACAATTTCTCGGTATCCGGACCATAAATCTGCAGTATCATCATCAACCGGTATGGGACCGATATCAGCAAAAATCAGCACTTCGGTACCCGCGGTGGCTTCCACCGCTATGTTATAGGCTTGTTGAATAACCTCTTTTACAGTATCAATACCACTTTCAAGACTTATACAGTTGGCTGCAAAGGTATTGGTTTTAATGGCCTGGCAGCCGGCATTGATATATTCCCGGTGGATATTTAGTATGGTATTTCTGTCATACAGATTAGCAAGCTCACAGGGGCTTAATGGATTTTCGCAAATACTTGCATAATAGGTGCCCATTGCACCATCAAAAATGAATGGTCTTTGGCTACTGATTCGCGGATAACCAATAATTGAGTTTTTCATAATACCAAACCCTTTCAGCCGGAATTAACTTATGCTAATCATAACAAAAGAATATGCTTATAGGGTAAGTCGAAAAAAATATTGCCTGCTATAGACTATGGCTATAGCGGGCAATTTCAAAACTGAGTATTAGATTATAGTTTTTCAACGATCCTATTGAGTGCATTAACATAATTTGTTGCCAACTGGCTAAGTTTAATGTTTTTATGTGAAATCCAACCGACTGTTATTTCTTCGTCAATATCCAAAGGCACTGCAATGATATCATTACCGTTCAAGTCAGCACTTAAAATTCCCGTTGATATCGTAAAGCCGTTTAGGCCTATTAACAAGTTGAACAGGGTTGCTCGATCGCTGACTCGAATACTTTTCTGGTGTGAAAGGGTGCTTAGAATCTCTTCCGAAAAGTGAAAAGAATTATACTCCCCCTGTTCAAACGACAGGTACGGATAATCTTCCAGCTCCTCCAGCCGAACTGATTTTTGCCTGGCAAGAGGGTTTTTTATGCTGATAAACACATGGGGTTTAGCTACAAAAAGGGATGTGAAATTCAAACTATTTTCCTTGAACATTTTATTGAGCACCTTGGAATTAAACTCATTGATGTACAAAATCCCTATTTCGCTTCTTAGATTTTTTACATCGTCAATAATTTCATAGGTTCTTGTTTCCCTCAGATCAAATTCATATTCATCAATACCATATTCTTTTATTAGATCAACAAATGCATTTACTGCAAAAGCATAGTGTTGAGTCGATACCGAAAAATGCAAAGCTGAGGGTTTCGCATTAAAATACCGTTTTTCCAATAATTCGTTTTGTTCAACTATTTGTCTCGCATAGCCTAAAAATTCTGCACCATCGACCGTAACACTAACACCTCTGTTGGTGCGCTCAAATATGGTTATATTAAGTTCTGTTTCAAGCTCCCTGATCGCATTGGAAAGGCTGGGCTGAGTAATAAAAAGCTTTTTTGCTGCAGTGTTCATTGAGCCCCTTTGGGCAATTTCTATTGCGTATTTGAGTTGTTGTAAGGTCATTATTTCACCAGCTTATATAATAATTAATATTTTATAGTCTGCTATTTCTGTTGTATCGAATATGGGTTTTATTAGCTAAGGGATCCTTACACAATAACCGTATGAACAGCTATTTTACTATTCAGATGCTTCCCTGATAGTCATCGAACCTTTATGCCTCATTTATGTAATATTATTTCATGATTAATAACACGAGCAATGCTATACCTACTCCATAGGCTATATCACCCCAAGGAAGTTTTTTAATCATTTCGTCACCTCCAGCTCTAATTCTTTCAATTATGATAACATAAAGTACCCTGTATTAGCCTCGACCACTTATTTCCTATGCTTATATTTTATAATAGTGATCTTACTTTTAAATCGCTTTAAGTGTGAGGAATGAAGCTCACACGTATGCTATACTACCCAATGCTTTTGCTAGGATTTAAAGTATACTCATCAACAAATAAAATGCAAAAGGACCGTTAATACGGTCCTTCATAATAAGGTTTTTGCGAAAATTATAGCTTTTTTGGGCCAATCTGCTCCTGCTTAAAACGATCCAACCCTATCGTTTTAATTCTATTCAAATTACCAATTCTATCTGTGTTAAAAATAAAACCAAAAAATCTTGATACTATGTTGTATAGCTTTTTACACTGCTTAAAATCCCCAAAATCTTTACATAACGCACATGTAGAAAAGCCACGTTCCATAGAACAAGCCTTCATCTTACAATTACTATTCATTGGTTTATCACTATGACAGCCCTGGCATTTATCTTTTATAAACATACCACAATTAGTGCAACAAAGACCACAGTACGCGATAATTGGTTCGTTGGTGATATTATGGTTCATTGGAAATCCTCCGAATTTATTGTGATTGTTTATTAAATATACTCTTGCATACTGACTATAGAGATCGAGCCAGAGTGATTAGTTTTTCGGCTACTTCTGCCATCTCCATGACCGAAGCAGTGACCTCCTCGGTGGCAGCCGCCTGCTCCTGACTCTGCTTAACTGTTCCTTGGGAGGCCTCGACAGCTTCCTGGACCTTAAAACTGATGTCTCGAATTAACCTTCCGATCTCATCAGCTGTCTGTTTCGATTGATCGGAAAGCTTTCTTATTTCTTCTGCCACCACCCCGAAGCCTCTTCCTAATTCCCCGGCCCGGGCTGCTTCAATCGCTGCATTCAATCCCAGCATCTTGGTTTGATCCGCTACGTTCTTGGTGAAGACCAGAACCTCGCTAATATTTGCCAAATATTTCTGCACATCGTTGATTTCGTCGGCGAGTTTGCTTTCTGTAATATTAATCTCTCCGGCCGAAGCAGCAATTTCCTGCATGACGCTGGCCATTTGCTCAGTATTACTACTCAGTTTGCCGGCCGCATCCTGCAGGTTACTGGCCAGGTTGCGCGGCGTGGTTATACCAAAGGTGCCTACCACCTCACCAGTTTCTTCATCAAAGAGAGGAATACTTATCATGCGGATATTCCCCAACTTCTTGGTGCTAATATCAACCTGTATCCTTTTCTTGGCCTGGATGGTCTGGACAGCAGTCTTTACTTCCGTTATCGGTAAACCGATGGTCACATTCGTGTCAAATTTATCTGAACCCATGCGGCAATTTACCTTCTCCATATCGCTCGCCCCTACCCAAGCTCCTTCGGGCTGGGAATCGATTATAATGGGTGCGAAAATATCAAAGGCCTTGACTACAGGATGAAGCCGGGGTGCAAACACCCCGTAAGTTCCTGCCACGGCATTGTGCTCATCGTCATCTTCAAAAATGGGAACCACCCAGATATTCAAACGAATACCGTAAATCTTCTCATTCACTGTTTCACTTATCGGTTTACGGGTCTGAATACAGCGTTGAATAACGCCACCCTGCACTAGGGTCTCCCCCACCCGGATACCGGCAAATTCAATATTGTGGTTTTGAACAAAGTCGTAACGCAGGGTGTCGGTAGTAAAATAGATTACACCATCTTTTCCGTAGGTCGGGGTGAGAAAAGCTGCCGATGTCCGAAAAGCCTCTTTCTTACTACGGGCTCTTTTTAAAATCCGCTCGTGCCCTTCTACGAAAGTCATCATAACATTAGCCATATGGGAGTCCATCAGCGAAGCAGAAGCCGACTTCATCTTCAGCGCCTGCTCTTGAACACTTTTATTGCCGGTGGCCTCGATAATGATCTCCAGCCCCGGGGTGCGCAATAAATCACCCAAATCCTGAAAAGCAGGAACACCAAGTCCTCTGGCTAACTTCATTCCCGGAGCTTCAGCATTCACATCACACAAGCCCACGACTTTAAATTCCTCAATGCCATGGAATGCTCCCAAGATTGTGGTTCCTCCCTTGCCTCCCCCAATAATCCCAATGTTTGTCATATTTACCCCTCCCCTTTGTTTATATTTGTTATTATTCAACATGAGGCTGCAAAGCCAAATGTTCACTTGTTCATATTTATAATGATACTACATAATATGGTGGAACATACAAGAAATGCTATAAAGGCCGGTAATGTTTTATAGTCATTTTTACGGTAAACTGTAAAAAATCCAATTAGTTAACGTAGAAAGCCCCCGCATTAGCGAGGGCATTACTTTATAACTATATAATACATTGCTTCTTTCTATAACCTTCGACCGATTTCTCCATGATATTTACAAATATTATTTAATTTGATGAAGCAATTGATTGCGTATTGTGTCACAATTACCACCTTGACAGATGTTTATGGCATAAACAGTAGCTTAACCCAAGTGATTCAATATTGTCTTTCGCTGTTATTTATCGTATATCACGTCGAGGTTTGCATTCTCAGATTCAAGAAAGTTCATCTATCAGTAATTCTTCATTAGTACATAGACCATTTTGTATGGCATGCTGACGTAATATCATATATAACTCGGACTCAGTGGCATTTTGATAAGGCATTACAAATAAGATTCCAACAAAAAATGCCAACATTCCTAAAAGATACCAGCCAATAAAGGAAAGATCCAAAACAAAGATTGAAAACTTTTGTCCATCAGTCATTTTTACGCTCAATTCCAATGCTCGTTTATAATTTATTTGCGGATTATCAGCCAAAATATAAGGAACCATTCTATAAGCATAAAACTTAACGATACCTGGAATGATCAGTAATAAGAACCACAACAAATTAATAAAGGCACGCCATAGCATACCTTTGATAACACCGAAATACTTTAATTTTACAAAAGCAAAGCCTAAATTGTTCATGTCAAAGTCATTTTGGGCAGATCGGATAAAGTAACGTCGTCCACCAACTTCTAGTGGATAACCTAAAAAAATTCTAAAAGCTAATGCTAAAACCATTATAAAGAGAAAAGCACCAATAAAAATAGGCGCATATGCCCACAAATCACTCACAGAGCCAGAATATTTTCCGGAAATGTTTCCTGAATGATCACCACCAAACCTCCAATTGAAAGAGTTGCTACTGGTCCCTCCTACCAGAGCGATGACTAAGCTAACTAAAAAGGCTTTCCAATAAGAAATCTTCAACACTTCTTTTGCTCTAGTCTTAATCAATTTTCTAGTCCACATATATTAACTTCCCCTCCCTAACAATCCGTCAATAGAAAAACTCCCCAGCTTGTTAAATATATGACTAAATATTTAATTTAATATTATTATAACAGAAGGGTGATGTAACGCTTTTTTAAGCTTTCTACGTGTTTTTGATAGAAAAATGACACTGATACAGATAATAATTATTTTACATATCAGTGAGATATGCCTGTAACTAATCAAAGGCAAATCCCAGATATCCCAAATCCTCAGGCGTTATTTCAAGATCAATTTCCTGATTTGCCCTAATTATTCCGAAAGGACGGATGGAGCCTTGAAGTTGTTTGCCTAAGAATGCAGGTGTGCGCAAAATATATTCTTTTGCATGAAATAATTTGGCTATATATTTAACAGCTACAGGGAGAAGCTCCTCAGGAATAAGGATTTCTTTAATAAATACCTTATCTGAATTCATCTTTTCAATTACTACACAACCCTGTACTTCTTCAATTTCTATACCATAGATATCCGCACCGAACTGCTGTGATAGCATTTTTTGGTAGGTAATTTCTTCATCAGCATAGGAGACATAAAGCCTCCCGCTAAGTTGTTTATTTCTCCTGTGATTATATTCTTCGGGAGTAATGCCTGATATAGTGCAGTGCCAGGTTTCACTCACGTCCCAGCTCTCGATCAAATTCCAGGTAAATGAAGCCTCTCGAATATAGAAACCATCCTGATATCCTTGTTGGCGATAAAAGTCAAAAAGTTGTTTCTCGGATGGAACCAGAATGGAGAACGCATTCGTCTTTTTTCTCAAATAATGGTAAGCGAAATTCATTATCTGGGTTGCATACCCTCTGCTCTGGTATTTTGGATGGGTTGCGATAGCGTAGAGCATGGTAGAATTAAAGCTTCGCTTATCAGCGGCTATTGTTTTGATCGGCAGCATTGTTAGCATGGCTAAAATCTCTCCATCTTGAAGCAGCAACAGCGTTTCATCTTCTTTATACCGATTGGCGTAGTAGAAATCAATATAATGGTCGCTATCTCCAAAGCAAAGTTTCCATATTTCTTTTTGCCGAGCCGTTTCGCCCGCTTTAGCCAGTCTGACTTCGCTCATCTTAACTCTCGTGATCCTCCCTCGTCAATTCCCTTAAATTCACACTGACTTTAATCCTACAAATTTTCCCCAGTATTTTTCCTCCATTTTAACCGGGTGATAAGATAACTTAGCTTTTCTTAATCCCTCTTGGCCCATATCTTCCTCACGATTAATATAAATCAGTTCGGGATGATTTTTCTGAATTAGAGTCGCAAATTCACGGTTGATCATTTGATAGGCACCCTGTATTTCCTCAAGTGCTTTTTCAATATGAATATCATAGGTATCTGAATTAAGTTTGTCTCCCATAGTGTAGGCAACAACCCTTCCTTCTGAACGAAGGAGTCCACCTTCTAAGCCAAGCTCCATAAAATAATCAAAACATCGTCGTACCGCGCAATTTTCATTTGCAAGCTGTTTCTCATCCTCACACCCGTGTGCTTTACACCATTCTAGGTTCATCTCCCAGCACTGTGCTAGATTTTCAGATGATATCTGTTCAAAGCTCCAGATGTTATGTTTTTTAAAATGATTGACATGGTTGCGTTTTGATTTAATTTTATCACCCGATAGAGTTACGAGCTTGTCCAAAAGGTAAACATAGTCAAAGCTGTCTCGCCTCTCAGTATACTCAAAACGGGCTGGAAATAAGCTGTTAATTACAGCAATATTCTCAGTCGATAGTCCAGCTAATATAAAGTCATACCCACAGGTTGCTGCGTCTTGCTCCATTGCCTCTATGATAAATTTGGGATCACCCTGGCCTGCAGGATAAAAATAATACGGAACTCCATCCAAGTTTACACCTTTAACAAGCAGGTAATCGTCTATCCGTGCCACACGATAGTTATAGATTTTTGACCATGCAAAAATGTTGGTGAAATTATAATGGCAGCCGCGCATATCGGCTGCAGCAAGAAGAATATCAATCCACTTTTTATCGTTTATCTCTACTTTTTTAAAACTTATCATCTAATAATTCCACCTAACATCTCCAAATAGCGATCAAGCATTTCTCCAATATATTCTCGCCTTTATACTATGATCTATGCATCGGTAATAAGCATACAAAAAATACTAGATAACAACCTCCTGCCCTCTTTGGGTAAATTGAATAACCTGAGTAGCAGAATCCTTCATTCTGGTGCAAAACTGCCTAACTACATCGTGATCATCCCAAAAGTGCATGGGGATAAAATAACCGGGATTGATTTCATTGATAAATAACTCTGCCCCTAAACAATAATTTTGTTCTAATCTAGGATCAACCGGAAAGAAGGCAATATCTATGGATTCCCCTTTTATTTTTGCTATTTCTTCTTTGAACCCTTTCTCTGCAATAATATTTTCTGCAGGTGTTTCCTCTTCCCAGTACCACCAGTTTAAATCTCCGGCATGAAATATGCTTACTCCATCACATCTGACTAAAAATGATACACCTTCGTCAGTGGAGCCGTAGGCTTTAACATTTATATCATCAATTTGTTTCTCCTCGTAGGGTGAAATGAAGGTAATATTGTCTTTTGTGAGCGGAATATCCTTAACACTACAAATATCATTGCTTAGGATGTATTGAACACTTGGCTGTGGCTGCTTATTCTGCCATTTAAATATTTCGGGGTTATAATGGTCAGGATGTATATGGGAGGAAAATACGTAAGTTTTTTTGTTCTTCAAATTGAGAGAACCCTGATAGAAATCAAAGACCAATAAGCACTTATCTGTTTCTACGCAAAAACCACTATGATATAAATATTTTATGATAATATTTAATTTCTCCATTGATAGCACCTCATTTTGATTATACATATGAATCATCCCCAATTGAGTCTACAGTTGTCTATTTCATTAGTCAATATTAGAAGTAAACGCAGATTAATCCAGTATAGCCCGCTCTGAAACACTCTATATCTTCTCGAACTGTTTTTATTCATCTGTATGTTTTCCTATTCCAATGTCCCATAGTATTCAGAGTAAGGGTTAATACTAAGCTATTGACCATAATACTGACTATGGTTATTCTAGAATTGTATTGAAACTTAGAGACTATATTAAGTAAGAAAGTTTTAAAGGAGTAATTATGAAGAATAATTACAGCGATGTGCAGGTATCCCCTAAAGGTAATCAAACAACGAAGATCACTATTTTCTATTTTTCCGGTACCGGTAATTCTTTGTGGGCAGCCAGGGCTTTGGCCCGCGAACTTGGCAATACAGAACTGATTTCCATGGTGGATTGGGATATTAACCAGCGTAATATTGATTCGCAGTTGATAGGCCTGGTTTTTCCAGTGCATATTTGGGGCGTGCCGAAACGAGTTTTGGAATTCCTGGACCAATTGCAGGCAATGTCCCCTGATTATATCTTTGCTGTTGCTAACAATGCCGGTCAAGTGTCTAATACCCTGGTGCAATTACACAAGGTTATGAAATCCAAGGGTTTAGTCCTATCCAGCGGATGGTCGATCGTTATGCCTTCCAATTATATCCCATGGGGAGGTCCGGGTTCTTCGGAAAAACAAAATGAACTTTTTGCGGCAGCTCGTATAAAGATATCTGATATTGTGCAGGAAATTAACCGCAGAGTTAAAAAACCAGTGGAGAAAGGTCCCCTCTGGCAAAGGATCGTTTTTACCTGGCTGTATAAATTAAGTTTTCCTCATGTTCCTGAGATGGATCGAAAGTTCTGGGTTGATGACCGGTGTAATCAATGCGGGCTATGTGTTCAGCTATGTCCCAAGAAAAATATTACGATGCTGGGTGAGAAACTGGTCTGGGAAAATCACTGCGAGCAATGTTTGGCCTGTATACAATGGTGCCCCCAAGAAGCCTTGCAGTACGGTAAAAAAACGCCAGCTTATTCACGTTATCACCATCCGGAGATCAAGGTTAAGGATTTAATGAAATAAGATTATAGTTTCAATACGATTGGGAACATTAAGCGGTAACTTTACCGGAGGTTTTAATGAAAGGATTACTAGAAATATACAACACCCTTTTGAATGCCTATGGTCAGCGGCACTGGTGGCCTGCAAAAACTCCATTTGAAATGATGCTTGGCGCTATATTAACTCAAAATACAACCTGGATGAATGTGGAGAAGGCAATAAGAAATTTTGGTGAGCTCTTATCTCCAGAGTTTATATCTTCGATAAGTAATGATGAATTAGCACAATTAATCCGCCCAAGTGGTTATTACAATCAAAAAGCAATCAAGCTGAAAGCCTTTACACAGTGGTTCGAAAGATACTCGTATGATGTGGAGAAAGCGATACAGATGAATGGGCAATTTCTACGCACCGAACTCCTTGCAGTTAAGGGAGTGGGGTGTGAAACGGCTGATTCAATTTTGTTGTATGCCTTAAACAAGCCTTTTTTTGTAGTGGATACCTATACCAAACGTATATTATACAGGCTCGGCTATGATTTGCCAAATACTTATGATGGATTGCGTCTGAAGATAGAGGAGAGTATTCCATCGGACATATACTTGTATGGCGAATTCCATGCTTTATTTGTTGAACATGGCAAACGGCATTGTAAAAAGACGCCATCTTGTCAAGCCTGTCCAGTTGACGCTGTATGTAAAAAGCGTATTTTCGTATAATCCTAATTAGTGCGATGTACCCACGCTCCTTATTGTTCGGTAATGGTTATTTCCTGAATTAAGACATCATTGGTTGGTTTGCTTGCTTCGCCTCTAGAGTCGGCCTTAACAGGAACTGCTGCTATTTTTAATACTACATCCATGCCCTCAACAACTTGGCCCCAAATTGTATAATTAGGAGAGTTATTCAGATTTTTGGATTGTTCTCCGGTGCAAATAAAGAATTGACTTCCATTGGTGTTTGGGCCACTATTGGCCATGGCTACAATCCCTGGACCATATGTTAATTTATTGGGTAATTCATCTGCAAACTTGTATCCTGGACCTCCTGTACCAGTACCAAGCGGATCACCGGTCTGAATCATAAAGTCTTTGATTATACGATGAAAAGTAATGCCATTGAAAAAGCCTTGCCTGGCCAGGAAAACAAAATTGTTTACAGTTATCGGAGCGTCATTGTTTAGCAGTTTGATTTTAAATATTCCCATACTGGTTGTGACAACAGCGTTGTATTGTTTAGTTTTATCAATACTCATTAATGGAAGGGTTGTATACGTATTATTGCGTTTCGCAACCGAAGGAGAATCAATATTTGTATTGGTATCTTTTCCTTGAGGGGCTTTGTTGCCCCACAAATACCAGGTCCCCGCTGCTGATAAAACCAAAATAACAGCCAAAATCATATACACATTCTTCTTCATTCTTTATTACCTCACAATATAATCTTCAACTATACAACTCACTGGTTTTTATCGACGTTATGCCTTTCGATAGACATTGAGACCAATTTTAATATCCTCTTTTCCTGGGATAGACACGTTGCCTTCAGTTGAGCCAATAATAATGCTCTTTCCCGAAGATGATGTACCGTATTCCTTTGATATATCAACAGTTATTGTCAATATATTTCCGTCCAACTTCATTTCGCAGTTCTTCATAGAAAATCCTCCTATCTTTACTATCTACTCCTATTCTGGCACATAAAATTAGTCTGTTCCATATTAATATCTACTGATTTAGCCATCTTTTCACGCGGATACCATATTTTATTTAAGCAGGCGCTTAATCATCATCTTCATTTTTGCCTGAATATCGTCCGAATATCCCTGTCCACGGCGATAATATTCTTAATCGATATCTCAAAGTTCACTTCTTTGAGATATTCCCAGAATCTTAATGGCTTTCTCCAGTTCCTGCCGATCGTTCAAAACTTCTTGAAACAAATCCCCCACCTTCTTTAATCGTTCCAGCACAGTTCGAATCGTAAAATCTCCAGGTCGTATTGATTCTAGCTCCTGCCACCCTATAGGGGTCGAGACAGTGGCACCATCACGAGGCCGAACGCTGTAGGGTGCACAAATGGTTTTACCCAGCCCGTTCTGAAGGTAGTCGACGTAGATCCGCTTCCCTCTATGCTGCAACGATCTTTGTATGGTGGCGATATCTGGAACTACATTACAAATCAGTTGGGCAATCATCTGTGCAAAGCTGCGAACCTGGCTGTAGGAATAGCGGGGTACAATAGGAAGATAGATATGCAGACCTTTTGAACCTGATGTTTTCAGATATACGTCGAGACCGAGTTTGCCCATTAGGTCTTTTAGAAGACGGGCAACACTAACGATCTCTTCAAAAGTATTTTGTTCGGAGGGATCAAGGTCAAAGACAATATAATCTGGATTTTCGATTGTAAATGTTTGCGACATCCAGGGATGAATCTCAATACAGGCCTGATTGGCCAGCCATATCAGGTCAGCCTGGGCTTCAACCAAAACATAATGTTTTATCCCTTTACTCCCCGCCCAGGCAAAAGTCCGGATCCATTCCGGCAGGTATTGGGGGGCATTCTTTTGATAGAAGGAGGCTTCCTTGATGCCATTGGGATAGCGGGTAAACACTAACGGACGCTGCCTGAGGTGAGGGCTAATAAACGAAAAAACAGCGCCATAGTATTCCACCAGATCATGTTTTGTGTAGCCTTGTTCGGGCCACAGAATTCGATCAAGATTCGTGAGCTGTATTTCTCTTCCTTCAATTGCTATCGTTGTTGAACCCGTCATGCCTCACTTCCTTTCTCCGTCAAACACTGCAGTCTGAATCCATTACATTTATAAATGCTTTTATCACCGGAAATCGCAAATGAAGGGATTCAGTCCACTCTAAAAACTCTACCAGTACAGCCATTCGAGGTTCTATATAATGATGATTTCGCTGAGACCGCTCGTCAAAGGGTGACGTACCGACTTCCAATGCAGGCAGTTCCTCGGAAAGCATTTTTAGATGTTCAGAGCTGAGACCGTTGGCCGCTTTCCCTGCAAAGTTCAGCTTCCCTTCTCTGACTACGCCCAGCAGAAGAGCATTCACTTGATTAGCTCTCAGGGTATAGCCACCTACAAGGCAATTTTGCGTTTGGAGGCATTTTATTTTATACCAATCGCTATGGTTCTTGCCAGGGCTGTACAAGCTGGTTTTTCTTTTGGCAACAATCCCTTCTATGCCAGCACTTCGGACCGCTTCAAACAGGGTTGTTCCCTCGGAAAAGCTTTCAACCTGATGAAGGTATTCCTGATTATCAAACAGCTCAGTCATTTTGAAGATACGTTCCATCAGGCTTTGCTGTCTTAAATCTCTTCCATTCAAAAACAACAGGTCAAATACCATGTAGGAAATTGGCAGAGTTTTACTTGCATGCTTAATACTCATAGCAGTGCTTGAACGATCTCTTTGCATTACACCTGGAAAACTGGGTTTTCCCTTCCGCAACACAACAATTTCGCCGTCTAATACCGCGTTTTTCACCCCAAGTAGTCCTGCCAGACTTTGTAGTTCCGGATACTGCTCGGTCCGGTGGTTTCCTCGTTTGTTTCTCAAGTATACCGTTTCTCCGGAAATAGCTGCGATGATCCGAACTCCATCCCATTTCACCTGATAGAGAAAGTCTTCGCTGTCAAAGGCATTCTCGCGAATGATTGGGTCCATGGTTTTGATATCTGTTAAGAACGTTTTAATATCTAGCATCTAGCTTCCGGTTTTGGCCCGTTTCCCCTGGCCGCTCTTTTTCTTCTTTGGATCAACCTTATTCGCCTCTGACAGCTTAACACTGGCTTTGAGTGCTTCCATCAAGTCAACAACTTTACCACCCTGCGGCTGTGGGGTAGGTGTCACGATTTCCTGTCCAGCGATTTTAGCTTCAATCATTTCCCACAAAGCTTTACGATAATCATCCTCGTATCGTGCAGGATCAAAATCGATGGAGAGATTCTCGATTAGACTTACTGCCATTTTGATTTCGTTCTCATGCAGCTTCTCTATCCCAATTCCCTTGCCAAGTTCAGCAGGCGAGCGAATTTCATCAGGATAGAAAATGGTCTCCAAAATGAGGTGATCATCCTTTACTCGCAATGCGGCCAGGGATTGCTTGGATCGAATCATGATTTTTGCGATCGCAATTTTCCCTGTTGTTTTCATGGCTTCTGTGATCAGGCTGTAAGCCTTGTCTCCTCCAGGAGAAGGTGCCAAGTAATAGCTTTTGTCAAAATATACCGGATCAACCTGTTCCAGTTTAACGAAGTCTAATATGTCAATGGTCTTGGTATTTTCCTGGGGAATCCGCGCTAAATCTTCTTCATTAATAATTACGTAATTACCCCTCTGAATTTCATAGCCTTTGACGATATCTTCTGGCTTGATCTCTTTACTGCATTTCGAGCAGACCTTTTGATAGTTTATCGGGGCCATGCATTCCTGATGCAGGTAATGGAACTTGAGATCTTTATTCTCGGTAGCTACATACATGCTCACCGGGATATTTACCAGGCCAAAACTCACTGCACCTTTCCAAAGTGTTTTCAAAAACGTCGCTCCTTTCAGGGCTTATTCACACTTAGCTTCTAGCCTCTGCCGGTAATTTATTCGCGTTCAGAAAAATTTTATCAATTATTCTGCATATTAAGTAACTACAGCCCAATGATTCGGTCAGCACCAACAAAATGTCCTGGAAGCAACGCGATAGAGAATAGAAAAGGGCCTAACTCTTTATTTCTAAGGAATTAGGCCGTTTTTACCATTTGATGTTTTTCAGCAAAGTATACCCTGATTAGATTCAACTATTAAACACTGATATCATTTTATAATTATCGTAAACTAGAAGCGAAATACCTAGCCACAAAAGCCTCGTTCTTGGGTTTCGTTATATAGATTTGAAACTTTACACACTCTCATATTAAAAACTACTTAATTTATTCGCCTGCATATACCCCGCAATTCCATCGGCTATAGCCTGGGCCGCAAGATCCCTGAATTTCAGCTGTTTTAATAGCTCGCATTCATTATGGTTACTGATAAATGCCAATTCTACTAATGCCGAAGGCATCTGGGTATTTCGCAAAACGGCAAAGTTTGCCTGCTTAACACCCCGGTCGTTGAGATTCAGTTTGGCTACCAATGATTGTTGCAGCCTTTCCGCTAGATTATATCGCTCATCTTTCTGTATATATAACTGGGGATTTTCCACAGGAAAATAGCAGTAAGTCTCAGTCCCTGAAGGATCCGGACTGAGACTAGCATTATTGTGGATAGATACAAAGAGCGCAGCATTATAAAGGTTTGCTATGCTGGTTACTTCGCTCAGGCTCAGATAGGAATCGTCTTTCCGAGTATATCCGACTTTGATACCCTTTTGGGTAAGAATTTCCCCAACCTTCAAGACGATGGGCAAATTTACATCTTTCTCGTCGATGCCATCCCCTCGTGCACCTGTGTCTTTGCCACCATGCCCGGCATCCAGCACCACCATAGGAATGCGATTCTGAATTTCGCTTTGGTCGATAAACATGATAGTCAGAGTAGCTAGGTCACTACTCATTCCTACTGCGAACTTTGCCGCTTTGCTGGTTGTTATGGTCAAAACTGTCTGATTGATCGAATCAGTTGTTTTCTTCTCGAATTCCATACTGCTAGTGAGAGTGCCGTCATAATGATAGCTGACCTGGGCTTTGCCAGGCAGGACATTATCTAATACCAATTCCAGCCTGTTTCCGGTCTGGCTGGAAGTATAAGCCAGGGCAACCGTCGAACTGACAGTAATTATTTCCCCGCTAGTGCCAAAGGTACTTCTTTTCACTCCAGTAAGAAAGTCCGGTATGGTAAGCACTTGCTTTTTACCCTCATTCTCAGTCGTAGTTTGGTATTCCACGCCGGTGGGAAATTGTATCTCCACCACCACGTTTTTGCCCTGGTTGCTGCCCCGAGCTCTAATTAGCTGGTTTCCAAATGGTGCTTCTATATAGCTCGTTCCCTCCATCTGCACGTTAGCAAAGGTATAAGTCATTTTGCCGCTAATTTTGCTCATCTTGGTTTCCAACGTCACTGCGGATTCTATAATAATTCTCAGGCCACTGTTATCCCGCTCCGTGGAAAGATGCAATCCCTCCAATTGTGGTATGGGTTCAGAGGGCACTATCACAACCGGCGCACTTTCCTTCCAAACAACATCCACTACCCATGCCGCTACCCAGGCATTCTTTCCTTCCCTGCTAACCTGATACCATCCGTTTTGCTCGCCCAGTAAATCCAACCTATCCCCTGAACTCGCTGTATCAACGATGGCAAAATTCCGCGCCGGGCCGCTTCGCAGATTCACCGATTCTTTACTTACAGTAACTGCTATTGCTTTCGCTCCATCTGTAGGTGATGTTTGCATAGTAATGATCCGCTGCTCCTCGTCCCAGGCCACATATCCACCAAAGGCCTGACCTATAAACCGCAAGGGGGCCACAGTTCTCTGATTGACTATCCTGGCAGGTACATCCAGTGGGTATATTACCCCATTCACTGTTGGTTGAATCGAGTTCAATGGCAATACCACTGTGGTGTTTCCCCGAGTAGCCGTAGCAGTTTGCGTTTCCTGGTCCCATTTTACCGTGGCTCCCATCGCTTCAAAAATTGCCCGCAGGGGTACCAGAGTCCGATTATTTTCGATAAGCGGAGGAACCTCGAAGTGCAGTTGCTGATCATTCAATATAACGGTAAGGGCTGGAGGTGTAATCACAGCTTGGCTTAAAGCAGCCTTAGCGGACATGGGATTCCCGCATAAAAAGCCAAAAAATATAGTTATAAACAATATTGCAGTTATATTTGTACGTACTGGTTTAATAAGTTTTACCATTCATTACCACTCCACCCAATCATGATACTGACTATTTCTGCTTTTTCATCACTTATTGCTGTTAACTTTGCAGGTAAATGAAGATAACTCGGCTATATTAATACTATATACTTAATATATGACAACAATCTTGCACTTTTGATAATATCTTTTAAAACTAAAGGAGAACGGCAACCGCGTTCTCCTTTAGTGACTATGTACTTGGAAATTACCACCATCGGGCCAATTCGTTTCCCGCTAATAGCGGGCCGCGTGTTCCTCAAGTGCTTTGCGCAGGTGCGGCGCTTTCTCTATCAGGTTCAGGAACAGCTCGCGCTGCAGACTCAGGATCACGGTGGGTACGGTGGTGGTCACAGTGGCGGTCCGCGGAATGCTCTTCAGCAGTGCGATTTCGCCAAAATGGTCGCCGTCTTCTAGCAGGTTCAACTTCAGCTCGCTTTTATCGGCCTGACGCCGAGTAACAGACATACGCCCTCGAACGATGATATAGAACTTGTCGCCCGAATCCCCTTCGTGCACCACCACCCGCCCAGCCGGATGGCGTTCGGCTACAAACAAGCCTGACACTTCGGCCAGTAAATCATCCTCAAGTTCGGCCAGTACGGTCACCATTTTCAGCCTTTCGACCGTCACTTCCGCCATCTCGCCATCGCCGCTCAATATAAAGCCGCTCTGCTTTTGCCAGAGCGCGCTGTAATGCCCCTGCATGGCCAGGAGTTCTTCATGGCTTCCCTGTTCGACAATGCGGCCGTTGTCAAAGACACAGATTCGGTTCGCATGGGTGATCGCGGCCAAGCGATGCGTTACCGATACGACTGTTCTCCCCTGCGCGATACGGCGCAGGGTATCATTCACCCGGGCTTCCGTCGTCGGATCCAGGGCCGAGGTGGCCTCATCCAGCACTAATATTTCGGGATCGCGCACCAACGCGCGGGCCAGGGCTACCCGTTGCCGCTGCCCACCGGACAGCATGCCGCCGCGCTCCCCGACCGGTGTATCATACCCGTGGCTTAAGCCGAGAATCGCCTCGTGAATCTCGGCAGCCCGCGCCGCAACCTCTATTTCCGCTTGGGTCGCGTCCGGACGGCCCAGCCTTATGTTCTCCCGGACGGTGGTATTGAACAGAAAATTATCTTGCAGAACGATACCGGTTTGGATGCGCAGCGACTCCTGTTCCGCCTGGCGCAGGTCGATACCGTCCAATGTTACGGTGCCTCTGTCGGGATCACGATATCGCATCAATAATCCGATCATGGTGCTTTTTCCCGAACCGCTGGAACCAACCAGTGCGGTCCAGTCACCGCGTGGAATCGAGAGATTGACCCCAGCCAGCGCCAATCGCTCCGGTGAGTAGCTGAAATCGACTGCATTGAAGCGAATCCCCGTGGACAGTCGGGGCAAACTGACCGCGTTCGGCACATCCATAACGACCGGCACCTCACGCAGCAGGCGGTCGATGCGCTCCATACCTGATGCTGCCTGCAGCAACTGCGGAAAGATTCCCGTGAGGTCATAGATAGACAGGCTAACCGTAATGAAAACTGCGTTGAAGGAGACTAGTGCGCCGATGGACAGATCTCCTCGAAAAGCCAGCCCAGCCGCCACACAGACGACAGTAACATGAAAGGCGAGGGCGGTGAGGGCCGGGGTTCGCTCCATCATGAAGCTAAGGAAATTGGCGCTGACCGCCGCACGGGACAGCTGGGATGCCTGAGCGCGAAACCGATCGAACACCAGCTGCCTCAGATTAAATGCTTTAATTACGGTTTGCGCGCTGGCGTTTTCGGTAACGGTGTTAAGCAAGTTGGCCTGTTCGTCCTTGTATTGGTCATTCGCGTCTGTTGCCCTGCGGCCAAGCAGTCGGGGGCCGATCAGGCACACAGGCAGCCCAAGCAGGGCCAGCAATGCCAACTGCCATTGCAATAAGAAAAGCACCGTGGCACTGAAAAACAGGCCGATCACGGCCATAACTCCGGCAGGAATCGCTTGAACTATGGCAATTTCGACAGAGGACAGATCGGTGGAAAAGTTGGTCGCAATGTCACCGGGGCGGGTTCGGTTGAAGAATTCGATCGGCAGTTCCTGCAGGTGCCCGAACATACTGAGCCGTAGGTCGGTCAGGATGTCGGCGCTTAACCGGGCGTACATGAAGTCGCGTCCGACGGCGATAATTGCCACCAGCAGCGCCCCAATGGCAAGAGCAGCTAGAATGCCCACCAGAAAAGCATGATTGCCAGGAACTATCGCATCATCGATCAGATATTTGAAGCTGAACGGCATCAGGGTCTCGTAGGCCAGATGCACGATCATGCCTAGAAGCAACAGGATGGCCGTTTTTTTGTACGGACGTAACAAAAGAAAAATCCGTTGTAGAAAGTGTTTCAAAGCGCACCTCCAACCGTTTTCGTCGAGAAATATATTCAATCACAAGGCACCATCCCGCATCTCTGGCAGTCTAATCAGGTCGCCTGGGCTGTAATCAACAACCGATTGGCCATAATGCCAAGCTCCTGCCCCCGTACGGAGCGATTCTCCACCGAACCGCTATTCTGCACCGCAGTAAAACCGGCCTGTTCCAGCAAACCGGCCAGCTTCTCGAAGGAATAGAGCCGCACCGCGTAAAAATGGTCTTCCAGCACGCCCCGTCGTTTGTGAATATAGATCGCTCGCGCGATCAGGCGGCTGCGGTCTCTGGATAGCGCGCGTTCGTACAGTGACAGGTGATTCCTATCCAGCCACGACCAGGTTTGCGGCTCGAAGTTGGTTTTCAGCCACTCGCCGTTCGGTAGGTCGAGAAACAGTCGCCCGCCACTGCGCAGCACCTTTTTTACCGACTGCAGCACGCTAAAATCTTCTTCCGGGGTTTCGAAATAACCGAAAGAGCTGCCCATTATGGCAACACAATCGAAAGGGATTTGCGGGGATCTGATCCTGCGGGAGTCCCCTTTACGGAAGGTCACTACGGCGTCCATGGCAGCGGCCCGCTTACGGGCCAGCCGAATGAGATAGGACGATTGATCGATGCCGGTGATATTTCGATATCCGCGTCGCGCCAGTTCTAGGCTGTGACGCCCCTGCCCGCAGCACAGATCGAGGAAGAACTCCTGCTGCTCCAGCCCAGTCGCTGCAATCATGGCGTCCAGATCGTTGCAGGTGTTTTCGTCGTCCTCGACGATATCGCCGTCGCTCTTTAGGTAAATGGCGTTGAACTGGCGGCTCCACCAATCCGGGGTCAGGTGCACCTCCAGGTCTGCGACCGGACCCTGGCAGTCAAGTTCGGGTCGTCTAGGTTTTCCCGCCATATCAGCCCCACTCCCTTCTTTGCCTCCATCGCAGCGTATCCAGCCGGCCAGACACGGCCAGTTCCAATGCAATCTTACGGACGGCTCCATTTGCATTATTATACAAGACCCTGGGGGTTTTGAACATTGTAAACCAGATCCTCAAAGAATACCCAATTAATCCATCCCAAACCGGAAAAGATATTTTTGAAACTGCCAATATTAATGTCCAGACCGAAAAATATATTTAATAACATGAAAAGGCCGACTAAGGCTAATCACACACCCCAGTCGGCTTACTATTAAAATTTTAATTCAATTTCACACTCAACCTATACCTAATTATGCAAAGAAAAAATGCCTTACACCTTCATATCTTTCACGAAGGATAGAATTCTTATAATACAGAACTATTTCTCTGTCCGTCGTGAATAAGTCCATGTCTTAAAACTATTTCCGGTTTAGGTAGGCTAATGCCCAAAGCCTCTCGTAAGACATCTTCGATGATTTCCACTGGCTTAATAATTAGCTGCTCTTTCACTTCGTCAGGTAACTCCTTAAGGTCCTTCATATTTTCTTTGGGTATCAGCACTTTCTTTATTCCAGCTCTATGAGCAGCCAAAAGTTTTTCCTTAACCCCGCCGATAGGTAATACCGCACCTCTCAGGGTGATTTCTCCAGTCATAGCCAGGGTGGAATCTACCTTTATCCCAGTTATGAGTGAGGCTATGGCTGTGAAAAGGGCTATACCAGCTGATGGACCATCTTTCGATACAGCTCCTGACGGTACGTGAATGTGCAAATCCCTTTCTTTAAAGTTGAAATTCAGGGTGCTGATGGACAGCCTTGATTTGACTAAGCTTAACGATATTTGGGCTGATTCCTTCATAACATCACCTAATTTGCCGGTTAGAATTAATTTGCCAGTTCCAGGCATATCAGTTCCTTCAATGAAAAGTATCTCCCCGCCGACGGGAGTCCAGGCCAGGCCGGTTGCTACACCTGGAGGGTTATCTAATTGAGCTACATCGTGCCTCGATATCTGGTTCCCTAATATTTCTTCCAGCATATCAGGCCTGACTACATAAGGGGTCTGTACCGTATTGGAGACGATTTTCTCCGATGTCACCCTGGCAATAGAGGCTATCTGTTTTCTCAACCCCCTCACACCAGCTTCTTGTGTATAATCAGCGATAATACCCTTTATGGTTTCATCTTCAATTACTAACATTTCATTATTTAGACCATGCTCCTCTAAAACCCCAGCTACTAAATGATCCTTAGCAATGTGATATTTCTCGTTGCTAGTGTAACTGGAAATCGGGATAATTTCCATTCTGTCCAAGAGTGGTCCCGATATATTTTCGGTAGAGTTAGCTGTCGCTATAAAGAACACCTCGGACAGATCATAAGGCACTTCCAGATAATGGTCTGTAAAGCTATTGTTTTGTTCTGGATCTAATACTTCCAAAAGTGCACTGGCTGGATCTCCATTATAGGCAGTCATAAGTTTATCCACCTCATCAAGAACAAATACTGGGTTCTTCTCGCCAGCCTTCCTCATGTTCTGAATAATTCTTCCTGGCAAAGCACCAATATAGGTCCGACGATGGCCTCGAATCTCAGCTTCGTCTTTAATTCCGCCTAAACTTACGCGAATATATTTCCTGCCCAGGGCCTCAGCAATACTCTTACCCAGGCTAGTTTTCCCGGTTCCAGGAGGCCCCACTAATAGTATAATCGAGCCCTTCTTATCCTTCTTAAGCTTCATAACCGCTAGATGTTGTATTATCCGGTCCTTAACCTTTTCCAGGCCATAGTGCTGTTCATCCAAAATCCTTCTGGCTTCTTGAAGATTTATTTCTTTAGATTCACCTTCACGCCAAGGAAGTTCAACCAGTATATCCAGATAATTTCGTATAATATTGTAATCGGGGCTGCTAGGGTTTTGGCTTTCAAACTTGCTTACTTCTTCAAGGGCAGTTTTCAACACCTCATCAGGCATACCCGCCGACTCGATTCTTTTTCGGTAATCCTTTCCATCTGTGCCGTTGCCACTGTTACCCTCATTTAATTCCTCCTGAATAGACTTCAGATGTTCACGCAAGACTGTTTCACGTTGAGCTTTATTAGCCTTTTCACTAAACCTCTCAGCCATTTCGAATTGTAGCTTGATGGACTCTTTTTGTTTAAGCAAATGGTCCATAAACTGCAAACATCTTTGTTTTAAGGATCGTATTTCAATCAAACCTTGCTTTTCTGCATTGGAAATACGCAAATATTGTCCAAGTTGTCCCATTAAAACATTCAAGTCGATTTCTTTATCGAAGGCTTTAATAAAAGGCTCTGAGCCTTTAAAATTCATGCCAATTTCACGTACTAATCCTTTTATATACGCCAACATTTCTTCCTGACTCTTTATGTCCAGGTCAATAATATCAGGCGCTATATCGTAGTTGGCCCAGATTGCTCCAGCGTCAAAGTTCAAATCAGTAAGTTCAACTCGATCAACTGCTTTGATCTTCAGGAGACTATGTTGTTCTTTCTGAATGATATCCAATACTCTTACCAGGGTTCCAACCATATAAAAATCAGCTTCAGTCAAAGAATTCTGATTGAAATTTTGTTTTAAAGATAAAATAATTGCACTTTTTTCATCATCAGATAGTAATATCTTAAGAGATTCGCTTTTTAAAGCTAAGGTATACTCCATCCCCGGCAATAAGATAAGGTCTGAACTGGGCACCACTTTTAGCTCTTGATTTACCGCATTATTAGCCATATTATATGCCTTCCTTTCTGTAATTGGATCACTATATAAAGTGAACGCTCGTTTAATAACGACCCAAATAACTGGGGATAGCTAGTATCCCCGAATAATTTCAACAAGTTAGATCTATCTTAATAATGCATCCTTGATCATTCTGATCAAGTCGTCGAGCATAGGATCTGCAGCATCTTTTCTATTATGGTAACGAACTGCTATGCTCTTAACTGGATTAAAAAGAATCGCTGTTATAGTAGCATTATCAACATCTTTAATAATTTGTCTTGCCTTAAGATCATCAAATATTAAGGTTATTTTTGACTTTCCTTCAATTACCTTGCAGCCATTGACCAGGGCCGGACAACTGGAGAACTGCTCAACGAAATAGAACTCTTCTCCGTACTCAATAATATAGGTGTAATAGGCCCGAACCAGCGATTCAATAAACTGCTCTCCGCTCATATCTGTTCTAACCCTACTATATAAATAAGTATAGACTTCCTCGTAATACTCTCTATAGATATCGTTGAGCATAGAATCCTTGCTGTCGTAATACACATACACAGTAGCAGGGGATACACCTGCCTCTTTTGCAATCTTGGAGATAGAGGCACCGTGGAAACCCTCAGCTAGTATTAACTTGATCACGGCTTGCTTTATATTCTGTTGTTTATTATCATCTTTTCTTCTCATTGCCTCACCTTAATTGTATATTAAATGATCATTCATTTATAGTCAAGACATTTATGTTGCCTAAATCCAGGATTTCTAGTGATTGGTCACAGCCTGAAACTTTATCCGTCTAGCCTCAAATTTCTCGTTAGCTTTCATAATTGCTTTGGCTACCCTGCTGTCTGGAAATAGGCGTCCGTTTTTGCCGGACTCGTCGTTGTACTTGAGAAAGACGTCGTAAACTTTGATCGCGAGAATGGCCAACTGGGATGAGTTTTTCGGCACTAGCTCAGCAGGGAAGCATTCAGCACGCTCTCGCAAGAACATTGCTGCGGCTTGTACCGCTGAATGCTGGTCGCTGTCGCGCTTGGTAGGGTAACTGAACTTCCAGTGCCGTATCCGCTGATTAATCAGAGCTTTGTCAGTGTCACCCGCTTCAATTCCGGCTGCGGTGAATATCCGGCAGTCGTAGCTGCGACAGGTTAATGAGCGATGCTCATAGATCGAACACTTGTTATCGATCAGCATAGGGCAGTGGCCATTCTCATAGTAACCCAACAACACATTACCCTTGGGCAGACCGGGTGCCGCGAATAAGAGTTTTCTATTTATCTGGGTAAGTGTCTGGGTTTCTTCTGGTCTGATATGGATGAAGTATGACGACGTACAGCAGGCTTTGCACTCACCGCAAGGTACATCAGTTCCGTTTTCTTTTACTAGCGTGTTCCGTGTACGACGAAGCCATGAAGAGAAGCAGCCAGCCGGTAGATATTGCTGTTCGGCCATGTCTTCGACACCGAGTAGTTTTATATCGTTATCCATCGGATCAACACCTTTCAGACAATTCATCGGGATTCTGCTAATCAGAGGAAGGTATAAAGTTCAGGAAATCTTCCGTTTTCAAAAACAAGTAATATTAAGCATGTGTTCAAATCTATAATACTCCACTTCCCTTTTTACATAAATACATAATTTGATTATCTTACTGCTTTTACATGCAATTAAATAAACATAGTTGCTTGTGATTTAATACATGAGTGTTAAAATGTTAGGTGCCTGGCGTGCATGGCCACGTGGATAATGGTCCTTTAAATAGCGTACAAGTTATCGGTCAACTATTTTAAGAAGATATGAGGTTGTAAAGAAATGGTTAGGATAGATTTTAAGCAGTATGGTTTTTCTGATGAAATATTGCATGCGATAGAAAAATTAGGCTATGAAAACCCCACCGATGTCCAGGAGCAGGTTCTCCCTCATGCATTTAAAGGCAGGGATCTAATAGTACAAGCTCAAACCGGCAGTGGTAAAACCGCTGCTTTCGCGATACCGATCTGTCAAAATATTGTTCTAGAACAAAAGCAACCCCAGGTATTAGTGCTTACCCCAACGAGGGAATTAGCTGTCCAAGTCCAAGAGGAGATTGCCAATATCGGTCGCTTCAATCGAATCCGGGTTGCTGCCATTTACGGACAACAGCCAATTTACTTTCAAAGAAATCAGCTTCGGCAACGGGTCCATATCATTGTTGCCACGCCTGGAAGAATTTTGGACCATCTGCAGCGAGGAAATGTTAGCTTTGAAGAGATAAGGTACCTGGTGCTTGATGAGGCTGATGAAATGCTAGATATGGGCTTTATTGATCAGGTGGAGGCCATTTTAAAAGTTATGCCTCCCGATCGTGTAACGATGTTATTCTCTGCTACCATGCCTGATGCCATAGAAAAAATATGCAGTCAATATATGCGCAGCCCCAAGAAGATTGAAGTAGTTTCACAAAACCCAACCACAGCTAGAATTGAGCAATATTATTATACCGTCGAAGAGGATGACAAATACCATCTCTTGAGTCAAATTATCAATACTCATAGGCCGGATAGTTGTATTGTCTTCTGTCATACCAGGGAAAAAGTGAAACTATTATACCATCGGATGAAGACACAAGGACATAGTTGTTGGGCCTTGCATGGCGGAATGGAACAGCGGGATCGCCTGGCAACGATGCAGGGTTTTAAGAACGGGGAATTCCCTTTTCTTATCGCTACGGACGTCGCCGCCAGAGGAATCGATATCGAAGAGCTTAGCCTGGTTATTAATTATGACATTCCTTTTGAAAAAGAAAAATACGTTCATCGCATTGGTCGGACGGGACGAATAAACAACGAGGGGCTTGCAATTACCCTCATCTCCCGTTGTGAAATGAAAATGCTGCAAGAGATTGAGAACTATGTGGGCTATCAGATACCCGAGAAAGCACTGCCCTCCCTTCAAGAGCTTCTAGATGGAACGACTCGGGTTGAAGTGATAAATGCCTACAGACCTACCCCTAAGCGTGACCGCTGTGCCGAATTAAATGCCGATATCATAAAATTACGGATCAACGCCGGCAAGAAAAAAAATATGCGACCCGGCGATATCCTTGGCGCACTTACGAAAATTGAATGCGTAAGAGCTTGTGATATTGGGATTATTGATGTGCAGGACCATTTTTCTTATGTAGATATCCTGGCAAATAAGGGAGGTCTTGTTCTAGAAGCACTAAAGGATATGCCCATTAAGGGAAAAAAGGTAAACGTGAAGCCGATTGAGTAGAATAAGAAATGTAGGTGGAAGAGACATTTTGATTTGCCCTAAATACCTAAAAAACAAATTCATAATAGAAGGAATAATATCTGCAATTGTAGAATTCTGCAAATATATTGAAAAAGGTGCTTGCCATGCATTATGTAAATGTTACCAAGCTGTCCAGCCTATAATTCCGCTTGGTAGTAATGATGTTGCCTTTCCATCCATATGCTTTTGGAGGTTGTAATAATGAAATCCAACAAAAATCTTATTTTAGTCATATTTATCCTGGCGCTTTTTACTCCCCAACTCATATTGGGGTATCAAAACAACAGTCAGAAACAGAAGAGTGTTGAAAAGATGCCCGAAGCTACATTAACAGAAAATAGCATCCCGGAGCCACGGCAACCTGAAAAAGAGCTTGTCAAAATACCGGTTACGCCTGGAAAAACGGTGTCTATTCCCATTCTTATGTACCATGAAATAGGTGAAGGTCCTGATTGCATGTGGGTAACGGAAAAAGATTTCTATAATCAAATGAAATATTTGCACGATAACGGCTATCAAACTATTAGTTTATCCCAAGCAGTTGAACTATTGACTGGTCATTACGATACCAGCAAAAAAGTGGTGCTAAGTTTTGATGACGGATATCTTACCTTCTATTCCTATGCTTGGCCGATTTTGAAAGAATTTGATCAACAGGCTACTATCTTCATTATTAGTAAACTGGTAGGAACTCCGGATTATTTGACCTGGGAGCAAATCAGATTCCTGGCCTCCAACGGTATCGAAGTCGGCGGACATACTAGAACCCATCCCCTTTTGCCTACATTAAGCGCTGCGCAATCTGATGCAGAAATAACTGGGGGAAAACAGGATATAGAAGCCCAACTGGGTAAGAAAATCAATACATTTTGTTATCCAACTGGAAAATATAATGCCCAGATAGTAAAGCAGGTGAAGGATGCGGGATATGTGGCAGCAGTTACCATGGAACAGCGCAAAAGCTTCTCCACAGACAATTTACTTTTAATGCCCCGATTGGGCGTATATAAAGACGATCCCCTGGACCGTTTTACAGCTGTTACTAAGTAATTACTATCTCACCAGGGCTTGAAATTCTGGCAAATTGCGCATCTGACCAAAATGAGCCTGCCTTTTGGCTACTGCTTTTACGCCTTGATCAAGTTCAATGGCTTTCTTTAAATATTTTAAGGAATCGTTAGTATTACCCCGGTCAGCATAGATTGTGGCAATCCCGTAATAACTCCAAGTATTCTGGGGATCACCCTGGATGGTTTTTTCAAACCAAAATATTGATTTATCATAATTGTTTTGCAGCTTGTAAGCCATAGCCATATCATAAAAAGCTGGTACATAATCTGGTTTTATATCCAGGGTCTTTTGTATCAGTTCCATCCCCACCTGATAATTACCTTCGAAACAGAGTGCAATTCCCTTAGATGTATATGCTTTATAATTGTCTGGATTGGCGGCGATAGCCTTATCGAAGCTAGTTACTGCTTCCTGATACTGGTATTTTTCATATAGCTTCAAGCCCTGATCAAAACATTGTTCTGACTCTGCTGCTTTTACCGGATCTACAGTCTTAGCAACCGGTAAAGGTTGAGGATTTTCAACATTCTGCACCGTATTGGATTTTATAGGTGACTTTGTATCTGATGCGGTTTTCAATGTACATCCCTGCAAGCCGACCAGAAGTACAATTGATGCCAAAAGCATAATTTTGCCTGGATTTCTTTTCATGTTTGTTCCCTCTCTCCTCCTCTGTTGATCTGCTTAAAGAACTGTAGAATATATCCTATTAATTATATCATTAATTCTTTCCATAACTGCTATTATAGCGCCAAAATAATGGGACGACATTTTTCTGCTTTCTTTGTGTTGCAGAAATGTATTAGAATAAGCTGTAGCTATATGTCGAATCATAAGCATCCTAAGCTGTCAGGAGGATAAGTTTGAAAAAGATATTGGTACTATTTATACGTTTTGTTTTAATAAGCACCCTTTTATTTGCTCTGACATCTCCATTTGTAGTGCTTTATGGCCCCTTCACCAACATACGCAACACGGTGGTTGGTGCAGTAGGCACATCCATGCATTCTCATTGGCTGCGCTATTTTATGAGCGATGAGAAGGTAAATAAAATATTGGCTGACTCACAGGGTACTAATGGAGACTTGAGCAACGAAATAGTATCCCAGTTCCAAAACAGTCACAGCGGTGATATTAAACTGACTGACATCAGCAGCGCCAGATTTCAGGGCTACCTGCTTGAAATTGCCGATCCCACACGTTTGAAAGTAGGGACGGCGGCAACTCTGGGAGAAAAGGGACAGACGACCAGTGAGATAGCCAGGCAGAATGGTGCCATTGCTGCTGTAAATGCAGGAGGTTTCATGGATCCCAACGGCACCGGCAATGGCCGCGAGCCATTTGGGGTTGTCATTAGTAATGGCAGTTTCATATATGGCGATAATTTTACCGCTCCGGTGCCATTGATCGGCTTTAACAAGCAAGGTGCATTAGTCACTGGCAAGTACACCAGCAAACAGATCAAGGCTATGCAAATTACTGAGGGAATTTCATTCTATCCGACCCTTATTATAAACGGTAAAAAACAAATCACCAGCGGCGACGGAGGGTGGGGTATTGCTCCCCGCACTGCTATAGGACAAAAGGCAGATGGACATATACTGCTGCTGGTGATTGACGGCCGTCAACCTCAACACTCGATCGGAGCTACAATAGTTGATGTTCAAAATATTCTCTATGACAACGGTGCAGTCACTGCTGCCAACCTCGACGGAGGCTCCAGTACTACTATGTACTTCCAGGGTAAGGTAATTAACCGACCGTGTGATTTGTTAGGTGAGCGTTCTATTCCCACTACCATTTTAGTTATTTGAGGAGGAACCAAGAGTGAGAAAATTTACTAGATTGCTTCTGGTAGCAGTATTATTTCAAGCTGGGATATATTTCTATTTCGATCAGGTAATACTGGTACCGGCTGCCACTTTTTCGCAGCAAATTATTCTCGAGGGAAATAAACAAGCCATTGATCCACAAAAAATATCAACCGACCAAAAATATTGTGCCAAAATGCAAGCTGATAGTGTCACCTTTTTAACGGCAGATAATAAAGAAATAAAAAAGGTCCCCCTGCAGGCTGAGGAAAGTGTCAGCTATTTTTCCTGGGTGCCTAATTCTCACCTGGCCTTGATTGGAATCAGCAATAGCACATCCCAGAGTACTAGTGTGACCTTGAAAGCGATCAATCTGGATACTAACAGCCTCCCGCAAGAGCCCAAGATTAGCGGCCTGTCAGCAGGAGCAAAAATTGACAGTGTGGCTTTTTCTCCCCTGGTCAATGTGACCTATATGCGTGTCACTGCGAAAACTTCCAGTTCTATCTACCGCACCGATGCTAATAATAAGCTTACTAAGGTGTTTACCAATTCTACCCTCGAAAGAATTGCTTGTTTGCAGAGTGTGGACATGCTGTTATATGATAACAAAGCTGATAAATCAGTCTATGCCCGCAGTACTAACGGGAAGATTAAGATGGTTTCGCCCAAAGTTGGGCATTTTGCTCTGATTGGTACCGATAAGGATGATAATATCTATATTGGACGTTTAAGCAGTACAGGGTTAGTTTCTACTATATTAAAAGGTACCATTAACGGGAATTTCACAGAATACCAAACATTTACCACCCCCTCATCCCAGGCTTCGATAACTGTAAGCTATGACGGCAAGCTGCAATTAAAGTAATAACGTTGACACCTCCTTATTGTCTGAAAATAAATAAGCTGGTTTCAGATCTGACCGTATTCATGGCTGGGTGGGTCCAGAGCTATTTCTCGTTTACTTCCCATGCGTGTTTTAAGATCATCCAGCAGGGAATAGATTACCGGGACTACGACCAGGGTTAAAAAGGTGGAGGTAATCAATCCGCCAATGGTTGCGTATGCCATAGGCGCTCTCATTTCTGATCCGGTTCCCAGCCCGGCTGCGAGGGGTAACATACTGAAAATCATAGCCATTGAGGTCATCATAATTGGCCGCAATCTGGTTAATGCTGCCTGCTTCAGGGCATCATCCCTTTCTACTCCCTTTTTCCGAGCCTGTTTAGTAAAGTCAATTAAGAGGATAGCATTCTTGGTTACCAACCCCATTAGCATAATTATTCCGATCATAGAAACTAGATTTAGTTCGCTGCCCATTATCAGGAGACCATAAATTGCTCCAATTACTGCCATGGGCAGGGCCAACATGATTGAAAACGGGTCTATGTAGCTCTCGAACTGTGAAGCCAAGATAAAGAAAATAAACATTATGCCAATAAATAAGGCCAGTGACATAGAGTTAAAAGTTTCATTCATTCGTTCAGTGTCACCACCTGCATAAAAACGGTAACCAGAAGGCAGATTTATTTCATTTTGGACCCTCTGCAAAAAAATCTTATTAAAATCACCTAGGGAAATGCCGTCCAGGTTGCCTGAAAGTACAATTTCCTTATACCGATCAGACCGACTGATGGTATTAGGAGCGGTGGAAAAGATTGGATCTGCCACCTGCTTTAAGCTAATAGAAGGAATAGGATTGCTCTCAGAACTATAAATGCTAGAAAGGTAAATGTTGTTTATATCACTGACGTCCTGGCGCTGCTGACCAGCCAGTTGGAGTCTCACATCATAACGGTCTTCCCCCTCTGAAAACTGACTTACTACCGTCCCTGTGAATAGCGTACGGATGGTTTGGGCGATCTGGGCGGTACTCACCCCAAGATCAGCGGCTTCCTGGTTTTTAACCACCAGTTTCATCTCCGGTTTACCGGGCTTGGAACTGCTGCTCACGTCTACAACTCCTGGTATATCTTCTAAAATGCTCTGAGCCTTTTCGGCATAAACTTGCATTTGATCCAGATCATATCCCTGGAGTCGGAACTCCCATCCCTTTTCATCAGTTACACCCTGATTAAAAAGCATTGATACTCGGATTCCGGGGATGGTTTTCAGCTTCTGTCGCATGTCAGCCAGTATCTGCTTAATTGTGCGGTCACGTTCATTTTTGTCATTCATTTTCACATAAATAGTAGCCTGATCTGTTTTAATGGTGGAGTAGATCTTCATTACTTCCGGGTAGCCGAGCAAACAGTCCTCTACCATGCTGGTAGTATTTCGAGCTGCGCTCAGGTTTAAACCGGAATCAAATTCAACTATCATGGTGGACTCACCCATATCACTGCTGGGGACAAATCCTGTACCCATAAACGGAATTGCGACAAGACTGCTCGCAAAGAGTATGAGAGCCAAACCCATAGTCAACCAGCGTCGGTGCAGAGACCAGGATAAGACTCGTACATATTGATGGGTAAAAATATCAAAACCCTTATTAAACCAGGCCAAAAACCTTCCCAGGGGTCCTCCGGGCATCATTTCCTCTCTATTTAAATAACGGGAAGATATTAATGGCACCAGAGTAAACGAAACCAAAAGTGATACCAGTATACTAAAAACCACAGTAATTCCGAACTGCTTGAAGAACTGGGCTACCTGACCAGTCATCATACCTACTGGCAGAAAGACGGCGATTACCGTAAAAGTTGTGGCAGTAACCGCTAAACCTATTTCGGTGGTTGCATCTCGTGCAGCATCCAGAGGAGATTTCCCCATTTGCAGGTGGCGGGAGATATTTTCAATTACGACTATAGCGTCGTCAATTAATAAACCCACGGAAAGAGATAATGCCATTAATGACATGGTATTAAGAGTGAAACCCATAAAATTCATACATAAAAAGGTGGTTATTATTGAAGTAGGAATAGCAACTGCACCAATTAAAGTACTACGCCAGTTGCGCAAGAAAAGAAATACCATAAGTACAGCTAAGAGGGTACCCTCAAATATTGTCTGAACCACGTTATTTACTGCACTCCGAATATTAATCGAATTGTCACGCACAATATCAATCTTTACACCCGGTGGCAGCCCTTTATTTATTTCTGCTATTGACTTCTTAATGGCATCTGCGACCACCACTGTGTTTTTGCCGGACTGCTTTACGATGCTTATACCTATAGCCGGTTTTCCCTGGAAAAGCGCTAGACTCTCCGGTTCTTCTGTACCGTCAACTATCGTAGCAATGTCTTTAACATAGAGCTGAATCCCAGCACGTCGAGCTACCGGCAGTTGATAAAAATCCTCAACCCTGCGTAGTTCACCGGAGGTACGCACTGTTATTTTTCGTTCGTCACCGGTAAGGCTCCCTCCGGGAACCTCCATATTTTGACTCTGCAGACTACTTATGACTTCCGGTATGCTCAAGCTGAAGGAAGCCAGTTTATTCTTATCCAAATCAATTTGGATCTCTCGTTTTTCTTGACCCACTATGTCTACAGTGCCAACACCAGGAATCGTTTCCAGTTGTTTTTTCACCTTATCATCCACCAGCACGCTCAGTTCTCTAATGGATTGATCCCCGGTAACGGCCAGAGACATTATCGGCGTGGATGAAGGATTGAAACTGGAAATAATAGGCTCTTCAATATCCTCGGGCAGTTCTCCCCTTATTCCACCCAGCTTATCACGTACATCCTGGGTAGCTACCTGAGCCTTGGTTTCCAGAGTAAACTCAGCCCAAGTTGTAACTACGCCCTCCTGTATATTGGTGTAGGTATGTTTAACTCCAGATATCTGGCCGATGACCTCTTCCAGTTTTACTGCGACCTTGGTTTCCATCTGTTCGGGGGAGGCTCCAGGTTCGATAATGGTTACTACTACATAGGGAAATTCAATATCCGGCCAGTCATTAATATTTAAGCTGGAATAGCTGAGCATACCAAGTATTACTAACGCTAGAATGGATACAGTAACAAAAACCGGCCGTTTCAAGCTGAGATTGGTAAGAAACATCTTCTATTCCCCCTGTTCGCTGATAGCTTGAATTCGGTCCTGATCTTTTAGTTTGTTCACATTGCTCACTACTATGGGTTGGCCTTCTTTCAGTCCAGATGTTATTTCTACCATCTGGTCCATTATGGAGCCAATCTGAACCTGTTGTCGTTTGACCTGCCCGCCATCAGGACTGAACACATAGTAAAGACCATTCTGACTGGTAAGGGCATCTCTCGGAACTGTCAGGACATTTTGATCTTCTCCGGTATATATTTTCACCCGAACAAACATACCTGAACGCAAAAGCTGTTCCAGGTTGTCGAGTTTGATCTTCGCTTGAAAGACGCGGGCTGCTGAACTGGCAGAAGGATTAATAATAGTAAGTGAACCCGAAAATCTGCGGGTACCATAAGCATCTACTGTTACATCTGCTTTTAATCCCGGTTTAAGAAGAGACAGTTCCTGTTGTTGAATATTTACTAATGCATAGACAGAGGAGATATCCTCAACCGTCATTAGCGGAAGACCAGCCGAGAGCATTTGGCCCAGGTTAACATTGCGGTTGCTTACTATCCCGCTAATGGGTGCGCAGATAGTGGTGTTATCCAGGGAATTGCGGGCATTGGCTGCTGCAGCGGCAGCAGCTTCAACATCAGCTTCAGCCACCTTTAAACCCATTTCTATATCCTGTAAATCCTTGTTAGATATTGCTCCGTTTTTATAGAGTTCCTTGAGGCGCTCAAAATCGGTTTTGGTGGATACCAGCTTTGCTTCCGCCTTTTTAAGATCGGCCTGGGCTGCTGCCAACAAATTGAGGTAATCCTGATTCTCTATCATAACTAGTGCTTGCCCAGCAGTCACTGCAGTCCCATTCTCGACCAATACCTGGCTGGTACGACCAGCACTTTTAGGACTTATTATGGCAGTTTCATGGGCTTCTAACGTACCCGTCAATTGCAGGGCGTTTTCTTTCTTTAATAGGGCGGCTTTCTTAATATTAACGGTCGGAACAGTGTCAGTAATAGTTTGAACAGAGGGATGCTTCCATATAGCGCTTGATTTCCAGAGGCCTATAATTACTAAGAAAAGAATCGGTATTAACCACAGTTTCCATTTGCTTTTCATACCTTCTTAACCTCGCAGTCCATATTAATCTTAATCCCGTCATAAATAATGGTTTGAAACATTTCCAAAGCTTGATTAAGGGTCAAATCATGAATTCTCGTAAAATTAGAATCAAATATTACTTCAATCGTTCGCTCCCAGACCATTTCAATTAGTGCAGGATGAATATCCGAACGAAATATTCCCTCCTGAATACCCTCTGCTAGCATTTTTACAACTTCATCCTTGTTAAACTGCTTGAATTTATTAACCTTTTCCCACTCATCAGGAAAATACTGCTGCATTTCAGCTATCAGCCATGGAGGTACTTCATCATGTATCGGACATAGTAAAAAGGCATTAAGTTTTTCAAGGACTCCTCCGTCAATTTCTAGTGCTTCCAAATGCTTATCTTTCGCCACTTCCAGAAAGTAATCAACCACTGTGCTGATTATCTCGCTTTTACCGTTGAAATACTTGTAAACAGTTTTTTTACTTATACCAATATCTGTGGCAATCTCGTCAATAGTAAATTTCCTGAATCCATAACGTTGGATCTGTTTCATAGCCGACTCAATAATCCTTTGGTGCATATATAAACACTCCCCACGGAAACCTTTTAAGTTTTTTGAGTTTCCTCGAAATAAGTTTAACAATATATGCCAATGCTGTCAATATGCTTTAATTCCAGACTATGTATTTGAGAAAAATTTAGTGGAGGTAAATAGTAAGGTTTATTATTGTGTGACCCTTAACCAGTTAGCATTGATGATTTGTGCCATTAGTTGTTTACCCTCAATATCGAGATGAAGGCCATCAACAGCATATTGAGGAGGTAAGTTGTGACTGTCATCGGAAAAATAAGGTTCAATATCAATGTTGTAATGCTGTTCCCGGATAAACGAATTTACTGATGCAAATTCTTCTTGCCAATTGGGGATTGTATCTTCATTGAAAGCTTTTTTTATGGCCTCTGGAATAATGGGTGGAAGTGTAAGAAAAATAGGTCTAATACCATATAGAATACATTTATCGCGGATGGCAGCAAGTTCTTCAATAACCTGATAAGCTGGTACACCACCACGTAGACTGTTAGTTCCGCCCATGATAATCAGAAATCTAGGTTGGTATGGAAGCACATCGTTTTCGAAACGATTTAGCATAGTTTCCGATGTATCACCGCTTTTTCCCAAATTAATATTGGGAAAAGCTAAATAGGTTTGAAAGCTGTATTCAACATTAGCTGGTGAATAGGAAATGGCTCCTCCTCCATGAGTTATACTGTCACCAAGTGTGCCAGCGTAACTCCCGGCTGTAGAAGAAACAGAAAATTCTTCTGCATCAGAGTATACACCAATGGGTCCACCGGATTCATCAAGTCCTCTCACTCGCCAGTAATAGGTACCAGGAGTACTTAATGCTTCTTCATCATAGCAATCAAAACTTCCTCTGATAATTTGATTCCTGAATTGGTACTGAGAAGGCGATAATCCATTGGGGTTTTCAGGAGGATCTGTAGTTAATTCAACTTCATAGTCTACGGCACCATAAATAGGGATCCAAGAATATACCGGGTACAGGGGCATGGGCATATTGGCTTGCTTATATCCTGTATTGGATATGGGCTTTAAGATCTGAGCCAGGGTGTGATCAATATATAGAGGAGTTGCATCGGAAAAGACACCAATAGGATTTCCGTTAAAATCAATTCCGCGTACCCGCCAGTATAAGTGATCACCAAGAAAAGTCGATAAGTCGATACTATAACCATTGACAAATACTTCTCGGGAAGCATAGAACTGATAGATAGAGGGAGAGGTATCATTTGGTTTTTCTGCTGGTGCAGTTAAAAACTCAATTTCATAATAAACGCTTCCAGGGGGAATTGTCCAACGTAATAGTGGAATGTTAGGAGCTGGGGCATCAGGAGGATATTTAGTGAGTGCCACAGGTTTAAGCTGTGTAATATCAGTAGAGGGTTTCATATCTGATATTGCTGGTGAATCAGAGTAGGTTGGAGTTTTATTTTTGCTAAAGCCGAGATTATCATTAATTTCAATAGAGTAAATCATTGTTGTTAATATAAATAGGATGATTACGACTCGTCTCATGAATAAAAACACCTACTTGATTATCATCTTTGTACTATATTATCATACTTTATCTATGATTCGTTGATCACTCGCAGCATTGTATCTAAAAATGCTGATGCAGCAATGGACAATTGCATGTTTTTATTATATGCGATACCAATACTTCTTTTAGGGATGACTGGAAGTGTGGATAATTCAATAAGAGTTCCTTCGGTCAGCTCCGGTTTAACAAAATCTTTAATTACAGACGCAATACCCATACCTATCTTAGCAAATTCTATTAAAAATTCCATGTTGCCAAAAACTATTTCAGGAATTATGATTAATCCCCATTCTTTAAGATGTTTTTCCACATATTCTCTAGTAATATTACCATCTTCCAGAAACATAAATGTCCCAGAGGATACAGTATCTGCATCACCCAAAATATCTATATAGCTTTGGCTCGCCACAAAAATATCCTGAATTTCAGCAAGCTCTATAAAAGCATATTTTGAGCAGTCAAAAGGACGACTTATGATACAAAAGTCGATTTTTTCGTCATCTAAGAGTTTAAGACTTTCAAATGTGGTTTTACTGGCAACATTCACTTCGATATCGGGATATTCTTTAATGAAATCTTCCAACTTTGGTATAAGAAAGTGTTTAAAAAGAGTAGTGCTTACACTCAGGGTGATTTTACCCTTTTCTCGCAATAAGAGCTTTTTCACAAGCTCCTCTCCTTTGCTAAGTTCAAACATGGCTTTCTCAACGTATTCATAAAAAAGCTTCCCTTCATACGTCAGTTTCACTCCCCTTGAACTTCTTGAAAACAATCTAATGCCAATATGATCTTCTAACTTCTTTATTGATCTGGATACAGCAGGTTGAGTGATATGAATATTTTTGGCAGCAATAGAGATATTGTTGTAGTTGGCAACTGTATAAAATATTCTGTATAGTTCTAAAACACCATCCATTTCATTACCTCCAAACATAGCAATGATGATTAATATGCATTTCTATTATATAACAAATAATGATAAACTAATAATATTAAACGGGAGGAGATGAGTATTATGGCCGACTGGAATCCAACGGAATATTTAATATTTGAAAAGGAAAGAAGCAGACCAGCGGCCGACTTGGTTAAACGTATTAATCACAGCAATCCTGGAAGCATAATGGATGTAGGCTGCGGCCCAGGCAACAGCACTAATATTCTATATGACAGATGGAAACAGGCCAGTATCACAGGAATTGACAACTCGCCTGCAATGCTGGAAAAAGCGAAAATGATTAATAATTCTATGACTTGGGTACTTTGCGACGTAAGTGGAGATTTATCGCATCTGGGTAAATTCGATATTATTTTCTCCAACGCGGTTTTTCAATGGATTCCGCAAAATGAAGTATTAATAGCAAAGCTGTTTAAAATGCTAAATCAAAATGGGGTTTTAGCAGCACAAATACCGTATGTAAAAGAAATGCCAATCCATAAAATTATTATGGATATAGCAAGTAGGCCTAAATGGTCCGAACACTTCAGGCATCTGTCTACATCGTACAAATTATACTCACCAGAATTTTATTATGATGTTCTTTGTGGTATGACTCAAGATATAGATTTATGGGAAACTAGATATTTTCATATTATGAATGGATATGATGATATTTTACAGTGGTTCACAAGTACAGGATTGCGACCTTATTTAGATTGCCTGAGTGATGATATGAAAAAGACGGAATTCACAAATGATATTTTAACAGAGATTAGACAGGTTTACACAACCTTTAAGGATGGTAAAATACTATTCCCATTCCACCGTATTTTCTTTACTGCGTATAAATAAAATAGGAGGTTTGTCTCAAGTCTACTTTTTATCAGATAGCCCGACCTATATAACCAGCCAATTTGGAATATTCAGAAGCTGTAACCATAATACTTTTCCTATTTGCCACCATCGGTCAGGATTATTAATTATCTCTGTTATTTAATATGTTGTTTTTATTGACTATTGTGCATTCTCAGATCTAAGAATGTACAATAATTCACTTTAAATCGCAAATGCGGTTGATGTCCTTATTCTCAAGCAGGAGTTTAGGAGTACCTTGTTGGGCAACTTTTATCATGTCACGTCCTACCTTCTTCTCTATCCAATGTTTAACAGAATCCTCCCGAACTATGTTTACAACGCCTAATATGTAGCAGGAAATAGGATTTAATTATTGAATAAAGGGATAAAATAGAATTTGATTAGTTGGTTATTATAAGCAGGAAAATGTAAAAAGCGATCTGGGGGTACAGTATGGGAACATTACTAGATAGATTCTTAAGATATGTCAAAATTGATACTCAGTCAAATGAGGATTCGACTACTCATCCTAGTACACATGGACAGATGGAATTGGCCAAGATTCTAGAAACAGAGCTTCAGGAATTAGGCTTAAGTAATATCGCCCTAAGTGAAAAGGGATATTTGATGGCCGAACTACCTGCAAATGTAGATAAAAAACTACCTACTATAGGTTTTATAGCCCACCTGGACACTAGCCCCGATGTATCAGGCAAAGATGTGAAGCCACAGTTATTTCTAGATTATGATGGCAATGATTTAATTCTGAATCAGTCTGAAAACATTGCTTTAAAAATTCAAGATTATCCTGAACTCAGCAATTATCTCGGCCAAACCATTATTACCTCCGATGGAACTACCCTGCTGGGGGCTGATAATAAGGCAGGAATAGCAGCAATCATGACTGCTATAGCTAATTTGATTAATATGCCGGATATAAAACACGGTAAAATAGTTTTAGCTTTTACCCCAGATGAGGAAATAGGCCAGGGTGCCGATTTTTTTGATGTAGCTGGCTTTGGAGCAGATTTTGCTTACACAATTGATGGAGGTCCCTTAGGGGAACTTGAATATGAAACCTTTAATGCAGCTATAGCCCATATTGGTATTCAAGGTATTAATGTACATCCTGGATCAGCCTATTTGCATATGAAAAACGCTATGTATATTTCCATGGAACTAAATGGTATGCTGCCAATTAATGAACGTCCTGAGTATACTCGTGATTATGAAGGTTTTTATCATCTTACCAAATTTGATGGAAGTGTTGAATGGGCTAAAATGGTCTATATAATTAGAGACCATGATAAGACTAAATTTGAAAAAAAGAAGGCGTATTTAGAGTACTGCGTAGATTTTCTTAATGATAAATATGGTGAATCCACGATTAATCTCAGGATGCAAGATCAGTATTATAACATGAAAGAAAAAATTGAACCGGTGTTTCATATAGTCACCTTGGCAGAACAGGCAATGGTTGAGATCGGAATTAATCCGGTCATAAAACCGGTTCGGGGTGGTACCGATGGTGCTCGCCTTTCCTTCATGGATCTCCCCTGCCCTAACATTTTCACCGGTGGTCATAACTTTCACAGTCGCTTTGAATTTGTTAGTCTAGAGTCAATGCAAGCGGCTGTAAATGTTATCACAAAGATTATTGAACTTATCGAGGCTAATGATAATCCATATGATCGGGCTTAATTGATATTCTTTATCTATATTTACCACGGTATAGGCGAGTAATAAGATCCGCTGATTAGGATGGGTATATCATTTATATCCATACCTATCATTGTTGCTCATACCGTGTCAAGCGCCAGCGTATCAGTACTGAAGAGTATTTTTCTCGAATTGTACACTTCTCCCGCAGTTGTTCCTTCACCTTGCATACCTGTGATTCCGTCCATAATATGCAACCAAATTCACACCAAAAAGACAGAGCGGAATATTAAAACACAAAAATCCCTCTGTTTGTAATAAGCAGAGGGATAAAATAATCTCTAACACAGGTTCCTGTGAGAGGGAGCCTGTTATTAGTATTTTGCAACCGGACAACAACTTCAGTACGCCCGACTACCTATCTCAAGAACCTTATATACCAGTCAAGCAACTTTACGTACGCACCCCTGGCGGGTTCTACAAGAGCAAATGGATTAAAGATACAGTTATCATAAGACTAATTAACCTCTGCCAGACAGAGGTTCACAATTCCTATATCTCATTGTTGTTATTGTAACAGATAAAAACGTTAATGTAAACAATATATTTAGCTAATTAACATTTCTGGTGACAGCCATTCGACTATCCTCATTTATTCCATCATATACCATCCCCTATTTGCCTATAGCTGCAAACATAGGATATACCGTCCATTAGCTCCTTTTATAAACCATATCCATTGCCAATGCCCATATTTACCAAAAGGTAGTACTCGTAATTAGTCGAATTATGGTATCAAGGGGGTAGAATAGTTTTTTTGGGAGGTAAAAATAAAAAAGTTTAGGTATGGTAAGTATCCCAGTTATATAGGCTTTTAACCAGCTTTAATCGCAATTTTGTAATAGAAACAAATGTTGGAAAGGTGTGTTTTATTTTGAAGAAAAAGATAATGATAGTTTTAATTACATGTCTCATGATCACCACCCTGGTTGGCCCTGCAATGGCAGATACATATTCGAGTTATAATTCTTTAAAAACCCATAAAACCATAAATGTTGATTATAAGATAGTTACCCGCGACACTGCTTCATCCACTGCAGTCATCGCCATTCATGGCGGAACCATAGAACGAGAAACCGATGAGATAGCCTCTGCGGTAGCCTCCCAGGGTGGGTATGATTTCTACAGCTTTATAGGTCTCAAATCCGGAGGCTCAACGCTTCACATTACTTCCACCAATTTTAATGAACCTACAGCGCGCAACCTGGTAGCAAAATCCACCAAAACCCTGTCGATCCATGGCTGCGGTGGGACTAGTCAGGCAATAACCTACGTGGGTGGCCTCGATACAACCCTTGGCAACAAGGTTAAATCATCTCTGAAGGCGGCAGGGTTTAAAGTAGCGTCTGCCCCATCTAGCTTAGGTGGACAAGCCAGGACAAATATATGTAACAGTAACAGCATCCATAAAGGAGTTCAGTTAGAACTAAGCTCAACCATGAGAACTCAATTAGCCAATAATGGCAAATCATTTGATCTCTATGTAACAACGCTGGCTAATGCTCTAAAATAATAAATGTATTGGGGAAAGAATACTATAAGAGAGGCCTGCTGATGCAGGCCTCCAACTCCAATAAAATTTCGCGCTAGACCGTCTGGTAGATCTGCTAAAACTCACAGGATTTTACTGTTCTAGGAAATGGCACAACATCTCTTATGTTACTTACCCCGGTAACGTACATAACCAGCCTTTCAAAACCCAGTCCAAATCCGGCATGCTTGACACCACCATATTTTCTTAGGTCCAAATACCAGCATAGCTCCTTTTTATCCATCCCTAGTTCTTCCATTCTTTGCTCTAATACATCGGCTCTTTCTTCTCGTTGACTTCCCCCTATTAATTCGCCAACTCCTGGCACCAACAAATCCATAGCTGCAACCGTTTTCCCATCATCATTCTGCCGCATGTAAAATGCTTTAATCCCTTGGGGATAGTCAGTTACAAACACGGGTTTGGCATATACTTTTTCGGTAAGATATCTTTCGTGCTCAGTTTGCAGGTCATTGCCCCATGTCACAGGATAATCAAACTGCTGTCCAGATTCGATAAGAATTTCTACCGCTTTTGTATAGCTTAAATGCATAAACTCTGACTCAACAACGTTTTTCAGTCTATCCCTAAGGCCTTTATCAACGAATACGTTGAAGAATTCCATCTCCTCTTGGGCGTTTTCCAGGATATAAGCTATTACGTATTTCACCATATCTTCAGCCAGTTTCATATCATCCTGTAAATCTGCAAATGCGATTTCAGGCTCAATCATCCAGAACTCTGCTGCATGTCGGGCTGTATTTGAATTTTCAGCTCTGAATGTTGGCCCAAATGTATAAACGTCTCTAAATGCCAGCGCAAAAGCTTCAGCTTCTAATTGACCACTCACCGTCAAATTGGTTCTTCGTCCGAAAAAGTCCTCCGAAAAATTCACTTCGCCTGTTTCCACAACAGGCGGACTCTGGGGATCAAACGTGGTTACCCTGAACATTTCACCAGCGCCTTCGGCATCACTAGCTGTTATTATGGGTGTGTGCACATATACAAACCCCTTTTCTTGAAAGAACTTGTGAATTGCCCAGGCAAGCATCGAACGAACTCTAAAAACAGCTGCAAACAAGTTGGTTCGCGGACGTAAATGGGCTACCTCTCTTAGGAACTCTCTAGTATGTCGCTTCGGCTGAATGGGATAATCTTCGAGAGAATCACCTTCCATTACTACTTCTGCTGCTTTTATTTCAAAGGGTTGTTTACCCTGCGGGGTTTCAACAACTTTTCCTGAGATTCTTAGTGCACAACCCACTCTAAACCTGGCCACTTGCTCAAAATTTTGCAGTGATTCCTTTTCGTATACGATTTGAATCGTGTTAAAATGCGTTCCATCATTTAAAGCTATAAAACCGAAGGATTTTTGGTCACGGTTAGTTCTAATCCATCCGCTCAGTTCTACATCTTGATCTGCATATCTCTTAGTGTCCCTTACTAGCTGCCTAACCACTACCTTTTCCAAAACTTTATTCTCCTTTCTATTACCACTTTCAACCTTAAGTATAATTATACCCATATTGCCATGGATAGAAGCATATTTTATAACTTCTTGGTGGCATACTATGAAAGCAAAAATCATATGCAGGAGGAAAACCCTATGCAGAAAAACGGACTATCAGCTTTTCAACTCACTATGCTTGCCCTGGGCACTGTCGTTGGTGGCTCATTTTTTCTTGGCTCAGCTATCGCTATTAAGGCTGCCGGACCTTCCATTATTATAGGTTTTATAGTAGGTGGTATAATGGTGTATTTTATACTCAGTGCCCTATCAGAAATGACGGTCGCGAATCCCGATTCTGGTTCTTTTCGAACCTATGCTGCGGAAGCCTATGGACCTTGTATGGGATTTTTAGTAGGCTGGGTGTATTGGACTGGTCTGGTACTGGCCATGTCCAGTGAAGCTACAGCCGCTTCGTTTTTTATTGAATCGTGGTTTCCCTATCTATCGTTGCCTCTATTATCAATTGGTATAGTAATTGCCATAACTCTATTAAATTTATTGGGAGCTAGTTTGGTAACCCGATTAGAAAGCACTCTGGCTAGCGTAAAATTGCTCGCCATTCTGGCCTTCATAGTACTTGCCGTAGTTCTGGTATTCGGTTTTTTGCCAGCCAGAACTCCAATTGGCTTGGGGGCAGTTCGAAATGCCGTCTTTTTTCCAAATGGTATTGGCGGGCTGGCAGGCAGTATGTTAATCGTAATATTTAGCTATGCCGGTTTTGAAATTATTGGTTTAGCAGCTTCTGAAGCCCGAGACCCGCAGAAAACTATACCCCAGGCCATAAAAGCAACGGTCATCTCTCTGGTTGTATTGTACATTTCCGTCATTTCTTTGATGTTGCCACTTATCTCTACCCAAAGTCTATTACCCAAGATCAGCCCAATGGTGTCAGCCTTGAATTTTCGAGGATTAGGAGTAGCTGCCGGATTAGTGAACTTTGTATTGGTAACAGCTATCCTATCTACAATGCTGGCAGCTACCTTTGGCCTAGGCAGAATGCTTCGCTCTCTCGCGGATAGTGGAGATGCACCAGGTTTTTTAATTGACCGGGGCGATGTGCCTCTACGAGGTATTATATTTTCCGGTATCGCTATGTTGCTTTGTGTAAGCATGTCGTACGTGCTGCCTAACAGCATTTATATTTTTCTGCTTAGTTCCGGAGGATTTTCTCTGCTTTTGGCTTATCTGGTAATCATGTTAACCCATCTGAAATTCCGTAAACGTTGTGGCTGTCCGCCTCAGGGACACTGTCAGTTAAATGGTTTTCCTTATACCACCTGGACTGCCGTCATTAGCTTGATAATCGTAATTGTAACCATGCCCTTGATCCCCGGGCAAGGTGCGGGTCTGTTTGCTGGCCTATTGCTGCTCGGTGTCTATACTCTGTTCTATTATATATTCCGTTTATCTCCCCTCCGTACGGTGCCTGCAGCAAAACCAATGCAAAATGAAGGGAATCAGGAGAATCCAAGCTCAGACGGGCAATGAAAATTCTTATATCGTATTTCACCACATATTTCTTCAATCTCAATACTCAATGAATCTACTTTATAGTTATTTGCCCGTATATGACAAATTGGCTTATTGATTTTTTCAGCCCTATCCACAATATGGGCTGTAACCGAGCTATCCTGATGATCATTACCGTCCCAGACCACGATTAAGATGTCACTGTGCTCGGCTATAAAATAACCAGCTTTAAGATAGGCTAACTTTCGCGTTGGGGAGGGAGGCATTTCAATTATTTCTAGAGCCCTTTGCGACAACCAATATATTAATTCTTGTCGCAGTTCAGCCCCCTGACTGTCAATCCTATAGTCATTAGATGGACCAAAATCATTTATATATTCGTTCTGAGGAACCGGCAATACAGCAATCAGTCGTGAAGTCTCCCTTTTCAGTAGTTGACGAGCAACTAGACGATCAGCACCTGCCGCCAGTGGCGAGAAAACCGTAAGATAATGTTTCGAGTACTTCTGTTCAATAAACTTGATTACTTCATTAACTGCCTGCTCTAATTTATCTATTTGTTTGGGATCTAAATTGGTATGTCCTGTAATTCCAATCCTAAGCATTTCCCGGTGTCCCATATAGGTTAAAGCATTAAATTCTTTTACATTTACGTGCATCTCAATAATATTATCCGGGGGTAGACTTGATAATTCGTATTTTCGTTTATCAGCAAGACTACTCATTTTAATCAGGTTCTCCATAGAGCGTGCACCATGATAATATTTTGTCACCCGTAAAAAAGCGTCCAGGACACCTGCCTCTATTTCAAATTGATCATTTGTCCTAATTTGAGGTGCATTTGTTTCAAGGTATTGTCTTAGAATAAATGCCCTGCGGATCATGTAAAGTCTATCTTCTACAGTATTAGGGTTGCCATTAATACCTCTAATGTTTATATAAGCACGCAGGCGACTTATAAAATCAGGCTTTTTAGCAGTTCGATCCTCTAGATTGTTGCCAGTTTGAAACTCTTCAAATGAATGTCTGGTCGCACCAGCAAAGACGTAGATCCCCCCCCCTAGAGGATGGGATGTTCCCTTATCGGTAAATTCACCATCCTGCATAGGCGCTAAAAAATTCCGTAACCATCCTAATGGACGACTTTCACACGGGTTATCAAATTCATCCCAAAACACAAGTGGCATTTTGCCTTTAAGATTCAGGTCGCGAATCTGATGAAAAGCGGTTTGCAGTTCATCGGCAGATTCGAATTGAGATAGGTTAAAGGTGAGTTGAGCATCTTCGCCAATTCCGAGTCCTTTGGCAATTTCCTTGACCACAAATGATTTTCCCGATCCAGGAGGGCCAAATACAGCCACACAGAGAGGGGTCTCGGGATTTTTCAGCTCCAGGTAATCCTTCATGGCATTGTTTACGCTTCGAACCCCTTCAATTTCCTGCCGATCTGCACTGGACCAGGCACCAATCGTTTCGACCGGAACATCTGGCAATGCTGCCAGTGGTCCTTTAACCACAGTATTCCTGGCACATTCGTTTACTGCTCTCTGGGGATCTTGCAAAACATCATTATTTATCTGATTTTTCAACAATTTTTCTTCTAGAATTGTCCAATGATCCTTATCCTCTTTATTGATCAACTCATCATTTCCCGAACTAAAGCATCCTAGGTCACCAATTTGTTTATATAGGATATTTTCCGTGCTATCTTCTAATGATCTAATCTCACTATACGAATTAGCTATAGCTTTAGTAGGAAACTGCAGATATTTATGATCATCTTGCTCCACCACTTCATACCCTTCTACGTGGAGTTTGCGAGCCAATTTAACACCTATAAAGGTAGCTTCAATCCAATTAACTCGTTCTGGGTCTTCAGCCCAGGCAGTCGCAAGAGCACCTAATAAACAGGCATGGTAGCCCATCATTTGACCGGGGAACTGACTGGCAAAGTCTCCTTCCTGACCGCTGCGGTCGAAAATTATGGTGCACTTATCTTTCTCAACGATTACAGCACCACTGGCACCAATGGTCACAATTACTTGTTTATACTTCATGGTTTTTCCCTGTTGGTCAACAAATGGACACTTCGAACTTAGCACCGCAGCAACGACTTCCTCCAACATTCTTTCCCATGATAATGATATACCTATCTTTACAGCGCAGGATCGCAAGTCGCTTAAAGTAGTTACTATTGTAGTTCTATGGGCTAAACCTAACTCTATTATCCTGTCAAGTAGAGGATTCTCCTTGCTATCGTTATATTGACCTAGCTTGAGTATAATATCGTGCGGAAGGTTATCTCTGGAAAGAGCCGATAAAACCTCAGGCCATCCCTCTTTACAATTCCGAAAACCCAGGCCACTATCCTGAATCACTAATAAATCAGGGTTCCCATAAAGCTTGGCAGAAGGGTAATCCCAGAATCCCGGCTCAAATTCATGCCATTTTTCTAAGCGAAATGAACTGTACTGAAATCCTGGATTAACGTATTCCTTCCATACTGTCCAAGAAGTTGTTATCCGGTTATCTTTTGGACGGTTTAGCAGTTCCTCATCGAGCATTGCTCCCTCAACCCTGGCTTTTTCGGCAGATATCATTTCATTTAACAACTGAAGAACCATGGCGGAACCGCCTGGCTTTGAACTTAGTCGAACCTTGAAATCTTCCTTTTGTTGTTTCCAGTAATATACCCCGCCCCTTACTATGATATCTTCGTTATGAATTCTAAACCAATCTACAGTTGGATCGCCACACATTTGTATGAGGTTCATTTATTTTGCCCCCTTTTAAAAGTTGTGAAAAAACGAAACCCCTGTTGATTTGGAACTTACTTTGTTCCCCAACAAGGATCTAGTATCGTGAATGCCCCGTTACCATATGCTTACTATTCTAAACTAGATTTGCCTGTATTGATACTAGACTGAGGTAATTATTAGGGGAATTTCCTATCATCCGAAAATTGGGTGAAGCCTTTTTATACAACAAATATCATGTATTTAATAGCTAAAAAGAATATCTTTCACTTTAGTGCCATTAACTGGAACCCTCAATAACGCCAAATGAATACTATGTAAGGAAGCAAAGCAACACATTATTAAAGGAGGATGATTATATGTGTCATCATAAAAAGAGGCTCAGAGGCTTCGTTTTTGCCATGACTAATACATCTGAAACTAATGAAGTCATTGTTTTTCGCCGGGGTAAAAACGGGATACTCACCCGTCTGAACGCCTACGATACGGGTGGCAGTGGCACTGGCACGGAGATAGTTGATCCACTCACATCACAAGGATCACTAATTTTGTCGCGTGATGGCCGCTTCCTTTTCGCCGTGAACGCTGGCAGTAACAGCATCAGCAGTTTCCGTGTGAACAAGTACGGCGTTCTTACTTTAGTTGACGTTGAGCCCTCTGGTGGCATCAAGCCTAACAGCCTGGCAAATTTCCACAATCTCCTTTATGTCACAAATGCAGGCAACGCTACCAACGCTTCCAATGTCACAGGGTTCAACTTGAACTCGGACGGCAGTCTCACACCGATTATTGGTTCAACCGAACCGCTGAGTACCGCTAACGCCCAACCAGCATGTATTGTCTTTAGTCCACGCGGGCACAAGCTAGTTGTCTCCGAGCTTAATAACAACGTCCTCAGCGTATTCCTCGTCAATGGGGACGGCACCCTCACCGGGCCAATCGTCAACAACTCAAATGGTGGGGGTCCGTTCGGTTCTGTTTTCCTTTCCAAAGGTTTCTTGCTGGTTTCGGAGGTAGGTCCCAATGCGTTGTCATCTTACATCGCCAATGTGTATGGAACGCTTAATGTCATTAGCGGTTCGGTCCTAAATGGCCAAAGTGCAACCTGCTGGGTTGCTTCCAGTAAGAATGAACGCTTTGCCTATACTTCTAATGCCGGCAACGACACAATAACCATCTATCGCATTAAAAAGTATGGAAGACTGGCCGTTGTAGCAAGCGTGCCGAGCACTCCTGAGGGAACAGCGGCGCCGATTGATAACGGAGTAAGCAGGGACGGTCGAAACTTGTATGTCTTGAACGGGAATGAAGGTTCGATCAGTGTGTTTCGTATCAGGAAGAGTGGTTTGTTCCTCAAACTGATACAAGTATTTGAGGATACCGGGCTGCCGGAAGTGGGTGCTCAGGGTCTGTCTGTGCGCTGATCCTCATATTTGTAATTATCCATTAAACGCTAAAGCTTCTCAAGTTTATAGTCACAGATTAATAAGGACGGACGGTTCCTTAAATGTTTTATTTAGGAACCGTCCTTTGCTTTCCCTATATATTTATGGATAATTACCAATCAATTTGTGTCAGTCATTAACGTTCAATCTGCGATTCATATATAGGTATTAATGAACCCTTACATCTTTGGCACCGTGATTTCTTAAAATAGAAGCAACTGTGTCAGTTTTGTCGTCATTAGCCTTAAGAATCACTACCGTATTGCCTTCCTTAATCTTGGTTTCATAGAAGTCACTGCGCTCCTTGGGTATACCGTAATCAACCAATGCTCCTGCAACACCGCCAGTTACAGCGCCACCCAGGGCAGCAGCTAAAGGTCCCATGGCAACGATTGGTCCTATCCCTGGAATTAATAGAGCTGCGGTGCCTAAAGCCCCTAAAGCTCCGGCGCCTAGACCTAATCCTGCTATTCCGCCTATAGTTCCACCTGTCATCGTGCCATTGGAGAGGTTCTGTTTTCCACTCATGCCATTGTTGTCTTTGCCTTTACTACCTTCTTTTCCACCATTCTCGTTTCCTAGAATGGAAATCTCATTAAACCCCTTCTCTTTTAGTTCATTTGTTGCTTGCCCTGCTTGCCTGCTATCTTCAAAATAGCCGATTACCTTTTTTCCCATTATTTCAACCTCCAACAATTATTCCATTAATAATATTTGCGTTCAAACCAAAAACTATTATTGAAATATTTTCATTTACAGCTAGGTCCAAGGAAAACAGAAGACCGTCCCCATCGCGATGAGGACGGTCTTCTGTTTAATAATTAGATTGAGGATAACTCAATGGTAACACTGTGTTCCAAACCATTCTATTACCACTAGTGCCGAATCTGCACCACAATGTTATCGGAATTTCTAATTCTATTCCCCCACATATTATTGGCCCAGGTAATTCTTAACATCATACTGTTGATATAGGTCTTGAATCCAGCTGTCATATTCTTCGCCTATCTTTTTATCAAGCAAAGCATCTCTTATTTCAGCTTTACTTTGTTCATAATTGGCTTCCTGGGCATCCTTTTTATCAACCAGTTTAATAATGTGGTAACCATATTCTGTCTTTATTGGATCACTAATTTCTCCAACTTTTAAAGCAAAAGCAGCTTCCTCAAATTCTACAGCCATCTTTCCACTTCCAAAATATCCGAGATCTCCTCCATTCTCCTTCGTCCCATTATCGGTTGAGTATTCTTTTGCTAATTGGGCGAAATCTCCACCGTTAACTATTTTTTGTTTAACTTGATTAGCTATTTCAAAACTATCTGCCAAAATGTGGCTGGCTTTTACTTGTTTTTCCTGGGCAAACGTTGCTTTGTTTTCTTCAAAATAAGCTTTAAGTTCCTCTTCCGTAATGGTAATCTGCGGTTCGAGGATTTTTTTCACTTTCAGGTTGTCGACGATATCTTTTTTGACTTGATCCAATGTATAACCGCTCATTGCTAATGCCTGAATAAAACCTGCTTCGCCTCCATACTGTTCGTAGTATTTGTTTATTTCCTTTTGGATATCGGCATCAGATACTACGACATTTTGTTTTTTGGATTCAAGTTCAACTATTTTTTGAGAAATTAGTGAATCCAAAACCTGCTTCCCACTTGACTGCACCAACGCATCGTATAGCTGATCTTTATTAATATTTTGCCCATTTACACTCGCTATAACTTCTGGTTTTGATTGCACAATTCCGTAACCAATAAATAGCCCGATAACTGCACAAACAATTATTGAATAGGTTATTATATGGCGGTTAGTTTTCCTAATTTTCCATTTCATTTGTTTAAATAGCTCTCCTTACTTAATCAATTTTGGCAGGCCAACATGTCTGCTGCTGTTAAATATATTTGCACAAAACCATTTCATTAAAGAAATTGTAAGTGTCAGTCCCTATGACGAAATATCATTAAAGACAAGCTCGATTCCTAACGCTCTGGTAATCATTGACTTTTCTCAGTAGCTCTCAGATTTATATTGCCCTGACTAGACCAAAGATAACAATCATATGTCAATAAAATGTTAGAGGGTGTGCATTTAATTAACATATAGGCAAGGGCGCCCAAATATTTTTCGGGCACCCTTTGTTGTTTAATTAAATTGTACTCAAGTGAACCAGTTAAATTATGATTGTACGGCAATAATCAGGCTGCCCTTAGCTACAATCCTGCTGCCATTATTTACTGTATAGCTAATAGTTGTATTACCTGCTGCAACCGCTGTGATTGCTCCAGTCGGAGCATCAACAGATGCTTTGGCGGGATCACTTGATATCCAGGTAATACTCTCGCCTGCTCTGGGTGCTGTAAATCCGGTAGGTGTTACTGCTCCGGCGCCAACTTTAACTACTCCTATACTTGGGTTATTGACTGTTGCTGCTGCATAGACTGTGATTGCTTTTGAATTTAAATTACCGCTGGTTGAAACAGTGTAGCTAATGTTAGTTGTACCTGCCTTTAAGGCTGTAACCACTCCAGTTATGCTGTCAACCGCAGCAACTGTCGGATTACTTGAAGTCCAGCCACCGGCACCTGCTTCTGTAGTTGCAGCAGCAGCTGTGATAGTCTCTCCGATTTGGAGTACATTTAATCCGTTGACTGGTGCGCCCGGTACCACTGCTGCAATAACTGTGATTGCCAGGCTGCCTTTGGCAACAATATTGCCAGTGGCTTTTTTGGTTACTTCATAAGCTATAATCGTGTCGCCAGCTTCTACTGCAGTGATTACTCCAGTTGTTTCGTCAACTGCTGCTTTATCAGTATCTGTTGAAGTCCATGTAATTATCTCTGTCGAATCTGATGGTGTAAAGCTTGTAGGTATTACGGGTCCAGCACCAACTTGTACTATTCCTATGCTTGGGTTATTAACTATTGCTGCTGCATACACTGTGATTGCTTTTGAATTTACTTTGCTACTGGTAGAAACAGTGTAGCCAATGTTTGTGGTTCCGGCTTTTAATGCTTCAACTGTTCCAGTAGTTTCATTAACCGAAGCAACGGTCGGGTTACTTGAAGTCCAGCCACCTGCTCCTGGTTCTGTGGTATCTGCTGTAGCCGTTGTGGTCTCACCCATCTGGAGTACGCCTAATCCGGTTACCACTGCACCCGGTACTACTACAGGAATAACTGTGATGGTCAAGCTGCCTTTAACAACTATTTTGCTGGTGGCTTTGTTGGTTACCTCATAAGCTATAATTGTATCGCCAGCATCTACTGCAGTGATTACTCCAGTTGTTTCATTAATGGTTGCTTTATTCGTAGCTGAGGATGTCCATGAAATGGTCTCGGTTCCGTCTGCTGCTGTAAAGCTTGTAGGTGTTACATTTTCGGCACCAACCTGAACTACTCCGATGCTGGGATTATTTATGGCTGCTTCTGGATATACCGTAATCTCTTTTGAATTTGTCTTTCCACTGGTTGAAACAGTGTAGCTAATAATAGTGGTGCCTGCTTTTAATGATGCCACTATTCCGCCATTAACATCAACTATAGCAATGGAGGGGTCGCTTGAAGTCCAGCCGCCTGCCCCTGCTTCTGTGGTTGTTGCAGTAGCTGTGGTGGTCTCTCCCATCTGGAGTACACCTAATCCGTTTATTTCTGCACCCGGTACTGCTTTAATTATTGATTGACCTATTACTACCACCGCTTCAGCCCTGGTAGCACTTCCTTGAGGTTTAAAGCTATTATCAGGATAACCAGCTATTATTTTGTTGCTGCTCGCTGTATCAACGCTGCTTGTGGCCCACGCTGAAATTTCATCATAGTCAGAAAATGACTTCCCTGTAGTAACTGTATCCAACTTAGCAGCATTAACAACCATAACTGCTACCTGTTCGCGCGTAATTATGTCATTGGGTCCAAATGAGCCATTTCCATAACCGTTTGCGATACCGGAAGCACTGGCGGTGGCGATATAATCTTTAGCCCAGTGGTCAGCAGTATCTGTGAAATCTTCGCCGTTCTTGGCCTCCAACTTAAATGCCTTTACCAAAACAACTGCAAATTCAGCTCTGGTAATGGTTTGATCAGGTTTAAAAGAGCCATCCGGGTAACCACTTATGTTATTCTGGGCAGTTAAGTTTTCAATTTGACTCTGAGCCCAGTGACCATTAATGTCATTCAAGTCCGAGCTAGCATAAGCTGAAGGCGTCGGGATGCCAAAAACTATAGTCCAAATAAACATCGCTAGTACCAACCAGCTAAACTTTGTGTTTTTCTTCAAAATGTCATCCTCCCCTGTTATTCTCAATACTATTGACTGTTGTATGCAACTGCAGATTCCGGACATGAGATTAGAATGCTCTAAATTATCCTCCCCTTATGTTCAATATTTCGTTCATCACTGTTATAAACCGAAATTATCGGGTTTATAAAGTCTTATTAATTTTAGACTACTTCAAGGCAATTACCTTTATGTAAATAATAGCAAAACCTAATTTACAGGCCCTGATTACCTTTAAATGCTAAATTGCCAGGCACACTCTCTATTTAACAATTCAGTTCGAATATCAGCCAAGGCTACACTAGCGATTAATTCTCGTGGTCCGGGCTTCGGTCCAAGCCTTTCCATCAATCTCCACCTAATCGCTCCCTTAATTGGGTAGGAGGAATCGACTAAACCGAGTCCTCTAAAACCACGTAGTTACAACAGTGCGATATGCACAAGATAATTTGGATTGCGAATCCTATGATATGTTTCAAATATGGCGAATAAAGCGGTTTAGTTGAAATACTGGTAATTGGTCGAGATTGCGGAAGTTGATGTGACAGTTGTAGGAGGTATGGATGATGCTATTCTAAATAAAGCATTTAAATAACTCAGATAACACTTATCATTAAACGGCTGCTTGTAAAACTCAAGTGGCATCTACAAAAAAAGCGTATATACCAGTTTTTGTTCTTCTTGTATCCTCAGCACTTTATGACGCTTTACCAGGTAGTCCAGGTGGGCGATGGCTTCTCCGGTGGCAAACCATTTTTGAAAACTGGGAAAGTCATCCCAAGAATCATAGGTCATGTCCCAATGCATTAGACTAGCAACCTGATAAGCGCTCATAGTTCCTTCTGTGAGGATGTACAGAATCTCCTGCAGCCTATTAGCATGATGATGCTTTAACTCGGCTATTCTTTCGTGATGGTCATGGATTATTTCCCTATGTCCTGGCAAAACAATGCGGATATCCATATCGTCAATTTTGTCGAGACTAGCCAAGTAATCTCCCAGAGAGTCATCCACTCCGTCCCAGTGGGTGATATTGGAGGTAATGTGGGCTAGAATGTGGTCACCAGATATAAAAAATTTGTGCTCAGGCTCATATAAACACATGTGCCCTGGTGAGTGCCCGGGGGTAGCGGTACACACTAGATGATAGCTGCCGACTTCAATTATATCAGCATCCTGCACATAGGTGAAATCCATATCGCTGCCAGAGATAAAGTTCGTAATGGTCTCCCCCTGGTTGCTTATCATTGCTTTGGGGAAGCCGTTTAAGGTAAAACAACCATTAACTTTCATCCAGTAGTCAGCAGTCATACAAGCACGCATTATGTCTGCGTCCACTCTACTGCAGTATACAGCTGAATCTTTAGTTGCCAGGGTATAGACTAAACCAGAATGGTCGCCATGCACGTGAGTAATAAAAAAATCCACCTCTGACCAATTCAGTCCCAAATCTGCAATTCCCTTCAGTTGTGCTTTGAGGCATTCCGGCCAGTTAAATCCAGTATCTATGAGAAGGCTTCTGTGCCTTCCTTTTATTAAATAGGAGTTTAAGGTTTTCAGAGGATTCCCCGGCAGGGGGATTTGTAATAGATAAATACAAGGTAATATCTCCTCAATCATAAATCATACACTTCCTAAAATATTTAAATAATTATATATAATATTTTTTAATGCCTATGGTTGATTAGAATATTTTAGCTAAGCTCATCGTCCAAGTGTTTTTATCTTTTCCAGAGCAGAATCAACCTCGGGAAGAAATATAGTTCTAATTTTTTCGCCATAGGTAGCTGAACTGGCATAATGACTAGTCGTAAGATCGTTAAACAGTGTTTGTATAGGAGCGCCAGCCTTTGCATGGGCCAAAAGCTGCTTATAACTAGAGTTGTTTGTATACAAATTGCTCACATCTTCAGCAAATTCCTCAGGTGATAAATATTTTTTAAACCCTCCGGTATTAGGATCCGTAATTCCACCAAAGTTATTATAATATTGGGCTAATGCCGATGTTCCATACCCCGACTCTTCCGCCCACTGCGCCAGCAAGAAATTTACAGGAAGGCCGGTTCCCTTACTTGTCGCTTCAGCATACTGCTTCATTTGTAGGACAAAGGCTTGATGGTTAGATGGCACAGGAAGAAGAGTGGATTCTTTTTCGCTGGGAGACGAAGAGTTCGCAGCAGGCTGTATTGCCGTTGATTCCCATTCCGGAGAAACCAGCCAACTCGCTACCCATGCTAAGTGCCCATGATACATGACCTGATACCAACCGTCTTTTTCAGCTACAAAGGCCATCCTTGTACCTTTGGGGGCCAATCCAACCAAATCTGATGATGTAGAAGGACCGCTGCGTATATTAACATCAGGGGCGGATATAGAAACGGCGATTATCTTGATCCCTGAGTCTGAAGGGCAATAAATATTTATAACCCGGTTATCTCCGTCCCAAGTGGCTTTGCCACCCAAGGCTTCTCCTAAAAAACGTAAAGGGGCGAGGATCCTTCCGTTCACAATTTGGGCAGGAACATCCAGACTTTTAACCTGGCCATTGATGGTGGGAGTAAGTGATCCTATGGTTAAGGTGATGGTCGTAGCGCTTTTGCTGGCTGTTACTGTTTGGGAGCGGTTATCCCAAGATACGGTGGTGCCAAGAGGTTCAAGAATTGCCCTTAAAGGCACCAGAGCACGACCATTTACTAAGATAGGGTTTGTATCGCAATTAATCAAATTACCATTTATGTAAACTTGTATGGGTGATAATTGAGATGTTGATGGACTCAGGCTGGTTAAGTATTCAGCTATCCAACCGGTCACATTCCCACAGGACATCTTTACCCAGCCATTGCGTCGCTCCAGAATATTAATACTTGTATTTTTACTCAAGCTGCCGAGGCTGCCATATGAAATGCCTGGTCCTGAGCGAACATTAACGCCATTGCCATTGACTATTGCAGTTTCGGCATAAGCCGTTAGGTTAATTCCTCCCAGGCCAAGAAGTGTAAATACTATCAGCAGCACAACCGTTTTCCGACTTTTAAACATAGGGAAATGTTTTATAATCTTCACCCTTTCTGCACTGATAGGAGCTATCAATATGTTAATAAAAATTCGACACCATTTTATTTAATCCTTCCACGAAAAGCTGAAATATCATAACCTAAGGAACATAAGCATGCTATTAGAATATCTACTGCAGATTTTTCCTGGGATAAGATTCTATTTGTAATTCCTACTTGTTGGTAAAGAAAGCAATTCAGTGATAGGATTAAACGATAAAATAAATTATAGCACCTCATTTCAAGCTTTAAAATGAGGTGTACCTCCGTACAGCTTACTAGTAAAGAGGGTTTCTTTATGACAGACGGACTAGCAAAAGACCTAAAGGGTGAAGGCGTGCAAACATGGGGAAAGCCATCCTACATCTGGACCCGAAATTTCACCTTGCTGTGTTTAGCCAACTTTGTATTATTTATGAGCACTCAGATGCTCTTCCCCAGCCTGCCAGGGTATCTATTCGAGATTGGCGGCAACCAAAAAGACGTTGGATATGTGACAGGTGCCTATACCATTAGCGCTATGGTAATGCGTCCCTTTGCCGGCTGGTTAGTTGATCGCCATGGCCGAAAATCAACTATGATTTTGGGCATGGTTATGATGCTGACTGCCTCTCTACTTTACACCCACGCAGGTGACGTTTCCTTAATGACTTTGCTGCGCAGTCTTCATGGTCTGGCCTTCGGCATGGTTAGCACGGCCATCGGCACCATTGTGGTAGATAGTTTGCCTATTGGACGTTTGAGTGAGGGCATGGGGTATTTCGGATTGACCTCTTCCCTTTCAATGGCTATAGCACCTATTATTGGTTTTTCCTTAGTGGGGAAATCCGGTTATCCTCTGTTGTTCCTAGGGGTAAGTCTGCTCACAGTGCTGGCCTTTGGCTGTAGTCTTCTGGTTCAAGGTACCAATGCTCCAATCAGAGTATCGAGCAGCCCTGCTACAGGTATCTGGTCCCAAATGTTTGAGAAAAGTGCTCTGATTCCATCTGGTGTGATGTTTTTCCTGGCTGTAGTTTATGGTTCAGTGCTTTCTTTTATCGCTTTATATGCGGCTGAACGTGGGATTGCTAATATTGGATTGTTTTTTACAGCTATGGCTCTAGCCATGTTGGTTTCACGACCCATGTCCGGTCGCTGGGCCGACGGAGGTGGTATCAATATGGTCTTACTCATTGGCCACCTGGCCCTGCTCATTGGTATGGTGACCACTGGCTTTTCCAGCATCATCACCCATTTCCTATTGGCCGGTGCATTTATTGGCCTTGGCTTTGGTTTTTGCCTTCCCACTTTACAGGCCCTGGCTGTTCGTGATTCACCAGTACATCGACGAGGTGCAGCCACCGGCACATTTTTTGTCGCCTTTGACTTGGGTATAGGTTTAGGAACAATTGTCTGGGGCTATGTGGCAGCAGCAACCAGCTATCAGATAATGTACTTTACTACCCTGCTTCCCTTGGCTCTGGCTGGAACAATCTACTTCAAATTGATAGCTTCCGTTAACCGTAGGGACTTATCTGAAGACCCCTGCTGATGATATGCAATTCAATTTGTGAGTGGAGTAATTATATGCGTATATTTCATTATTAAATAAACTTAGATTTCATGCTATTTTCGACAATATCTATCAAAGGTAATCGGTTATTGTTATAAAAGCGGAGATGAGATCCAAGGAGGCAGTAATAGTGAATAATGAAAACAAGACCAGAGAGCAACTCATAAGTGAGATTGCTGAACTACAGCAAAAAATTATAGATCTTGAGCTTGCCCAGATAACTCAAAATCTTAGCTCCACAATTCCAGAACCGTTGTCACCCAGCGGCATGTGCTCTGCAGGCAGTCACGAATCTTTCGCTTCCTTTAATCATGGATGCCAAAAACCAGATGATAACTCAAAAAAATACCATATCTCGGAGCTTATAGATATTCCTCTTCTTCAACAATTGTTTGATTCATTTTTTGAACTTACCGGAATAATGCATGCAGTTCTGGATGTCGATACCAATATTCTAAGTAGGACAGGCTGGAGTGATATGTGCCTAAATTTTCATCGTGTATGCTCCGAAACCGAGTCCAGATGCAAACAAAGTGATAGCTATATCTCTGACCATCTGCAGGATGGCCCTTATATTGGGTATAGGTGTTTAAACGGACTCATAGATTATGCAACCCCTATCGTCGTCGAGGGCCAGCACCTGGCCACTATCTATCTGGGACAATTGCTGAACGAACCACCTAATGAGGATATTTTCCGTCAGCAAGCTCAAGAATATGGATTTGATGAAGCAGCTTACATCGAGGCGCTTCACAAGATTAATATCGTACCTGAGCACCATATTAAACCTATTATGGAATTTTACTCTAAACTGGGACAAGTTCTGGCTTCTATGGGGCTGGAACGATTGCGCCGTATAGAGGCAGCAGATTTCGCCCTAAGAGATCGAGAGGAACGCCTGAGACTGGTTTTGGAAGGTAGTAGCGATGCCTTTTGGGATTGGAATATTGAAACCGGGCAGATATATAGGAGCGCGCGCTGGGCAGAGATGTTTGGATACTCCCCTGAGGAAATCGAACCAAAGATCCACACATGGGAGAGACTCCTTCATCCGGATGATATACACGGTACAACGAAGACACTTAAAGAACATCTGGATGGACTAATATCAAAATATGAAGTTGAGTACCGGCTATTAACCAAATCCGGTGAGTGGAAATGGGTTCTGGAGCGCGGGAGGGTTGTAGCGAGGGATGAGCAGGGTAAGCCGTTGCGTGCAGCTGGCACATGTTCAGACATCACAGAACGCAAGCAAGCGGAAGAGTCTTTGCGTTTGTCTGAGGAAAGCTTCTCCAAGGCCTTTAATGCTAGTCCAGTCTTAATGGCCATTTCTACCCTGGAGGAGGGAAGGTACATTAAGGCCAACAATGCCCTTTGCCGTACTTTAGGTTTTAATGATGAAGAGATAATCGGCCAATTATCATTAGAGTTGGGATTTTGGTGTAATCCAGTTGACCGTAACCTGATAAAACAGAGGCTTATGGCTGACCAATCAGTTCAGGACATGGAAATTCGCTTCTGTAAGAATACAGGAGAGCAAAGATTGGGATTATTTTCTGCGGAGAGACTTGATGTTCATGGCGAATCATGTATGCTCAGTATTCTTATGGATATAACTGAACTTAGACAAATGGAAGTTGAAATGACCCGTCTGGATAGGCTCAATCTCGTTGGAGAGATGGCTGCTAGTATAGGCCACGAAATCAGAAACCCCATGACTACCGTTCGCGGTTATCTGCAAATCTTGCGGGAAAATAAGGATTACGTTCAAGAGGTGGATTACTTTGATCTTATGATTGAAGAACTGGATAGAGCTAATTCAATAATCACCGAGTTCCTTTCTTTAGCCAAAAACAAGATGGTAGATATGAGGCCAAGTTGTCTCAATACAATAATCAGTAAATCATTTCCGCTGATTCAGGCTAAGGCTATGAGTAAAGATCATTACATAAAGCTAGAACTAGATGAATTACCTAACCTGCCCCTTGATGAAAAAGAAATCCGTCAGCTAATCCTCAATCTGGTCAATAACGGACTTGAATCAATGTCTTCTGATGGATGTATTAACATAAAAACATTTATAGAAAATGAAAAGGTGGTACTAGCGATTCAGGATCAAGGTCAAGGGATAGATCGTGGATTGCTGGAAAAACTAGGTACACCTTTCTTGACCACCAAGGAGCAAGGTACTGGTTTAGGATTAGCAGTCTGCTACAGGATTGCTAATCGTCACAATGCCAAAATTGACATAGATACCAGTTCAACCGGTACAACTATTTATGTTAGGTTCCCATTATAAACGAGCTTCGGCGAGTTTATATCAGGGTTTAATCCACCAATCTTTATCCCGGTATACTTTTTGAACTTCCTTTAATTGCTCTTTTTCTGCATAGAATTTCTTTTTCATATTCCTTACCCACCCGTCAAAATGTTCAACAATATTGCTTGCCGAGAACCTCCAGTTATCTGTTGGAGGAAAATACGGAATGTTATTAGCCTGCAAAATACCCTCAGTCATACAAATGGGGCATTCTATTTTATTGTTGGGATGCAAACGAAACAAATCAGATCCGCAATAGGGACATTCTCTTATACCCGGTACATAGGCTTCACTATCAAATAGTTTTTCCCCTAGGTGGCGGGCATATTCCAGATTAGCGGAATCAAAAAGAGATTCCCCTGGCAGCGTAGCTTCAACCTGCCAAAAATCAATTATTTTCATTTGCAAAAGTCTGGGCATGACTAATGCGGCCGTCTTTGTGTATCCTTCCCATCCTTTAGCACCATAAGGTACGACCAGTATGCAAGGTTTACCGGCCGTGAATGCAGCAAACTTAAATGCACTTACCATCCGATCACTCAACATCTTATAATACCCATGCGGTCCTAATAAATAGATGGGCACCCCGATAATCAAGGCATCTGCTTGATTAATTTTGTTCACAATAAAATTGAAATCATCTTTTATTGGGCAATCATTGTCTGGCTGCAAGCATAGATAACAAGCTTTGCAGGGTTCGATTTTCATATCGGTGAGACGAATTAATTCCGGATGGCAGTCTTGTGGAGTGTTGTTTATAATCTCTTTTACTAATATCTCGCTATTGCCCAGTTTTCTATGGGATATTATTAATCCAAGAACATTTTTCATATTATATATCCCCTCCCCTAGCTGATAAACTTTGGCGGTATAGATTGATATTCCATAGCCGATACCGCCTGGGTAATGGTTTGCATCCCTGGAGTTACCATTTGTTTTGACGTACCATGGGCCAAATACCTGCCTTGATTATCAATAATCACCGCCTCAGCAATACAAATACTCTTTCCCGCCTTTATCCGTTTTCCTTCAATTATAAGATGACTATCTTTTATCGGCGCTAAAAAATCGACTTTTAAATCAAGAGATACTAATCCGGCATTTTCCTCAACATCACAATAAACTGCCCAGTAAGCGGCTGTATCAATTAGAGAGGAGTAAACACCTCCATGTATTCCTCCAAATGGATTAAGATGTTTGTTTTCCAGGTTTACCTCAACCTTTGAATAGCCCATTCCTAATTCACAGACCTCCATCGACAACAGCCTAAAATATGGCCCCTGGTTGATTAGATCGATAACTGCTTTAATGTGCTCAGTATTTAGTTTTGGCAATACAATAACCTCCTTCTTAGACCCCAAGTGAGATAGGGTCACATCCTATCGACTGCAATACATGTTGGTTCGTAGTAGTCTGATTGAAAAAATTGTTTTACTATCTGCGAATCGCTCTATTGGTTTTTCAATAGACCTTTAGCCAATGTTTCATGGAAAGATACGACCATCTCTATCATTTCTTCCTTGCTTATGGCATTTAGAACTATCCATTTGTATAATAAGAATTTCTCAGTGGCTAAAATAGCGTGGGCAATAGGTGGCGCCGAAACACTATTGAAAGCACCTTTTTTTATGCCGTATTCAATATTCCTGGTATAAAACACAATTAATTTATCCTCAAATTGCTTTAAACATTGATCAATAGAGTCACTTGCTCCTGCTACTCTACTATATATTTCTGATAGTTTTTCGTTTTGAGCGAATACTTCCATGGTTACTCGCTTTGTCTCAACAAATCTTTCATACAGATTTTTTTCTACTGTGTAATACTCAGCAATACTCGAAATGATTTGTTCTGCAAAGCCTTCTAGCAGCGCTTTTAAGACATCTTCCTTGTCAATAAAATAATTATAAAAAGTACCTGTTCCAACGCCCGACTTAACGATAATGTCACGAATTGCAGTGTTATGATAGCCTTTCTCAATAAACAGATCTATAGCGCATTCCAAAAGTTTTTGACGTCTTTCCATGTTCTGTCTTATTACTGGTATTGTCATATATATCACCCCCGAGTGTACGTTCGTTCACTTTATTATACAATGATATTTCATTGGCCGTCAACCACACAGGACATGTGACAAACATGGTAGTTTTAGTGAAAAGGGTAACGCATTGGGTAGTCAGAAATGCTGGATTTAATTATCAACGTTCTTAGATGCAAGACATGACAGCAAAAGTATAAACAAATGTTGGCAATGACCAAAGGCTCATTAATTCGTAACCAAATACAATTTGCCTATATCGATGAGGGTATAGATTATATAATGTTTAGACAAATTCCAACATCCTTTTATATTTCAACTTAAACAGTCAGTAAGGATCTCATTTATATCTTCAGGTCTGGGAATGACGAAATTGTTGTTAATGTTTGTGGTGTTTAAAGCATGTTTAAGAAAAACTTTTCGTTCATCAGGAGTACAGGCTGGAGCTTTGCCGCAGAGAAGCTCCATTAACTCCCTAAATTCTGCTAGCGATGCCAAAGAAGATACTTTCAGAGCCTTGGTGATTCTGTCGCTCTGACTCATTTTATGATTAAACTCCATCCATGATGGCATAATAATCCCATTTGCCCGCCCATGAGGCATTTCTTTATAATAGGTCAGAGAATACCCGATCGCATGAGGTATTGAAGTACCAGTCAAGCTGATGGAAATGCCCGCCAGGTAGGATGCATATAACAGCGACTCCATGTTTTCGGATGCAAGCTCTTTCCTATGAGCAATTATTTGAAGCTCCTTACCCAGAATCGTCATCGCCTCCTGGGAAAAAAGAGAACTTATAGTATTGTTTTTTACTGATAAAAAACTCTCGATTGCATGAGAATAGGCATCGACAGCAGTGTCTGCGGTTATCTGCCAGGGAAGGCTGCTGGTATAGGATGAATCGAGAAAAGCTATGCTGGGGATGAGTTTAAAGCTGCCAATATTTCTTTTTGTCTGATCTTTATGGCTTGTCAGTATGGATGCCGGGGTTACCTCCGAACCTGTACCGGCTGTGGTAGGTACGAGCACGATCGGGAGAACATCTCCATATTTTAGTTCAAACAATTCTTCATCCGAGATATCTGACAGATTAGTGATGGCAACAGCTTTAGCAGCATCCATCGGTGAACCGCCGCCAATACCAATAACAAAATCAGCCTTCATCTCCTTAGCTAGGGCAGCTCCCCTCCGAACAGTCTCGATTGTTGGGTTTGGTTCAACTTCATTAAAGAGTTTCCAGCTAATCGATGCTTTCTCAAACGCCCTGTAGACATCCTCAAGAGCTCCATTACGAATGCTTGAACCGCCTTTTCCAGTTACAATCAGGGCTCTAGAACCTAGAGTATGAAGTAACTCTGCCTGGTCATTTACTACTCCCTGTCCAAAAAAGACTCTCGTAGGAAAATACGCTTGCTAAACCTTAACTTCGGCTATAAACGTTTATTGGTCTTTCAATAATCTACTGTCATGCGCTGTTGATGGTCCAGACAGGATGCGATAAAACGCTTTGCAGCCTTTGGATTTGAGCGCAGATGCAGATGTATATAAGAAGCTAGCAGATTGCCGGAAATATAGCCGTCAAATCTTCCCGGCGCTCCTATTCCGCCAGTCAAGGTATAAGCAGCAGACTGCTCCGTTAACTCTGAAATCGTGGAATAATGAAACTCATGTCCTTTAAGTGTCTCACCTGCCTTCGCCAGAATTGAATCACTGCAGGCCATGGCCTCAACATATCCCATCGCTACCAACTTGCGTTTCATCCGAGTCACAGCAGGAACAATCCCCACCCCGGGCCACTCTTTTTGTTCAAAATCACTAATACCAGCGGACAAGTACATTAAGGCTCCACATTCTCCATAAATAGGCATCCCCTTTTTATAAGCCTGACGTAACGCAAGATGCATGGCTTGATTGTTAGCTAATTGTTCCAAAAATATTTCCGGAAAACCACCTCCCAAATACAGACCATCCACTGCAGGAATTCTGTCATCGTGCATAGGGCTGAAATAATTCAGAACTGCCCCCAGTTCTTCCAGGTAATCAAGACTATCCTGATAATAAAAACTAAAAGCTTCATCCCGAGCTACCCCAATACAGACCTGCTTTGCAGCCTGTTTAGGAACAGGCGTATAATCTTCTAGCTCATTTGCCGATCTGGCAAGACGAAGCAAGCTTTGCAGGTCCACAGACTCTTCGGTGAGATCAGCCAACCTAGTAATGACATCGTTTATATCGTCATGTTCCGCTGCAGGCAACAGACCCAGATGCCTCTCTGGCATTTGTATATCGATGCAACGATTTACGCATCCCAAAACCGGAATCCCCAGTTCCTCCTCCAGGGCTTTTCTCAAATATTTTTGGTGAAAATCACTGGACTGGTTCAGGATCACTCCCGCCAATTGTAGTCCTGCTTCATATTCCATGAAACCTTTCACTAACGCCACACAGCTCTGGGCCATGGCCCCGACATTGACGACTAAGACTACGGGCACCTTTAGGATCATCGCAACGTGTGCACTGCTCCCCTCTATTCCCCCGCATTTAACGCCATCAAAAAGACCCATTACGCCTTCTATAACAGAGATATCCGCCAAGGCCGCATGCTTGGAAAAGACCTCATGGACTACCTCCTCTGTGCCCATCCAACTGTCCAGATTATGCGAACGCTGCCCTGAAGCACAGAAGTGCCAACCGGGATCGATGTAATCTGGGCCCACTTTATAGGGTTGTACACTAAGCCCCATTCTGCGCAGGGCAGCCAATATGCCTAAAGTAATTGTTGTTTTTCCTACGCCGCTATGAACCCCGGCGATCATTAGTCTGGGTAATTGCATGATAACCTCCAAAAATCAACTTTCAACTTCCGCTGTCCACAATATAATACTGCCTGCGAAGTGGACAATCATGATGCTTAGTCACCTGGTAACCATTGAGTTAGACATAAAAAAAGTCTCTACTCATTCATTCAGTTTTTACAGATTAGTATCCGACCCTCTTCTGTAATATCGATAATTAAGAACGAAGCTGTTTCAACCGCATTTTCCCACAGATCGGTACATTCGTCGGCATGACGCAAGACCGCTTTGATCACACCACCATGGGTGACTAACAGTGCGACTTGATGATTTGCCTGCTTGATTTCATGGATGAACTGCAGAACCCTTTTGCTTAGACTTTGAAATGACTCGCCTCCTGGCACAATATAGGTCTCAGTATCGCGAACCCATTCATTAAACGCCTGCGGGTATTTTTCGTACACTTCTGTAAATGTCATACCTTCCCATTCTCCAAAAGATAGTTCTCGCAAGCGAGCATCGCAAATTGACTCAATTCCCAACGATCTGCCGATTATCTGAGCCGTCTCTCTCGCGCGCATCAAATCACTGCAAAAGATAACCTGCGGAGACTCTTGGTCTTGTAAGTGCAATGCCGTCTGGTAGGCCTGTGCCCTGCCCGTTTCATTGAGAGGAATGTCACTTTGTCCTTGATACTTCTGCTGTGCATTCCAATCGGTTTGCCCATGTCTGACCATAATGATCCGCATGATTCATCTATCCCCCCAGGTACTTCTGTTCTCAAATCGCCAGATAGGAAAGTATGATTACGGTAACCATAAGCAAGACTGTTTCAGTGCTTTCACATAAGGCGCCATAATTATCCCCTGTCAGCCCGCCCAATCGTCCTGCAATCCAGCGTGCGATCAGGATCATGATGCCAACTGTAAGGATTAGAGGCAGCAGCACCTGCCAACCACCTACAGCTATCGACCCCAGAAGAAGCAGGACTGCTGCACCGACCAGCTTTTCCTTTCCCTTTTTGGCACCAAACGAATTTCCGAGACCCGATTCTGAACGCGCGTAAGGAAAAAAACTAATCGCATATACCATCACCAAGCGTCCCAGGGCAGGAGCAATAAAAAGTGCCAAAAGCTTGTGCTCCAGAGGCAACTGGTATAAAAAGCTGAGTTTTAAAAGCAGGATCGCAGCCATCGTAACTGCCCCCATGGCTCCAATTCTGCTGTCTCTCATGATCTCCAGCTTTCTCTCTCGATCTCTGCCGCTGAACAACCCATCTGCAGAATCCATCAGACCATCCATGTGCATTGCTCCAGTGATGATAATCCAGAGCACTACCACCATTACATCTCCTGCCAGTCCTAGGGATAGGATATGAGCCAGGTAAGCAGTCACGGCTAGAAGACCACCAATGACAAAGCCGACCAGAGGATAGAAATAGAGCGAAAAGGCCATTTCTTTCTCCGATGCAAGACGATTGCCATAAGCAGGTATTATGGTTAAAAAACTGAGTGCCAGCAAAAAATTACGCATATAATTCTCCTCTTAGCCTTTGATCTTACTCTTTATTGCTTACACCAGCTTCTTCAAAGGTTGCCATTTCATTTATTATTTTAACCGCTGCCTCAAAAATATGGAAGGCCAGCACTGCACCACTACCTTCCCCCAGCCGCATATCCAGGTAGAGCATTGGTTCCAGACCGATTTCCTCCAACATGATTCGATGCCCGGGTTCCTGCGAGAGATGAGAGGCAAATAGATAGTCCCGACATTTTGCATTCATTTTATAAGCCACCAGTGCTGCAGCAGAAGAGATAAAACCGTCTATCACAACCGGCACCCGGCGAGCGGAAGCACCAAGGATAATCCCTGTAATTGCTGCGATCTCGAGTCCGCCTACTTTTCGAAGGACATCTAGGGGTTGATTGGAATCAGGTTGGTTGATTTCCAGGGCTCGTCTGATGGCATTTTGTTTACGAATCAATCCCGTATCATCGATCCCCGTTCCCCGACCCGTGATGGAGTCGATCTCTCTGCCACTGAAACAGGCCAGGATAGCACTGCTGGGGGTGGTATTGCCTATTCCCATTTCTCCGGTCGCAACCAAGGTTACACCTCGGTCAATTTGTTCATTTACCAGCTCAATGCCTGCTTCAATCGCGGCAATAGCTTCTGATTCGGTCATAGCCGCTTCTCTTGCCATATTTCTGGTACCAGAGCAAATTCTGCGGTTAATTAAATCCGGGTGTTGTATGGGCTCCGCCGCGATTCCGATATCTGCCACGACTACGCGCGCGCCGGCATGTTTAGCCAAAACATTAATTGCCGCTCCATGATTTAAAAAATTGAGTACCATCTGCGGGGTGACTTCCTGCGGGAAGGCACTGACCCCTTCCTCCACCACGCCATGATCACCTGCCATCGTCATTACTATTTTGGCACCCAGTTGAGGAAGCGGATTGCTCTGGATTTGCGCAAGTTTTACTGCTATTCTCTCCAAAGTCCCCAGGCTTCCCTGTGGTTTGGTCAGCATATCCAGTCGATCCTGGGCTTTCTTTCCGCTTCCCCTATCAGCCTCCATTATATTTACCAGCGTTTTCTCCATTAAATTCATTTAGATTCCTCCCCCAAATTCAAATTGCTTAAAAATGTCAGACATTTATAACCCCTATATAGAAAAAAGTTCTCAGGCGTAATCGCCTGAGAACTTTGCCGTCGTCCTCACATATCATACTTCTGGCAGGTTTCCTGACTCCCGACTCAAACACCATCCTGGCCAGCCTTCCCGGGGATTCACCCAGTGACTATCATGACCATGGCTCATCGGATACAGTGCCGGGTACGCTCAGGCTTTACACCTGATTCCCTTTTACCCCGTAAACGGGCACCTGAAGCATTGATTCATAATAATGATAATACTTACATTTAATTATAGAAAGAGTCACTCCAGCTGTCAATCGCAAGTTTGTCCTTTTTTATGACGTGAGAAGCCTTTTTATCCAATTTTTAATCACCTAAAAAAAAGTTATTTCCTGCGTAATATATAAGAACAGACCAGGATGTACTCACTTCCTGGTCCTAGTTATCATTCATGGAATTATCTAATTTGCCGTTTCATTTTCAGTTCAGTCCCGCTTACGACTCTGTGGCAGTCCCTCTATGAGATGCCAGTTATTATAGACTGCCTCCTCGTTTTTCTCCATTGAACCTGTTCGCCCCAGGTAACTAAGGAGCCTCTCTAGTCCAATTACATAAACAGTCCGGGTATCTGTCTCGATGAAGAAGGTGTTGATGCCGGCTGCTTCGAGCGTGGCTACAGCTGCTCCCACAACATTGTTTTTAACTCCCAAGTCCTCTTCCCCCTTGGACTTTATTGTGGGATTCTAATACGATTATGGTTTTCCAAATGATAGCTTACATTTCTCCCCTCTACTCATATGCGTAAAACCCCTCAATTAGACTATATGAAGAACAAAACCAGAATGTACCTATTAATTTATGATTATAAACGATGTCCTGTGGAAACCTCGCATTCACCTAGTACGGCCAGCTCTATGCCCACTGTCATTTATACAGGGATCATTGGTATAGTCTGTAATAAATGTACTATTTTCTGTACTTTAACCTAATTGCGCGACGGCACTGTAAAATAAAAAGTGCTTCCTTTACCGAATTTTGATTCAACCCAGACCGTTCCACCATATATTTCAACAATCTTTTTAACAATAGTAAGGCCTATTCCAGTACTCTCATACTCATCACGCGACTTTAAGGTTTTAAAAACAGTAAATATATTATCAAAATTCTTCTCTTCGATACCGCATCCATTATCCTGAATACTAAACTGCCAGAATTCTCCCTGTTTCTGGCATGATATTCGTATTTCACCGTTGGGCTTATCCATGTATTTCATAGCATTGTTGATTAAATTCGTAAATAACTGCTGGGTACGGGTTCTCTCCAACGTCAACCATGGCATTTCATTCTCGATAATGATAGAAATGTTATTTGGTGGTTGTAGCATTTCGATTGCTTCCTCTACCACCTGGTTAATATTAATAACTGTCTTTTCTTCATTCTTGGAAGTTAACCTTGAATACCGAAGTATTCCTTCTATGAGTTTATTCATCCTATCAACCCGGTTTATAAGCATATCCAGCTGTTCTTTACCCTCTTCATCAAATTTATCCTGATAATCATTATAAAGCCAATCGGCCAGAGATCTAATTCCTCGAAGCGGAGCTTTCAAATCGTGTGATACTATATAAGCGAAATCTTTCAACTCCAGGTTTGCCGACTTTAATTCCATCATAAGTTCTAGACTTCTTTTTTCTGCCATTCGCCACTCGGTAATATCTTTAGATACAAATAGTAGATGCGGTTCATTTTCCATATCAATTATCTCAGCAGAAAGAAGTACCGTCCGTATCTCTCCAGATTTTATTTTGAACTTTGTTTCCAAGTTACGTATTTTACCATGTTCCTGGATTTGTATAATAATCTGGTCTCGTTCCTCTGGAATAGCCCAACTGGACAATTCGCTAGATGTATGACCTATAACCTCATCGCGTTGATAAGCGGTGTATTCTAACCAGGCATCATTTACTTCAACGTAACGTTCTGCATTCATAGTCGTTATGCTAATCGGATCAGGGTTGCAGAGAAAAGCTTTTGAAAAGCGTTCCTCTGATAAATATAAGGCCTTATTCGCTGCCTCCAGTTCAGCCGTTCGTTCATTTAACTCACTGGTTACGGTGTTGACTAAATGAGCCAACGATTTTAATATTACCAGGCTTCTATCGGCAACATTGTCTTTGATAACAGCAACGTTGCTATCCGAACAGACAATTCTCTCTGGTTCTGGGGCAAATACCTTTTGGGAGCCATTTGATTCGGATAATACCAATGTGGTCATCGTGGTGTTCAGTAATTGATTGCTGTTGTCGGCGTGGAAGAACTCGCCACTGGTAAAAAAACCTGCCGTAGGAGCAATATCTTGCAGTGGCAGGGTTTCAATCTGAGCTGATTCCTGGAGAAAGCCTCTCCGAGAGGCACAGGAATATACAAAAATACTCTCCACCGGTTGCTGCTGTATGGTTTGCAACAAGATGTCTACTTTTTCTAAAATCATTTCAACATCGCCAAAACTAAAGCGCACCTTTTCCCCCTCAGCAATGTCGCCATGGAAACCAATTGAATCATCTTCATATCGTAAGAACGGTGCCCTGGCGATAATAATACCATGCTTGCAGATCGTCAGCGGAAATTCCATTACATTGAAAATGTTGGAGTTTGTGTTGACACCTAGATATTGGCGGTAAACCTGATATGCAGGTATATAATCAATTGTATATACCCGCGAACCTTCGGCCCGGGTAATGGTCATTTCTTTGCCTAAAGGTTGCCAACCAAGATGACTGTGACCTGCAACTTTTAAATGATCACTCTCAAGAATAACGCCAACCACTCCACAGTCAGTAACATTTTCATTGCAGCATACAAATCGCTGAGTATTTTTACTGCGATTGTCTCCCGCATTGCCTCCCGCAACCGGCAAAGCATCATTTACCGACTGGACTCCTTTTAATAATTGGCTCGCATTCACCCTTAGCCCGGTCGCAAATAGAATTAATACTTTGGCTTTATCACTATTGAGCGTGTTTGCAATCGATCTTCCCAATTCATAATCGTCCCCAATATCCTTTTCCGCGAAGACCAGCTTGATATCACTGTGACGAAAAACGGAAAAGGAAAGAACGGTTTTTAGCCCACTGACCAATCCGTTCATAATCTCTCCGCTAGTGGTTGTCCCAATCACTTCAGCGCCAGGAATCAGCTCGCGGATCTGTCTAGATATAGCGACCAGATAATTCTTATCACAAATACCGCTGAAAACCTGTACCAGAACTGCACGGTTGCTACTGGCTAACAGCACCTCACCATTATTGCTAACGAACTTTTCCAAACTTAGGTAGTCTTCATAATATGTATTGATTGTTTCCAAGACCACTCCTCCAATGCGTCATCTGTTAATCTATAAGAGTCTTTTCTATGTTAGCCTTGTGACTGGAAAAGGGAATGAAAAGTAGATTGTTGAACTTGTCTCTATGTCAATTTTAGCATTGTGCCCTTTAGCTATACTATAACAGACTACCAGACCCAACCCCGTCCCCTGCCCTGGTAAAACAAGCAATATCATTCATATATTTTCCGGATTATAATAGATGGAGCAGAAGATACTGCAGTATGCCCACCAGGGCGCCAATTACGGTACCGTTAATTCTGATCCATTGCAGGTCATCCCCTACCTTGTCCTCCATGGACTTTACAAGTCCAATGTCATTGAGATTCTGCAGCTTTTCACGTACGATATGACCAATCAACATATGATAGCGGTCCAGGAGGCCTACTAACTCGGTTTTAATCCAGGACTCCATGCTGTTTTTTCTTTCCTCATCACAACGAACCATATTAATCTGTTCAATAGCCATATTGGTTAGGAATCTTATCAGTGGCAATTCTTCGTTTGCACCAGCAATTAATTGCACTTTTAAAACAGCAAAAAAATCTGCTGTGGCCGCAACTCCAGCATCTGTACCAACTATTTTCTTAAGCATCTCGCTTAACAAAGCGGAAGCCATATCAGGGTCGGCTATTTGGAGTTTCTCCATTTCAGTTTTAATCCTAATATGATATTGGTTGCTGGGATCTTTTATTTCGACTAAAAGGTGGTTGATGCGATTGGAGAGGGCTCCGGCTGCCTCATCGTAATTAAAAATGTCAAGGCTCTCGCCCAAACCTTTGCCAAGGCGTCGAAAAAAGTTGCCACTATTTGAGTAATCGGCTACTGCTCTTTTCAGGGTTCTTTTGATAATCCGCTCGAAGTCGTCGCCCTTTGTGGCTGCAATACCCCAATCCAGGAAAAGTCGAATTAGGTCATCACCGTACAAGTTTTTAACTGAATCTTCCAATCTTTCAACCAGGATTGGAGAAATCTTTATCTCACCCAAATTGTCAGCTAGCATCAGATGAACGAAACGAGCAACCTCCTCGGGATTTAGGTCCTGAATGATGTTGGTGATCAGGGATTGAGCCAAACGGTTAAGACTACTGCGACCCTCCTCCGTTTCCAGCGCTGAAGCCAGGCCATCAATCAGCTGGTAATCGAGTATCTTATCACGAATGAAATCCAAACTCAACCAATCATCTTCAACAATCGCAACAATGCCTTCTATTATCCGTCCCCGATTGTTGGGAATGATAGCTGTATGGGGGATGAATTTCAAGCCCAGGGGATGACGGAAAAGAGCTACCACCGCGAACCAATCCGCTAGTGCACCGACCAGGGCAGCCTCAAAGGCAGCAAAGAGCAACCCGCCAGTAAAACTCCCGCGATAGGGCCACACTATTATAGAGCCAGCAAGAGCCATTGCAAACATAAATGTGGCTATTGCGTACATCCGTTTCATCTTCATTGTTCCCCTTCCTTGTATGGGTATTTACTCGTAAAACGAAATCATCAATCCGTAGCATTACTTAGCTTATCACTGAGAGTGTCAGCTAACAAGATATAAACATGAGTATATATAGTATAAGTAATTAAAGTATTGATTGCATTATTATAAATATATCAGGAAGATACGCCCATTCAGTTTTATACTTATTCTCACGAGGTGTATTCGGGTGCTTATAGAAGAAAAGAAAGCGATGTTGTTGACTAGGAAATGAGAGAACGCTAATTGGCAAAATCATCATCTGCTTCTAATTATAATAAAAAGCAGTCCTGCCTGTAGTAGAAGTATGAGAGGCAAACCCCACTTAAATTTGAAGTGACGGGTTTTATGATGGAAAACATACATTCCTAGCAATCCCCCGACCGATCCACCCAGGAAGGAATATAAGAGCAACGTACCTTCTGCAATTCTCCGAGCTCCGCGGCGAGCTAGCCTTTTGTCCCAAGCAAAAGCACCACAAGTAATTAGATTTATAATAACAAGGTAATACAGAGATATTTCCATATAGTTGAAATCCTGAAGCATTATTATTCGCCTCCAATAGCATCATTATATATCTTAATATAATCTTTTCTATAAGTTAATAAAAAACTACCGGGTAAATATGTGGTGTAAGCTTATATAAAATGCTTAGCAAATAATCTACTGCTTGCCTATTGTCGAAACAGCTAGTTATCATATATAATATTATTAATAATATTTTTACAAGTAAAGGCCAATGATGACCTGAAACCCTATTGTGGTTTCGGGTTTTTTCTGTCTCCGGAAACGTAGAACTGAACAACGGCGTTCTGAGCATTGACGCTCTTCGATTGCGTATATTGATCACGTAATCGGGAGCGTTTTTATATGTAAAAAATTATGGGGGAGGATTCGAATTGGAACAGTTTAATCTACAAGATCTAGCCACTGGTATTGATACAGTCTGGGTTCTGCTGTGTGCATCGATGGTGTTTTTCATGGAAGGCGGATTTGCGTTTTTGGAGGCTGGCTTCATCAGCGCTAAAAACTCAATTAATATTGTCATGAAGGTTTTTACGGATTGTACAGTCGGAATGCTCAGCTATTGGGCGGTTGGTTTCGCAATCATGTATGGCCTTGACCAGGGAGGGCTGTTTGGCAGTACTGGCTTTTTTATCGGGGGAGACTTGGGGCACATTAAGTTGCGCATTCCCATTTATGCTTATTGGCTTTTCCAGGCAGCATTTGCAGTTGCGATGGCTTCCATTGTTTCTGGTGCAGTAGCGGAGCGAATGAAATTTGGTCCTTACATTGTCTATACAGCCTTGGCCGCAGGTCTTATTTATCCTGTCGCGGGACACTGGGTATGGGGCGCAGGTGGATGGCTGTCACAAATGGGTATGTTGGATTTCGCTGGATCATCTGTCGTGCATGCTGTCGGGGGATGGAGTTCACTGGCTGCGGTTATGGTCTTGGGAGCCCGTAGTTCGAAATATAATGAAGATGGCAGTATCAATTTCATGCCGCCCCATAATTTGCACTTGGCCTTCTTAGGGACATTTATCCTCTGGTTCGGGTGGAACGGTTTTAATGCCGGAAGTTCTCTTACCGGGCTGGACAGCAATATTGCCAGGATTGCCCTTAATACCAATTTAGCCGCAGCCAGCGGGGGTATGCTGGCCACCTTCTATACTATGTTTAGGTGGGGCAAGGCCGATCCCAGTATGGTAATTAATGGTTCGCTTGCAGGTTTGGCGGCTATTACCGCAGGGTGTGCTTATGTTAGTCCGCCGGTTGCAGTATTTATTGGAGCTGTCGCTGGTGTTCTGGTTGTCCTGGCGGTTGGGTTCTTTGATCGACGGCTTATGGATGATCCTGTTGGCGCTATTGCTGTACACGGCGTGAATGGAACATGGGGTGTACTGGCAGTGGGCTTGTTTGCCGAACATGGGGGTCTTTTTATGGGCGGCGGGTTCAAGCTTTTAATCGTCCAGACTCTGGGGGTTACGGTGGTATCCTTATGGGCCTTTGGTATGACCTATCTTATTTTTACACTCCTGAAAAAAAGCGTTGGCATACGAGTCAGCCTGGAAGAAGAAATTAATGGCTTGGACATTGTCGAGCATGGTATATCTGCCTATGCAGGTCTTGACAGCGCCAGCGCAGAAGGTTAATGTTGCTCGCTCTGTCTGGTAACGGTATAATAAAAATAAGGTCTTATTACAGTGCCCATTGAGAGTCGCAACTTAAATGGACGAGGAGAGGTTTATTTGAAGAAGATAGAGGCTATCATCAGGCCGGGCAAATTGGATGAGGTAAAAGTTCAACTCGATAAAATCGGAATTCGGGGTATAACTGTCTATGATGTCAAAGGGAGAGGACTGCAACGGGAGCAGAAGCAATATTACCGCGGACAAGAGCACACAGTAGACCTTTTCCCTAAGATAAAGGTAGAAATCGTTTGTGAAGATGCATTTGTAGAAAACATTGTTTCCACCATCCTTGGTATCTGCAAAACTGGGCAAGTCGGGGACGGGAAAATATTTGTGTATCCTGTAGAGAGAGTAATACGTATTAGTACTCGCGAAGAGGGCACTGCGGCAATCTAAAGTCAGTAAATATTCCACCCGGATTAAGGCAAGTGTTCTTATCTCGATAGCATTGATTTTTCATAAATATCGTGATATACTATTTATGTTATTAATATCAAATATTGGTATTCGGCTGAGCGAACAAATCATTCGCTTTCAACAGATTTGATTTGTGGGTGAGGAACTCGTTTACTGAGTTTGTCACCTTTTTTACACAAAGACGATATTTTTATTCTGAAGAAGCAATATGGAAGGTAATATAGGTTGGAATAGCATCAGCTGGATTATGATTAGGTCTTATGGCGAATATTAAAACAATAAGGATTTTGTAAAAATTAATAATACGCTGAATCCAGAAATGGAACGGGAGAACCAACTATTGGGGTGAATCCTGACATTAGTCAGGTAGGGTTAACTTTCGACCCGAATCCGTCAGCTAATTTCGTAAGCGTTGAGAGTGAAGGTGATTGATTATGCAATATTAGTCATGCCCTTTCTTAACGCTACGGTTAAATACCGTAGCGTTTTTCTTTATAATAATGAAATGGAGGTTTTTCAATGATAAGCATATGCTTAGTGGGACTTGGTAAAACAGGAAAAGAAATTGCAAAAGCAATCATGGAACAAAATGATTTGAAATTAGTGTCAGTTGTTTGTAGTCCTAATAGCAGCAAAATCGGTAAAGATTTGGGCGAATTAATAGGATGTGTAGAAACGGGAATTATCATTGAAAGTTCGGATCATATTGAACAAGTGGTATTTAAGTCTCATCCCGATGTTGTTGTAGATTTTTCAAACCCAATTGCAACAATGAAAAATGCAAGAATATTTGCCAGAATGAAAGTGAATATGGTTATTGGTACAACAGGTTTTTCTGAATTTGATATACGAAAGCTATTAGTTTTAACAAAAAAGAATCATACCGGAATTGTTTATGCACCCAACGTAACATTAGGCGTGAATGTGCTTATGCTCTTAAGTAACTTGGCAGCCAATATCTTGAATAATTATGATTTCCAAATTACTGAAATACATCACAAGCATAAAAAAGACTCACCTTCTGGTACTGCTTTAAAAATTGCCAAAGAAATCGAAAAAGGATTAGTATCATCAGGCTTGGAGATTAGTAATGAAAATGACATACCAATTAATGCTATTCGTGCGGGTGGCGTGGTTGGCAAACACGAAGTTATGATTGTTGGGGAAGACGATAAAATCGAAATATCACACGAATCATTTTCAAGAAGAGCTTTTGCTTTGGGGGCAATCAAGGGCATTAGATTTGTACATGGTAAATCGGGCTATTTTGAAATGAATGACGTTTTAGATCTAAAAAAAGTGCTCGGTGATTATGTGGATAAAGAGGATACTAATAACAAAAAAAGACATATGTACTACGGCACAAAAAATATTATCTAATTAATCCTTCTGCTTCGCATTCTTCATCACCTGCGGAAAGATTTTATTGGATGTCTAAGGGAACTTGCTGCCAGGTTGGCGGCAAGTTCCTATTTTGCAGATGCAGGTGCGCCAAACATAACAAAGATACTGTAGTCAACACCAGAATCAGAGTCAGTACCATAGGTTACATTGACATTTTGGAGCATTATCCGAAGCTTGTAGCCATCCTTTTCAACATCAATAGTCATTTTTTCAGGAGCCAGGGCTTCTTTAGGATTATTCCCGATTCCGGAGAGGGTTTTAGTGAAATCGTAGAGGCCCGTTCCAACTAGCTCAACCCCATCCGTATTCTTTACCGACACAAGCACCTCTTGGGGAGATAACCGTTCAAAGCTAAGCTTGTATTTTACACTGCTTACCTCAAAGTCTAACGAGGGTTGATTGGACTTATCCATTCCCCTATTCGAGTTGGTATTAATTAAAATATCATAGCCGCTAATATTTAATGGCTTTTGCATATCAATGTTGGCAAAGAAGTAGTTGGAATCGCCTCTCACACCGCCATAAGCCGGTTCAAAGCCCAGCGTACTTTTCATTTTATCATTATTGAATTTAAAATCACCCGGCAGCCATTTAATGTATTTAATATAACTGCGATTGTCCAGGTAGGCTAGTATACTTGTTGATTCAAGCCTTAAATTCATAGGTACCTCTGCCTTAGGGCTGATTATTCCGTCAGCAAGTATACCTTCTGTTTTGAGCATGCTTTCAAGCCTGGTTATCTGGCTAACCCGTGATACCGTGAACGCATCTACAGGCGGTATGACCGAAAATATGGCAAAACCAGCTGCAAGCAATGCAATAATGCCGTTTTTGGATACCGGTTTGAAGCTGAGCGCGACACCGCAAACCAACGAGAATACCCCGAAGAGCGTAACATAATAGCGCGACTCCGTAATCCCATAGGCATTCAAACGTATTGCAACTGAGATAAGCTGCATAATCACCACCGGAATTAGTACCTTGGGGAAAATTAATCGGTACAATTTAGCAAAATGATTTTCAAGCCGGCTTGAAAGGACATATATAGTAAGTCCTGCAGCTGAATATGCCAGCACCATAACTCCTAGCTGTCCAGAAGGCCATTTAAAGGTCACTAGAATTTTAATGAAATAAGCAGCCAATACCAACGTATAAGTAGCTACCAGCGGAATCGCAATATATGAAATCAGTATTTCCAGGAATCGAGGATAAAGCGCCGAACTTTGTGCGTATTCACGCTCGGTTTCATATTCCGAATTGTAGCGTGGCAGCAGAGATAAGTAATAAAGTGTTGCAAAAAGCACCCATATGATAGTCATCATATATCCGTATGAATCACTGTTGACCTTGAAAAGCAATATGTCAATTGCTGCAATAATACTGGCACAGCCACCTGAGAGAACGCCTGAAAACAACACGGATGTAAATGCCGATTTGAAATGAGTTAGAGCGATTCCGTTGAAATCAGATTTGCTCTGGTATGATGGCACCCATAAAAAGGCACAGAACATGGCAAAAACAGCCACAAAAGTACGGGTCACAACCTCAAAACTAATACTAGGAGCCGCCAATATAATCAGGTAATAACCCACAGTAATTAGTGCGGATACTCCGTATACTGCAATGCGCATTTTCAACAGCCGATCAAACCGTTCACAGGTGAACTGAGCGGCAACTCCCAGAAATGAACCTAGCAAGAAGGTAAACATTAGTTTTTGTGTAATCAGGTCCGGTTCTTTGTGCAGGGAAATCATATAACAAATCAGGATCGAAGTACAGACCAGACATATGACTGTCAGCGGAAAGCGCTCAACAGCCTCAAATATCCTCTGGGAAGCACGTACGATAGCTTTGGTAAAGCGGTTCATTTAAAATCTCCCCTCAACGACAAGGTATAATATGTTTTAAGTTTAACAAGATTTATCCTTACTATACTATTGTATCTTCTCAATAACAAACTATAGGTATTTTCAGAATGACATATATTACGATTAGTGTCTAGCATGTGTTATGTAAAAATAGCAGGTAATAACAGGTAAACTCTACTCGCTAGATAAAATGCGCCGTTTTCTATATTTTGCCTTAGCTGAACACACAATTCTAAACTGCGCAGCTTAACCCAGCTGCCATCTGGAATAATATTTTTTGCAAAAAATCATACTAATATGACATGGTTCCGTGTCATGCATAAGGAGGCAAGAATATGGGAGCAGGGATTTTTGAGGTTATAGGTCCGGTAATGGTTGGTCCCTCCAGTTCTCATACAGCAGGTGCGGTGAGGATTGGTGCAATAGCCAATAGAATTTGCGGAGGTATACCGGCACGAGTTAATTTTTATTTGCATGGATCCTTTGCAGAAACATACCGGGGGCATGGAACAGATAATGCCCTGGTTGGCGGAATTCTAGGTATGTCACCATCAGATGAGCGATTGCGCAATTCATTCCAATATGCCAGAAAACAAGGATTGGAATTTGACTTTAATACTATAGACCTAGGCGATGTTCATCCTAATACAATTAAAATTGTAATGCATGCGCGCGACGGCTTGATACACGAAGTAATTGGATCATCAATCGGAGGTGGAAGCGTTTTAATAAGCTCAGTCGACAATTCCCGAGTAGAATTTAGCGGAAAATATCCTACCATATTTACCAGTCATGAAGACAAACCCGGTTTAATCGCTCGGGTTACCTCCCTTTTTGCCGACCGGGGTATTAACATAGCTTTTTTGAAGGTTTTCCGTTATTCACGTGGGAGTGATGCCTCAATGCTGGTTGAAACTGATGCCCAGATGCCGGCTGACTTGATTGGTGCTATTGGTAAACTGGAAGGCATTAAAAGTATTGTGTATATAAATGAGATCTATTCCTAACAGAAAAATCGATTCACCAAGAGAATATATTCTATTAATGGGAGGTAAGAATGTTTCAGTACAACAAGGCAGCTGAATTATTAAGCATTTGCATATCCAGTAAGATGGCTTTAGCCGAGGTAATAATACAAGCTGAAATGGAAGAGAGCGGTTTGAGCCGGGACGATATCTGGCAGATGATGAGTGAACGCTTTGATATCATGAAAAATTCCATTATCAATGGTGTAGAGAAGGAACTAAAATCTAAAGGTGGCTTGATCGGTGGCAATGCAAGAAAATTGTACTTAAACCTGAATTCTGCTTTAAGTGGTAAAACTGCAACCAAAGCAGTGAGTTATGCCCTGGCAGTTACCGAGGTTAATGCTTCTATGGGCAAAATCGTAGCTTCTCCTACTGCTGGATCTAGTGGCATATTGCCGGGAGTTTTATTGGCCTTGGCTGAAGATTACGATTATCCGCGGGAAAAGCTGATAGAGGCTTTATTTGTTGCTGCCGGTTTGGGCAGAATTATTGCCATAAATGCAACCCTATCGGGCGCCGAAGGTGGATGCCAGGCAGAATGCGGGTCCGCTTCTGCAATGGCAGCAGCAACGGCGACTTACCTAGTCGGTGGTTCCCCGGAACAATGTTTTAATGCTGCCGCGATGGCTTTGAAAGGACTTCTGGGTCTGGTATGCGACCCGGTAGCAGGGTTGGTGGAAGTGCCCTGTTCCAAGAGAAATGCAACTTCAACGGCTAATGCCCTTATATGTGCAGATATGACCATAGCTGGAATACAGAGCTTTATTCCATTCGATGAAGTGGTGGAGGCCATGCATCGCGTGGGGCAGTTGATGTCTCCAGACCTGCGTGAAACAGCTCGAGGTGGTTGTGCGGCTGTTCCAACTGCATTAAAGTATGAAAAAACCATAAAGAAATAATAAATCAGTACTCAGTATTGTTTTTCTATTTATTGAGGAATGATAATATGCCGTTTGCTATCGCTTGAGCCGCTCGGTCTTTGAAATCGTTGGTTTTCAATAGAGCTTCTTCGGCAGGGTTGCTGATAAATGCCACTTCAACCAGTACTGACGGCATCCGGGTATTTCTTAATACTGATAAATTAGCTTCTTTCACCCCTCGGTTCTGTCTTTGCAGCTTATCAAGCAGCTGTATTTGAAGAGCTTTAGCTAACCTTGCTCTATCATCACGCTGTACAAACAGGTCTGGATACTCTTGCGGAGCATAGAAGTAGGTTTCGGTTCCGCATGGAGCTGATAGTATATTTGCATTATTATGAATGGATACAAAGAGGGTCGCGTTAAGCTTATTAGCTATGCTGCTGCGTTCTTCCAGACTGACATAACTGTCATTATTGCGGGTGTACTCCACTCTGATTCCCCTTTGCTTAAGCAATTCACCCGCCTTCAGAGCTATCACCAGGTTAACGTCTTTTTCTATAAGCTGACTTACCCCTGCACCAGGATCCCACCCACCGTGTCCGGCATCAAGTACCACTATTACTTCACGGGGTTGAGGTACAGGCGGAGATGGAGTAGGGTCTGAGCTGATTATGTTAATATTCCCGGTATTTTCGTCCCATGTCACCGTACCGCCAAAGGCTTCAGCTACAAAACGCAGCGGAGCTAAAGTCCTGTTGTTCACTATCTTGGAAGGAACTTCTAAATTGTAGATGCTGCCATTTACCGTCGCAGTGCGAGAGTTCAATGGCAGTATAACTGTAATATCTCCTTTTGTGGCTGTAACTACAAGGGTAGTACTATTCCAGTCAACTTTTGCTCCCATGGACTCAAATATGGTCCGCAACGGAACCATAGTACGGTTATTTTCTATGGTAGGTAGTACTTCAAACTCCAGTTGCCTGCCATTAAGGATAACCAGCGGGTGACTTACCCCGGTATCCGCAGAAGCACTAGCTAGCAATGGTCCGACAAGGAAGGATAAAGATATCAGTATCATCAATAATAAGTATATCTGTATATAGTTAGTTTTAGTTTTAAATAACACAATCTGTCCTTTATAAATAATTATATTTAACTTTTCGACAATTACTGATGTGTTCCCTGCTTCTTCGACATGGTAAATATCGGTAGTTAACACCGCGTTATTAGAAGTTTAGGTAACAGAATTATACAGATTGTTTATAACCAACAGGTAGTTCGATTAAATGAAATTAGTATTAAAAAATAAGCTCAATTAAATAATGAATATTTAATTGCTTTATTGGATACAATTTATGGTAATAAACTATATGGAGGTTGACAATGGTTATTTCCTTATCTGATTTTAATAAGCTGTCCGACAAAGACAAGAAAAAAACACTGGAGAGTTTGAAACAAGAATTAGGTGTTAGTGGCATTGTAAAGGCTTGGGAAATATCAAGATCAAAAGCGTACAGCATGCTGCGTGAGTTTAATATTTCCCTTAACAGGAAAATAAGCCGACCGTCAAAGGCGAAATCGGATGAAAACCTTGAAAAATCTGCAGAAGTAACCACTCAACAAAGAGACCAAAGCATTAAAAGTTCAGAAACTGTTGCACCAGAATCTCGATTAGATTTTGATTCAAATGCAGATGGCTCGAAGTTTTTTCTTAATCTGGAGACTCAAGGTACTGCGCAGCTAATCAGTGAAACAATACATTCTCTCCTGGGATCAGGAAAATTATCGAGCGCAAAATTGCATCTGAGTATAACTATTCAAGAGGTTTAGAGGGTATCTTCACTATGGTCAGTAGATGTCACCTTATTTATTTAGCTGTTAGCCATAGGTTAAATAGTGTATTTAACCTATGGCTTTCTGGAGTTCGGGAAGCACCTCTTTTATATCAGCTATGAGCACATAATCCGCCATTTGGTTCATATAAGCTTTTTCATCATTATTTATAGATACTATGGTCTTGGCATCACGAATTCCTACCGTGAACTGCACCTGTCCTGATACGCCGAGTATTATAGCTAGATCAGGTTTGCAGATCTTCCCGGATAAGCCTAATATTCTTTCTTCACCAAACCATTTTTTATCGGTTGCTACCGGTTTGGAGCAAGCTACTTCGCCGCCCAGGTTTTTGGCTATTTCCATAATAGCAGGCAGACTTTCTTGACTTTCCACTCCCTGTCCCACAACCACCAGAATCTCCGCCGCTTCAATATCTACACTGTCCCCTGCTTTTGCCCGGGTCTCAATAAGTTTAATTCCTGAAGGAATAATATTCACTACATATTCGTTTATAGTCCCGCCAACTTCATCTGCCGCTGCTGGAAAAGCTTTGGGAGATATCGCTATTACTTTTTTGTCACTGATTATTTCCTGTATAGCTACGGTTGCTCCCCCTAGAACATTTCTTACACACTCGATCCTGCCGTTTTCAGTTTGCATGCTTTTCACATCAGTCAAACAACCAGCCTTGAATACTTGAGCCAGTCTCCCGGCCAGTTCTTTACCTCTCCTATTGGAAGATAATAGTACTATGTCGGCATCCAGCTTTTCTGCTGTTTGCAGGAGAGCTGATGCCATAGCACCTGTATCTGCCAGATTCAATTCTGGATTTATGATCTTATAGGTCTCTGCCCCTTTAGCTGCCAGTTCTTCTGCCTGTTCATCATTGTTAATGCTAACTGCTTTTATAGTTAGGTCAGTATTTTTTCCTATAAGTTGTGCCGCATTCAGTAATTCAAAGGCCAGTTTGGTTTTATCGCTGTATATTAATATTGCTGCCATTTTATCACCTCCTAAGTAATCCTTCGTTTTCTAAAACTTTTAACAGCTTTTCAATTGTCTCTATTTCTATTTGTTTCCGCTGCATCTCCGGTGCCAGGTTGCTTATCGTTTCCAGCATGCTATCCCCCGTTACATCCAATTCCAACATTTCTTTCGGTTTTCTCCCTGCTTTTAATATCTGGGTTACCGAAGGTATCCGAGGTTCGTTTATGTCTGCAATTACGCTTACTACTATGGGCAGTTCTGCTTCCAGCACTTCTTCACAGTCTTCTAAAGATCGGGTAACTGTAGCGATATTTCCATTTATGTTTATACTCTTGGCATAGCCCGCCTGAGGTAAACCTAGTATTGCAGCTACCCTGGACCCAACCTGTCCGGAGTAGTTATCCCCGCTTCCTTCACCAAAGAGTATAATACCTACATCGTCTATCTTTTTTATTGCTTCGGCAATTAATCTGGCACTACTGGAACTTTCCATATCCCCTATCTCATCATCTAAAACCAAGTAGGCTTCGTCGGCACCAGCAGCCAGGGCTTCTTTTATGGTGTCTTCTAAAGCCTCAGTTCCGACTGATACTACTATTAGATTACTACCTGTAGCTTCTTTTAGCTGTACACCCGCTTCCAAAGCATTTTTATCTATGTTCCCGAATGTTAGGGCAACATCATCCAGTATCGGCTTACGATTTCTAATACGAATTTGCTGCAAATCCGGAATTTGTTTCATAGCAACTACAATATTCATTCCTCTCAAACTCCTTCCACATTAAATGGTCTCCACTCCATAGCTGTCTCTAACCAAACCTGAATTGCACCCCTGATCCACCACTGGGATACTGCCATTCCAGCAACTCTGTACCGCAGGCTAACAGACAAGTCCCACATTCCAGACAACCATCAACACTTATCACCACTTCGCCATTTTCCGTTTCACTATATAAACCAGCTGGGCATACCAGTATGGCTTTTTTCAAACGCACATCTTTTGCTTGGCCCTCTTTTATCTTTATATGGAATTCATTATCTTCCTTAAAGACATCTAATCCCAGTTTGGCCTTCAAACCCATTACTTCGCTCATATCTTCATCATCCTCCTACCAAGCTGCACCATCGACCACATCTCTCTCATGCTCATATATTTCTTGATAGTGGGAAAGAGTTTTGCTTTAGGTCCGGCTGGAACTTCATATAAGTCTTTCATGATATTCCCTGCTAGTTCTGGGTAGTGCTGGAACAAACGCGGGTACTCCAATACTTCTAATGATTCTTTGAAGCTGTTGAAGTCTTGCATCACAAAACTATTTTTCAAGAGTGTTTCATAGGTGGCCAGACCCGTTTGGGTAAAATCATTTTGTTTTTTGGCCTCTATTACTGCCTGGGCTGCATAGTAACCACTTGCCATAGCGTATTCCATTCCTCGTACGGTTACACCAATGTTCATGGAAAATCCGGCGGCATCTCCCGCTACCAGTATTCCATCCCCATATAGTTTGCCCATGGCTTTTAAACCACCTTCCGGTATTACATGGGCTGAATATTCTACAGTTTCCCCACCTTTTATTAGTTTTAGTATTTCCGGTCGTTGTTTGAATTTATCCAGCAGTTCCGGTGCTTTGATCTCCGGCGTTTCTTCGGTCAGGGCATCAATTCCGACCACTATTCCAAGGCTTATGCTTTCTTTGTTGGTATAGAGGAAGCCTCCGCCAAATTTTCCGGCGCTTGCATCTCCCATGAAAAGCCGTGCTGCCCCTTCATCGCCTTCCAGATTAAATCGGTTTTCTAAAACACCGCGATCAAGTTCAATAATTTCTTTAAAACCTACTGCAAAGTTTTTCGGTTGAGCTGGTTTTCTCAAGCCTGCCCTTTGAGCAACAAAGGATAATACTCCATCACAGGCTATTACCACATTAGCCCTAAGTTCATCTCCCCCGGCCATTACTCCCATGACTTTCCCATTTTCTATAATGAGATCGTCTACCCGGCTTTTAGTTACTAATATGGCTCCTTTTCTCTCGGCCTGTTTGGCCAACCATTTATCGAATTTGCCTCTTAATATACTGTAACTCTGATATGGTTCCTGATTTAATTCAGAACCGTCGTACCTTATAGTTAATGAGCGTTCTTTTCCCATAATGCAAACTTCTTCATGGGCAATGTATCTTTCCAACGGGGCTTTTTTCCATAGATCAGGGAATAGTTCTCTTATTGGATTCAAATACAGGCGTCCACCAGTCACGTTTTTGGACCCGCAGTAATCTCCTCTTTCTAATACCAGCACTTCCAATCCTGTTGACGCCATGGTGTAAGCAGCAGCAAGGCCCGCTAATCCACCACCAACGATTATTGCATCAAATTTTTCGTTTGATTGACTTTCCATTTACTTACACCTCACTTAATACAACATGATTTGATTAGGAGGAGCGATCGCTCCCCCTAATCTATGATTACCTTTCTGGTGAGAATGCTAAATAATTAATAATCGGCCCTGGCATTTTGCAATATTGTCTTGCCCAATGCCGTGTTGAGAATTCCTCCAACCACGCCATAGAGAGTACCAGTGTTATAGAGTCCTATCCGTTTAAGACAACTCCGGCAATAATCATTTTTTGCATATCAGCAACCCCCTCGACCTGTGGACCCAGGATAGCATCTCGGTATAAGCGGGTTACCAGATAATCGTTCATTAAACCATAGGAACCGTGTACATCAATTGCGATTCGAGCCGCATCCACGAATGTTTCGCAGACATAAGTTTTGGTCACGGCCGCTTCTTTAGCAAACAGCATAGGATCTTTGGCATTATTAGCCAAACAGCCCAAGCGGTAAGTCAACCAGCGGCACGCTTCATATTTCATAGCCAGATCGGCAATTCTTAATTGTACAGCCTGGAATTTGGCTATTGGTTCTCCCCGGTGAGTTTTTTCTTTAGCATATTTTACGGCTGCCTCATAAGCAGCCAGGATCCCACCCAGGGCAACCGAGCTTATACCCACTTTTCCGAAAGCGATACCATAGGTTAATACGGGGAAACCTCCCCCCATTTTACCCAGAACATTTTCAGCCGGTACTTTTACATCCTTTAAATAGACATCCAGCAGGTTCCCGCCGCGATAGCCTATCTTATGCCAGGGTTCCGAGATAGAGTAACCCTCACAGAATTTATCTACGATGAATGCAGTTGGTTTGCTGCTCTCATCATCCATAGCAAACGCCACCATAGGACCTGGATAATCTGCATTACTGATGAAGCGCTTGGTTCCGTTTAGGATGTAGTGGTCACCCTCTTTGACTGCACGGGTAGTAATCTGTTTGGGGTCTGACCCGGTTCCCGGTTCGGTAAAAGCAAACGAGGCCAGATGTTCGCCCCTACATGCTTTAGGCATATACTTGGACTTTTGTGCGGGGGTGCCAAACTTATCGATTGCCCCTAAGCCCAGACAGTTAACTGAGATAGTAATAGCCGGTCCGCTGGAAACTTTGCCCAATTGCTCCATGGCTAGGACATAGCAATCGTAGCCAGCGTCTGCTCCACCATATTCTTCTTTGAATGGCAATCCAAACAGATCCAGTTCAGACAAGCCCTTGATAATTTCAGCAGGGATCTTATTATCGCGATCTATCTGCTCAGCCACGGGTTCAAGGTGTTTTGCGCAAAATTCTTGGGCCATTTTTTGTATCAAGAGTTGTTCTTTACTTAATGTAAACTCCATGACTTATTTTCTCCTTTCGATTAGCAGGATGTAGGGAGGGAGGCTGGTAAAGCCTCCTGCCCAAACCACCTGTCATATTAATCTAGTTGTCTAATAATCAAAACAATCGCTGTCTATGGCAAGTACTGAGGTATCAGCAAGTTTAATTATTTCAGCCAAATTAACCACATGGGGCACCTCATTTAGCAGATAATATCTTGCTGACAGGACTTTGCCCTTATAAAATTTATAATCATAATGGTCTTCTCCCAGTTCTTTAACCTTTTTGTCAGCTAACAAGGCTTGCTCGAGAAGCAGCTTGCCGCCAAGCAGCTCAGCGGTAGCCATCAGAACACGTTTAGCAAACGTAGGTATCAGTCCCAGTGTCTCTTTATCTTGGGCAAATCCAGCCATGGTTTTTTGTATTTCTTCATAGGCTGTTATGGCCTTGCCTAACTGTTCAAATTCCTTTTCAAAAATCGGGGAATTCTTATTGGCTTCATAGAAATCTTTGTTACTCTGCATCCAGCGAGCAAAAACCGCGCCCTTTTCCATGCTCCATTTACGCCCTACTAAGTCCATGGCCTGTATATAGGTAGTACCTTCATAAAGCGTGTTAATCTTAGTGTCACGAGCCATTTTTTCACAGGGATAATCTGAGATATATCCATATCCACCGTAAATCTGAATAGCCTCAGATCCTATCACGTCCCAGGAAATTTCGCTGCAGTAGGCTTTGGCCAGAGGAATAATTATGCCCAGCTCATCGTCGGCTTTCTTTTGCTCGATCGGATCAGGATCCCAATGATTAATATCAATATCAAGATATCCTTTGTAAATCATGGCCCGGCAGGCCTCGGTAATTGATTTTAATCTTAACAGGGATCTTTTAATATCTTCATGTTCTATGATAGCCACTCTGCCTTTTTTGGGATTGGTAAAAGGTGTTCCCTGAATTCTTTCGGTGGCATACTGCTTGGCATTATAATAAGAATTGGCTATCACACTTACTGAGAGTATCCCGCAAACCAGACGTTCCTCGTTCATCATTTTAAACATCAAGGACATTCCATCGCCCTTACCTTCGTGTTCCAGGGGATTTCTGCCTAAAAGATAACCACGGCACTCATTATTGTCGCCAAAGCTAAGTGATACAGTGGGATTACCATGCATCCCCATCTTCTTCTCCACTCCGGTAGCGATCACATCATTAAATTCCTGACTGCCATCATCATTAATCCAGTACTTGGGTACCAGGAACAGGGATATACCCTTGGTGCCCGGCAATGCTCCATCTACCCGGGCTAAAAACATGTGCACGATATTTTCCGCGAAATTGTTATCACCATTACTTATAAATATTTTCTGCCCTTTTACTTTAAATACCCGTGGATCATCGGTAGGAAAAGCTTTACTGGCAATTTCTCCAACATCTGAACCGGCCTGAGGTTCGGTCAAACACATGGTGCCGGTATAATCTCCAGAGAACATCTTGGGCAAAAACTTCTGTTTTATATCCTCGGGAGCCAGTGCGTCCACCAGCATTGAAGACCCCTGGGCCATACACAGGAATGGGGGTACGAAGGCCGGGTTAGCGGCTGAGAACATTTCCCATAGTGGAAACATCATTACCTGAGGCAAAACAACTGCCCCTTCACTGGTGTCATTGTTGCTGCAGCCCCAGCCTTCTGCCTGCAGTTTCTTGTATACTGGGGGTACGGTCGGTGAAATTATTACCTGGCCGTTCTCAAATTTGATGGGGTTTATTTCGCCGTCATCAGAAGTAGGTTCAACAATATCTTTAGTCATTTTGAGAACTGTGTCCAATATCATATCAACATCATCAACAGCGTAGTTTTCGCTGTAACGCGGATAGGCTAAAACCTTGTTAAGGGGAAGCCATTCTTTTAGTATGAATTTAAAGTCTCGGGTGTTTTTATAGGCAAAATTCGAAGCCACGATTTATCCCTCCATTTTCTTTCATTGTCTTGTTACGATTTCAAACAATTGTGTCTAAAAAGGAATCCTATTAGTGGGGGACCAGATTTTCATCTCTCTGGCATTCTTGATCAAATCATCACGGAAATCAGGATGGGCAATACTGATGACCCCTTCAGCCATTCCCCAAACCGAACGGCCGCGCATGTTGACTGCACCATATTCAGTAACCAACCAATTTACCAGAACCCGCGGGCAAGTAACCACGGCACCTTTGGTCAAATACGGATTAATTCGTGAATGTACTTTGCCGGCTTTATCGGTAAAGGTCGAATTGAAGGCCAATATTCCTTTGCCGCCTTTAGATTCAAAAGCACCTATATGAAAATCAAGCGAACCTCCTGTGCCTGAAATCTGCCGAGTTCCATTAGATTCTGAGCATACCTGAGAGAGGAGATCTACTTCTATAATGTTGTTAATTGAAATAACGTTGTCTTCCAGAGCGATATACTTGGGATTATTAGTGTAATCGCAGTTATAAGCAGCAACCTGGGGATTATGATCCAGGAATTGATGAGTCTTTTGATTTCCAAAACAGAAGGTGAAGCTGCTCCGGCCTACATCTCTGGTTTTGTATTTGTTAGTAATCTTGCCGGCTTCATACATATCCACCATGGCATCACAGAACATCTCCGTGTTGACTCCCAAATCTTTAAGATCTGATTGTGCTATCAATGCCCCGATAGTATTAGGCACCCCGCCAATTCCCAGCTGCAAACAGGCCCGATCCGGAATCATGGGCATAATCAGGTCTGCGATCTTTTTTTCGGTTTCATTGGGTTCACCGGCTGGAGGCATTGCAAATATCCGCTCGTCGCTTTCGATTATATAGTCTACATCTTTAACATTGATGCTCTCCATAGATCCACCCATGCAATAAGGGTTCTTGGCATTGACTTCAACAATGATCATATCTGCATTTTTAAGGGTTGCGTAAGTATCCGAAGCAGCTATGCCAAAATTAAAATTACCATGTTTATCCATCGGACAAACCATAAGCACCATAATATTCTTTTTCAAAAAGGGCTGTACCACATCACCGCGGATTTTTTGTAAATCGTGATATTGGGTAGGGACATAGGAAACACGATTTTTGTCTCCCAGCATACGATCTACGCCGGAAAAGTGATTGCTGTAATAGGTAAAAGTCTTCATTTCCGGGTCATTCTTTACAACCTCGGGGAATCTTACCGATGCCGCACAATCAATGGTCACATTCACAAGAGTTTCTTCACCAGCTCTTTTCCCCAGAGCTATATCAAACTCAGCCGGGTATAATCCGAAATGGCCATAGCCTACAAAATCTCCTGATTTAACCTGCGCGGCAGCTTTCTCCGGAGTAATCAATTTACTGTTGTACTCTTCCATAAATGTCATTATTAATCCATCCTTTCACAACATTATTTTGCCTAAATTAGTAATGCATTTTGCAGATTATATCGCCTCCTCATTTTATGCCTATATTATTTCCATATCCGATCATTGCATTCGGCAAAATGCGATCCTTTCATCCCTGAATACTATGTTTTAACTTCAAGAATGGGAGACTCACATTATCTAGCCATATGATAGAGCAATTATCGTGCCAACATTTTTTACATTTATTCCACAGTAAAAGGACCCCCTCATAAAGGCGGTCCTTGTAGTGATTGTATTTAGTTGGGAGAATTAATCCAGTACTTCGTCTTACCGTGTTGCATTCGCCACATTGCAGCGCAGTGTATCAATCGCTACACTACAATACGCTTCACATTGAATCATATATTTATTTTGTAGTTTTTCATTTTGCGATAAATAGTACTCCTGGCAGCTCCCATATGTCGGGCTACATTACTAATATTACCCCCGAATTCATCCAGCAGTCTCACGATTTCATCGCGTTCCATCTCCGCACTAGCCTTCTGATTATATTTTCTGGCTTCTTCGATGGTCAGACCGGACACAGTCTCATCACTGCTAATCATCTCAGGTGGCTTTCTATCAGAAAAAGATACATTTTGAACTGGTATATATTGTTTTAAATAGGACGGAAGAATATCTTCCGTAATGATGTTGCCCTCGGCAAACACAATTGCGTTTTCTATAACATTTCTCAGCTCTCTTGCATTTCCTGGCCAGTTATAAGCGCAAAGCAGGTGCATTGCAGCATCACTTATGCTTAATACGTCCCGTTTGAACTGGCTGCACAGGGTGTGGATGAAAAATCTGGTAATAGGGGGTATATCAAGTATCCTCTCTCTAAGAGGAGGTAATTCAATACTTATTACATTTAGCCGGTAAAATAGATCTTCACGGAACCTTCCCATACTCACCTCAGTCTTCAGCTTTCGATTCGTTGCCGCGATAATTCTCACATCCACTTTTTTGGGAATTGAACTGCCTATACGTGTAATCATTTTATCCTGCAGAAATCTGAGCAAATTGACCTGCATATCAAAGGGCATTTCTCCGATTTCATCCAGGAAAACGGTCCCCCCATCCCCCATTTCCAGTTTTCCTATACCTCCGCCTTTCCTAGCACCTGTAAATGATCCATCTTCATATCCGAACAGTTCACTCTGCAATAATTCCTTCGGTATAGCTCCACAATTAATTGCCACGAACGGCCCCTTCAACCCGCTTTCATCATGTATAGCTCGAGCTACCAGCTCTTTACCTGTACCACTTTCTCCTTCAATAAGCACACTGGAAGAAACCCGTGCTGCTCTTATAGATAATTTCTTTATTTCTATCCATTTTTCGCTGTGTCCAACCAGATTGTTAAAATTGGAACTGTCATCCCCATACGTACCAGTAAAGACATACTGTTGGTCTGACTTCGTTTCACCCTCGACAACAAAACCCAGAACTGTTTGCTGAGATCCATCGGGATTTTTTGTTATACGTCTTCGCACTAATGAACATGGAACTAAACCCCGTGCACCCCTTAGAGAAAATTTACTAATAAATTCATTGGGATTACTGGATAGAAGGTTTGAAAGTACCACCCGGTCATCAGCCAGGATATTACCCAAGAATTCTCCGATCAAAGACTCTCGATCGTTGATCCCCAGTAGGTTCAAAGCACTTTGGTTAACGTTAATAATATTGTCCTTGGCATCAACAACAAAAAAACCATCACTGAAAAAATCAATAATAGATGAACAGGTATTGTGATATATATGAGTAATTTCGGATTGCTCTGATTTGTAATTAATTTGATTTTGAATTACCTTTAAGCCCAGTTTAAGAGTCTGTAATATCCCAGTTGGCAGTGCAGTTGAAAAGTTGTAAACTGCCAAAATTCCGATGATTCGATCTCTGATGTCGTGAACAGGTACGGCTGCACCATAGGCTGAATGGTAACAATGGCAATAATGTTCCGAGCCTCTTACTTCAAATGCCTTGTTCTCAAGCAAAGCTGTTCCAATGGCATTGGTTCCTATGTCAACTTCGCTAAAACGAAGCCCTAAAAGTTCATAATATTGGGGTTCACCAGCTAAGTCCACAATATAACCATCTTGATCTGACAATACCACAAAATCGAGTCCCTCAACTTCACTGATATCCCTGATAATAGGCCTGGCAAGTGATATTAGCTGCACATTATCTACCAGCTTGGCCTGCAGCATACGGTTGGGCAACTGGTGCCGGTGTTTGGCAAAGGGATCAATTCCCCGGCTTCTCTGCCAGGATTCCATAATTTCAGGCCTAATTGTTCCCTCTAAAATAGTACCGTCATTAACGAAACCAGCCCATGCTTTATAAATATTAGAATTCAAAGTGGCATTCATATCTATTTTAGCCTCCAATCAACACGTACAAATACTAGTTGATGCCTATAATAATGTTATACAGCTTTTTATAGCAGTTTACAACATGAAAGGATAACCAAGCTTGATGGATAGTATCTACCCCTTTTCGTGCAAGGCCAATAATAGTTTTATCATCTTATTAAAAACAGTTATGTTAATCCTCAGCATATTTCGTATAAAAACAGGCCATCATACAACTAGTTCGTTTCTTTAATGAAATTGACTACTGATGGAGGTATAGCATTGAATGTAATCGAGATTATTAATTTATGCAAGTTTTACGGGAAATCGAGAGGGATAATTGATGTCAGTTTTAATGTGGAGGAGGGTGAGGTATTCGGCTTCATTGGACCTAATGGTGCTGGGAAATCGACTACTATTCGGACCTTACTTTCACTAATTTATCCAACCAGTGGATCAGCCAAAATTTTTGGTATGGATTGTATTAAAGAAGGAAGAGAAATTAGACAACATATAGGGTATCTACCCTCAGAAGTTTTTTATTATGACAATATGAAAGTGATTGATCTATTAAAATACTCCGCCAGTTTTTACCTAAATAGTGATAAAAATCGCATTTATGAACTAGCTGCAATAATGGATTTAGACTTAAACAGAAAAATTGACGACCTCTCATACGGTAATAAAAAGAAAGTTGGTATTGTTCAGGGCTTATTACATAGACCTAAACTAATTATTTTGGATGAACCAACTGGTGGATTAGACCCTCTTATGCAAAATCGATTTTTTGACCTTATTCATGAAGAAAAAGAAAAAGGAACCACCGTTCTTTTCTCCTCCCACATCCTAAGCGAAGTTCAAAAGATTTGTACAAGAGTAGGGATAATAAAAGAAGGTAAAATGATTAGGGTGGAAGATATCAAAACCCTTGAACATACAAATTATAAGAAATTCAAAATCGAAATGAAGGAAGCTATTCCAGCTGAATATTTCAATATAAATGGGATAAGTAATTTAGATGTTAAGGAAAAAGCTGCCACTTTTATTTTCAACGGTGACATTAACAAAATCGTCGAAAAACTTTATGAACGAAAAGTGTCAAATCTCATTGTTGAAGAGCCTTCTTTAGAAGAGATTTTCTTGCACTATTATGACAAGGAGGCATAACCTCGTGAATATTTATATTCAAGAGCTAAAAATGTCTGTAAAATCATTAATCTATTGGACTTTTGGGATGCTCCTAGCACTTATGTTTTTCATGTTATTGTTCCCTGCCATCTCCCAAGATGCTGCCCTGATGAATCAATTAATCAGTAAATTTCCGCCAGAGCTAACCAGGGCTTTGGGACTAACCACCTTGGATTTATCGATGGCATTAGGATTTTACGGTTATCTATTTTTATTTATTCTTCTTATTGGTTCAGTTTACGCAATGAAATCAGGCATGTCAGTTTTATCTGAAGAAATCAGAGCCAAAACTGCCGATTTTTTATTATCCAAGCCTATTTCACGAAATACAATTGTGACTGCCAAAATTATGAGTGTCCTTTCACTTTTAGTTCTTCAGACAGTTTTTTATATCATTGGTGCATTTATTGTTGTCAATCTTACAACCAATCAACTCTTTGATAGAACGACATTTCTGCTAATAAATCTGAGCTTACTCCTGGTACAATTGTTTTTTGCAGCTTTAGGGTTATTACTTTCTGTGATTGTTCGAAAGATTAAGACTGTGTTACCAATTGCGCTCGGCATCGTTTTTGGTTTTTATGTTCTGCAAATGTTGAATCAATCCCTCACCGATTCAAATTTGGCATATATAACGCCTTTTGCTTACTTCGATATTTCAAAAATTGTTGCAACTGGTGCCTATGAATCTAATTATTTAATTATTAACACTTTCATGATTCTTGGTTTCACGATACTTACCTATATTATCTATAATAAAAAGGATATGCCATCAATATAGTATGGATGGGAAGGAGTTTTTCAGCATGAATATCGTATTACGAGAGCTTCGTGCTAATCTAAAATCACTTATTATATGGTGTGTTAGCATGGCTTTACTCATTTATGCGGGAATGGTCAAATATTCTGGCATTGCAGCGGTTGGTCAGAGCGCCAATGAGCTCTTTAACCAGTTACCGGAAGCCATGAAGAGCATATTAGGTATGAACTCCTTAGATTTAACCTCGATATCTGGTTATTACGGGATGTTCTTCCTATATTTCATGCTGTTAGGCAGCACATTTGCGGTAATGCTGGGTGCAATTATTATCTCTAAAGAGGAAAGAGATAAGACTGCTGATTTTTTATTAGTAAAACCCATTTCCAGAAGTAAAGTTATTACCGCAAAGCTGATTGCGACTCTAATAAACTTAGCTGTCTTTAATATAATTACTCTTTTGGCATCGTTTTTCTTTGTAGCCATGTTTAATAAGGGCGTGCCTATCAACGATCAGATCATTAATCTGATGATTGCATTATTCATTTTAGAGGTCTTGTTTGCATCAATAGGAGCAGGAATTTCTGTTTTTACCACAAACACCAAAAAGGCTACTTCATTGGCAACGACACTGCTTTTAACCATGTTTTTATTGTCTGCTGCCATTGACATCTATGATAAGATTAGTTTTTTTAAATATTTAACACCCTTTAAATATTTTCAAACTGCTCAAGTTATGAGAGGATCCTTTGATACTTTTTTCTTGTTTTTATCTGCATTTATTTTGATTACATGTATTGCGCTTACCTACACTACCTTCCAAAAACGAGATATTCACATTTAATAAATACGATACTACCTTATTGAACCACAATTTAATCGGGTTTATATCCTCTTTATCTATTACCTGCCATACTACTAGGTAATTGTTGTTATTCTATCTGCATTAATAACTCTCTGTTTTTAACTTGTTGGCCTTCTTTTACTGTCACATTTACCACTTTGCCGCCCAGTGGTGCTGCTATTTGGGTCTCCATTTTCATAGCTTCAATTATAATGAGGCTTTGGCCAGCCTTTACCAGGTCTCCATCTTTGACGAGTATTTTGGCAACTGTTCCAGGAATGCTTGCACCTATCTCTCGTTTGTTGTCTGGATCTGCGAGAACCGTCGATGATACTACCTCACCCTTTTGGTAACCCTTATCAAATACGGTGATTTCTCTTTGATTTCCATTTACCTCGAAATATATTTTCCTGAAGCCTTCTTTATTAACTTTTCCTATATTAACTAGTTTAATAATAAATATTTTCCCTTCATCAACTTCAACTTCGCAGATCTCCCCTTGGCATATTCCATCGAAAAATACCGGGCTGTTCACTCTGCTTAGATCACCATATTCTTTTTTAAATTCTAAATAATCTTCAAATACTTTTGGATACAGTGCATAACTTAAAACATCTTTCATTTCTGGTTTGATATTGAATTTTTGCTCAAGAAGTTTATTTATTAAATCAAAATCTGTTGGTTCTAATAATTCACCCGGACGGCAGGTGATAGGCTTTTTACCCTTTAGCACAACTTTTTGAAGTTTTTTGGGGAAACCACCAACAGGTTGCCCCATCATACCTTCAAAGTAAGCTTCTGCTGAATCAGGAAATGCTAAATCCTTGCCTTTTTCAATTATATTTTCTGGAGTTAAATCATTCTTGACCATGAATATGGCTAGATCTCCAACCAGTTTGGATGAAGGAGTAACTTTTACAATGTCTCCCAACATTTCGTTGACACTTTTATACATTTCTTTAACTTCTTTAAATTTGTGTCCCAGTCCGAAACTTTCCACCTGCGGTTTTAAGTTGGAATACTGGCCACCTGGAATTTCATATTTATATACTTCAGCAGTACCAGATTTGAGGCCTGACTCAAACTGCCCATATATTGGTCTTATATCACTCCAATAGTCAGCAATTTCTTGTATTTCATCCAAATTAATTTTGGTAGCCCGGTTGGTGTTTTCCAAGGCGGCGACCACCGAATTCAGAGCCGGTTGGCTGGTTAGGCCTGACATACTGTTAAATGCTGTATCAACTATATCTACTCCGGCTTCTGCAGCCATAAGCAGGGTAGCCACGCCATTCCCACTGGTGTCATGGGTATGTAAATGAATGGGAATGGATATTTCGTTTTTCAATTCTCTGATTAGTTTTTCGGCCGCATATGGCTTTAATAGACCCGCCATATCCTTGATGCCAAGAATATGAGCCCCCATTTTTTCAATTTCCTTGGCCGTTTGAATATAATACTTGAGGGAATATTTATCTTTGCTTTCATCCAAAATGTCACCAGTATAACAAATACATGCCTCCGCAATTTTACCGGTTTTCAAGGTTTCATCAATAGCAATTTCCATTCCCTTTAACCAGTTTAATGAATCAAATATTCTGAATATATCAATACCTGAACTTGCCGATTCTCTAATAAATTCCCTAACCACGTTATCTGGATAATTAGTATAGCCAACGGCATTGGCTCCCCTAATTAACATTTGGAACATTATATTAGGTATTTTATTACGAAGTTCGGTTAATCTTTCCCATGGGGATTCGTTTAAAAAACGATAAGCAACATCAAATGTGGCTCCTCCCCACATTTCCAATGAAAATAAATCCTTTCCAAAATGGGCCGTTGCTTCCGCAATCCTTAACATGTCAACTGTCCTAACTCTAGTAGCCATTAATGATTGATGCGCATCCCGCATGCTTGTATCTGTCAGTAATAATTTGTTTTGAGCTTTTATCCAATCAACAACACCCTGAGGACCTTTTTTATCTAAAATCTGTTTTGTGCCAGACAGCTTATCATTGATTTGAAACTTCGGAATCCTAGGCACATCATAATCTTTTCCAACCTTACTTTCATTAACAACTTTTTCCCCAATAAATTTTAATATAGTAGCTTCATGGTCTTCTTTTGGTGTTATGTCAAAAAGTTCAGGTGTTGAATCTAGAAAACCAGTATCACATTCACCCTTAATAAATTTTGGATGGGCGAGAACATTGAGCAGAAATGCTTCATTAGTCTTAACTCCACCAATAACGGCTTCCCGCATAGCACGCTTGGATTTATTTATCGTGTCCTCGAAAGTTCTTGAGCTTGAGGTAACTTTGACCAGTAAGCTATCATAGTAAGGGCTGATTATTGAACCAGTATAGCCATTCCCACCATCCAGCCTAATACCAAAACCAGATCCTGTCCTATATACATCTATCTTCCCGGTGTCAGGTGCGAAACTATTGGTCGGGTCTTCAGTTGTAACTCGACACTGTATGGCATAGCCGCGAGGTTTAATGGCCTTTTGACCAGGGATACCAATTTGTTGGGAATCTAACTTATAACCTTGAGCAATTAGGATTTGACTCTGAACAATATCAATGCCAGTAACCATTTCGGTAATTGTATGTTCAACCTGAATTCTTGGGTTCATTTCAATGAAGTAATGATTTCCCTGATTATCTAATAAGAATTCGACTGTACCTGCACTTCTATAGTTGACTGATTGAGCAATCTTAATCGCATCAGCGCAAATTGCCTGTCTCTTATCTTCTGAAATTGCAATGGCCGGTGTAAACTCAATCACTTTTTGGTGACGTCTTTGAATAGAACAGTCCCTTTCATATAAATGAACAATATTTCCATAATTGTCACCCAGGATTTGAACCTCGATATGTTTGGGACGCTCTAGATATTTTTCCACAAAGATATCATCAATTCCAAAAGCCTTCTTGGCTTCATTTTTACAACTATGAAATTCTTTAAGTAAATCAGTTTCGCTTCTAACTATTCTCATGCCTCTTCCGCCACCACCTGCGGATGCTTTTAGCATAATCGGGTAAGAACATTTTTCAGCAAACTTAATGGCATCTTTGTCCGATTTAATAGGCTTTTCAATTCCTGGAATGGTAGGTACGCCTATATTTTGGGCAATGAGTTTCGATTTAATCTTATCCCCCATTTTATCCATCATTTCTGGAGTCGGCCCTATAAATTCAATTCCTGATTCGATACATTTTTTCGCAAACTCAGGATTTTCAGATAGAAATCCGTATCCAGGGTGAATTGCATCTACGCCTTTTTTTATTGCCAGACTAATTATTTCTTCTATACCTAAGTAAGCTTCAACTGGACCTTTATTATTACCAATCAAATATGATTCATCAGATTTGGTTCTAAATAATCCTAACTTATCTTCTTTGGAATAAACCGAAACCGTTCTAATACCTAATTCATGGCATGCTCGAATTATGCGTATTGCAATTTCCCCACGGTTTGCAATCAACACTTTTTTGAAAGTTTTAATAATAACGCCTCCTCCTATATATCATCCGATATTATCGGAATCTAAAACTTAATATTCATCTCTATTATTCCCCACTAATCAGTTTATCCCTTACTTACCTTACCTGCAACAACTCTAAGTCTTATTTTATACTATTGTATTGTAATCGATTTAGTATAATTGAGAAATAGAATACTGTGGAAGTAATCGCACCAGTAAATATTTTAGCAAGATTGGTCAAGAAACCCATTCCAGTAATTTGCTATCCTTCATGCAGGAGGTGAAAAAATGGAGAACTGGGACAATATAAATGCGGTTCAGAGGGTGCAGGATTATGTCGCAGAGCATATAACCGAGCCACTAACACTGCACATGCTTTCCAATGCGGCAGGTTATTCGCCTTGGCACACATCCCGAATGTTTAAAGAGCTTACCGGGAAATCACCTCTTGAATATATCCGTTCCCTTAGACTATCCCGAGCAGCTGTAGATCTCTGGGATGAGGATAAACGAATAATTGATGTAGCATTCGATTTTGCATTTAACTCCCATGAGGGTTTTACCAGAGCGTTTTCGGCACAATTTGGTGTTACACCGCAATATTACCGAAAAAACACGCCCATGATTTCGCTATTTATGCCCAGTCGTATCCGTGATTATTATCTCATGTTGCAGAAAGGAGAAATAATAATGTCCGAAAAAACAAGTACTAAAACGGTTTTTGTTCAAGTAGTGGAAAGACCAGCGAGGAAGTTGATATTAAAGAGAGGTGTCGATGCAGATAATTATTTTGATTATTGTTCAGAGGTTGGCTGCGATGTATGGGGCGAACTATGCAGTATAAAAAAGGCATTGTATGAGCCAATCGGAATGTGGATGCCTGAAAACTTCCGAAAGCCAGGAACATCAGTCTATGCTCAGGGAGTTGAAGTGCCTGTTGATTATACTGGCGAATTCCCGGATGGATTTGAGATGATTGAATTACCACCTTGTATGGTTATGGTATTCCAAGGCCCACCGTTTGAGAACGAGGCATTTGTGGAAGCAATTGGCGATTTGTGGGAAGTTATAAAAAACTACAATCCGGAGTTCTATGGTTTCAAATGGGCAGACAATGATGGGCCAAGATTTCAACTCGAACCTTTGGGCGAGCGCGGATATATTGAGGCAAGACCAGTAAGGGCAGTAAAATAGAAACCTACCTAACAAGATTTCAAAAACGTCCCATAAGCGGACGTTTTTGTTTTGGGAAAGATTGTCTCTTTCCAGTCAATTCGTAATATAGAAATCTGTTTGAATTCGTTTTTTGTTATATAATACCTTTGGGCCTTCTGCCAAAACGAACTATAAAAACGAGGGGTATCCTGATGAACGATAATGTTCTATTATACGTGGTTAAGGCTGCAGATAAATATATTTATCTGCGGGATGTATTAATATCTCAAATGCAAGTTTCACATTCTTTGTTGATTAAACTTAAATTACAGCACAAGATCATGGTCAATGGTCAGGTTACCTATACAAATTACCGACTGCAAGAAGGTGACCTGGTTACAGCAGACATATCGCTTGATGAGCAAAACCATATTATTCCTGAGGATATACCCCTGGATATAGTCTATGAAGACCCCGATTTACTGGCAATTAATAAACCGCCTGGTTTGGCAGTTCATCCCTCCAAGGGCATATTCGAAGGAACTCTGGCTAACGCAGTAACCTATTACTGGATTAAACAGGGAAAGTCACTCTTATTCCGACCTATTAACCGCCTAGATAAAGATACCTCCGGTCTCATCCTAATTGGCAAAAGTCAATTTGCCCACCAAGCAATCTTTCGTCAACAGAAACTAGGCACTATCCGCCGCACCTATCTGGCTGTTGTTAAAGGCATCATCGATGAGGATTCCGGTTGCATCAATAAACCTATTGCCCATATATATCCGAACTCCTGCGCCAGAACAATCGATCTATCTGGTAAGCCTGCTGTGACCAATTATACCGTATTAAAAAGATTCAGAGACTTCACTTTGCTCTCACTTACCTTGGACACTGGGCGTACTCATCAAATAAGAGTACACTTAAGCCAATCAGGTTATCCGATTTGTGGTGATACCCTATATGGACAGCCATCCTCTCTTATAAGCCGCCAGGCCTTGCATGCATTCCAACTCACCTTTCAGCAACCACGCACTGGAACAACCCTGCAATTTGAAGCTGCACTACCATTAGATATAGCCAAACTGTTGGAATCTCTGTAAGGCATTTCTGCACACCTTGAGTCTAGAAAACATCCCCTAACCCACAATCAGAGGTATATTTATTGTTATTTTTCAAACAATATCTATGTAAGCACGAAAATAATCTTTGAAATAAAGGAGAAATGATATGATGAAACACAATCCCGATAACCGCAGAGACAATGTAGATAAAATACAAAATAACATCGACCACACCATACAAAATATGGAGGTTGCAGAAGAAATGATCGCTTTAACCGATGACCCAAAAAAGAAGAAATCATTAAAAGATAAAAATGATCGAAGAAAAGATGCCCTTGATGGTATGAAAAATGAAATAAAAGATGAAGCAAAAGATAAACAACACAAATATAAATAAATGTTGCACTTATACTGAAAGTGCAACAGTAGCATTCAATCAATGTACTCCACATGGGGACGTGCCTACTGAAAAGCAGAAGGTCGTCCCCATATCTTATACAGTTTCTAAATCGCTATATCTTGGCTCCTAATCAGAGCCGTATTCAATTATTTTATTCCAGTTGTTCCTGTTGTGCTGTCCAAAGCTTCTCTTTTTACTGAGATTCCCTGGTCTATTTCCATTATTTCGTTTTGAAAACTCGATAACGGATTACCTTGGGCAAAATTCTGCGCCACATACCTGATTTTGCGGACTAAATCCATGTCTGAAGTAACCCCCATCGCATAGTTGGGCTCCAAATACATCATTCGATCCAGTACACTTTTCTCTATGGCAGTTGATTTCTGTTTATCAATATTTTCTTTTAGATCTAATCCGATATAGATGTTTTTGTCTGAAACGAGCGCCGTTGCTTTGTTAACTCCCTCAACTTTTTGGGCCTCTGTTTCAATCCCATTCGCCACTTCTTTAGGGGTCCCGGGCATAGGTTTGGCCGGTTTCTGTGAGCTACAACCTCCAGCAACCAGACAAACTCCAATCAGTATTGTTATCAATATGAATAGTTTTTGCCTCGATACGTTCAAAATGTTGCCTCCTTAAGATTCATTTTAAATATATTATCTCTAATATTTTCAAAAGCTATCCAAAGGCGGGAATGAGTCGTTGACATTTAAAAATGAGGCAAACGACGATAACCATTAGGATGACTGCTGTGCCAACGCCACGCACTGGAAAGTATGGTTTCTAGATCGCTATATCTTGGCTCCCAACCCAAAGCAGCCTTAATAGCTGTATTATCGGCTACTAGAATATTCGGATCCCCTACTCTGCGTTCTTTGGATTCGATGGTAATTGTACGTCCAGTGATTCTCTCAGACTCATTTATTATTTTCATCACTGAAGCACCCTTACCTGTACCTACGTTGAATATATTGCTTGGCAAGCCTTGTTCTATGGCATGAAGAGCAAGAATATGAGCATTAGCCAAATCTATAACGTGTACATAATCACGAATACATGTGCCATCTGGTGTTGCATAGTCTGTGCCGAATATAGACAATTTTTCCTGCAGTCCCAGGGAAGTTTTTAAGACCAATGGAATGAGATGTGATTCTGGATCGTGATCCTCGCCCATGCTCGCCTCTAATGATGCCCCGGCTGCGTTAAAATAGCGGAGAGCCACCCATCCAATTCCATGCGCCTTTCCCATCCACTCCAGATATTCCTCAATCATACGTTTCGAAGCACCATAGGGATTAATCGGAGCTAACATCGATTCTTCTGTAATGGGAATGCATTTTGGATTTCCATACACAGCAGCCGTAGATGAAAAGACGACCTCCTTTATCCCCCCTTTTATTGCCGCTTTCAAGAAAACAAACGACTTGACCGTGTTTTCATAAAAATATAGTTCCGGTTTAGCGAGTGATTCACTTACCAGACTTTTGGCAGCGAAGTGTATAAGCGACTGAATCTTATGTTCCTTGATAATGTGTTCGACAAGGGCGGTGTCGGCAATATCGCCTTCGTAAAAATACTTCGAACGAATAGCATCCCGGTGACCGGTAGTCAGGTTATCCAAGACCACCACCGAGACTCCCTCTTTAATTAGTTCCTGTACGGTATGGCTGCCGATATAACCTGCGCCTCCTGTAACCAATACTGTTTTCATAAAGAATCACCCACTTCCGTAGACTCAGTATTAGTTTCTTTCCTAACTGCAATAACAAATAGAAATTTCATAAGGTAACCAAGTAATAATATATTGAAGGGCGAAGCAGATATAAGAGTCGGACTATAAGATACTGAATTTATATGTAGAATTGTCCCAAACAGAACCATATGGGTATTGATGTAAATGGTAGTGCTAAGTCCGCCAACCAACCACAGCCTCCTATTGTCCCTTATTTATGTGAAGGCTAAAATAGCCGGGGCTATTCCCCTTAATCTAAATGTACTATGAATATGCGGTGACCCAAATAATAATCAGGCGTTAACCACGCTCATATAAAATCACCGGTTATGGGTCGATTTTCAGCAAATACCCAGATACGACTTCCGATAAAATTCACTGCTATTCCCACCCCTGTAGCTGCAATCTTGGCAAGCCAAATATCCAAATGATTTACATCGTGTAGAAACTGAACATTGCTGGAGTAAGTGCTGAATCTACACTGAAATGTTTGGCAAAATATTTCATTTACGATATTAATCCTTAACTATGTAATCTGCTTAACTAGTTGCCCAAAAAGCAAAAACGACATTCACACACAGGAAAGCCGTGCATGAATGTCATTTTTAATAAATAATTAATTCTAATATTCAAGAAATATCTAACTTATTCTGGAAGCCACACATAAAATGTGCATCCTTCTCCTTCATCACTGACTATGCTAATGGTTCCTCCATGAACTTCTACAATAGATTTAGTAATCGATAAGCCTAAACCAGCACCACCATATTTGCGGGTTCGGGAGGAATCGCTCCGGTAAAAACGATCAAAAACGTGGGGCAGATGTATATCACTGATCCCGAGTCCATTGTCTTGAACAGACAATTGCACCCCGTTGTTATTCTTATTTAATGATATTTGTATATAACCCTTGTCAGGATCTGTATAATGTACTGCATTATGAAACAAATTCAAAATCACCTGTTTCATTTGATCCTGATCATATTTACAAATCATATTTGGTTCAATCCGCAATCTGAGTTTTCTGCTGCCGGCTAGAATACGAAGCTGGGGTTCCATCTCCAGGATAACTGTATCAAGCGAACCTTCTTTAAGCTCCAACTTAGATTGACGATCGAGTTTGCTCAAGAGGAGGAGATCATGTACCAATTTATTAAGACGAAGCGATTCACTATGCATACTTTTTAAGGATTTGTCCAGTTGATCAGGTTGGTTGGCCGCTCCTCGGAGCAGCACCTCTAGAAATCCGCTAATGGAGGTTAACGGTGTCCGAAGCTCATGTGAAGCGTCAGCTATGAAACGGCGCATCTGCTCCTGGGTCTCTTTTTCAGCTTCAAAGGACCCTTCCAATCGCTCTAGCATGCTATTAAAGGATTCGGCTAAGCGATCAATTTCAACCTGTCCTTGATTAGTTGGAAACCGCCTGGCCAAATTCCCAGCATCGATTTGTCCCGCAGTATCCACCATGTTGGATAAGGGTACTAAGGTTCTCTTAAGCACCGGAAGGAAGCCCAGAATTCCTAATAACAGGGCAATCAGGGAAAGCAGAACGAACATGAGTAGTTGGCGAATTAGCAGTTCCTTAAGCGGGCCCGTTAAAGTGCTTATTTGTACCAGGCCAAGCAACTGATGTTCGGGAAATGAAATAATCGGTTGTAAAACGACTAATTGCTCTACTCCCCCGTTATTAACTATTTTGTAGTTCGGTTTCGGTTTGCCTGGTTTGCCTAGTTTGCCTGGTTTAGGTCCAGATTGGTCTGGTTGCTCTGGTTGTCTATTTATGAGGTTCATATACTCATTTGTATCAAATTGAGGAGTATTGATTTTGTCATCCATGTTGTCTGGGCCATTAAACAATACTGAATAGTTGCCTTGTAGATCAATAAACGCCAGGTTTGCTTCAGGAATAAAAATGCGGGGTGTTGCGCTCGGGCTATTATCGGAGTTAGTGGCAATCTGGCTAAAGGCATCTGGGGAGACCGACATAATCTGGCTCTGTAGACTGTCAGCTTTGTTTCTATAAATAACCTCTTGCATAAAAACATACTGCAAGATGCCAACGAGTACCAGCAATCCTGCCAATATGAACAGTGAGCGAGATAATAGTTGCAGCCGCAATGAGTTAGGAAAGAATAAGGATCTGATTGACCTACTTTCTTTTTGGGTCATGACAGATCAACCCGATAGCCTGATCCCCTCAGGGTCCGTATTAACTGATGGTCTTTGTCGTTCAATTTATCCCGCAATGAACGAATATACACCTCAACAATATTTTGCTCTCCACCAAAATCATAGCCCCAGACTTTATCTAAAATCATTGTTTTGCTTAAAACCAATCCATGATTGAGAATTAAATATTTAAGAAGTTCATATTCTGTTGGAGAAAGTTCCAGCACCCGGTTTTTGTATCTGATTTCCTTGCGGCGGTCATCAATCTGAAAAGGCCCGATCACAACTTCCCCAAAAAGGTTGGGAAATTGATTGCGGATTCTGGCATAGATCCTCGCCAGCAGCTCTTCAAAACTAAATGGTTTCACCATGTAATCGTCTGCCCCAATCCTTAGGCCCTTCACCCGATCATCTACTTCATCCCTAGCTGTCAGCATAATTACCGCTACATGCTCTGTTTTTTTTAGCATACGGCACACTTCGAAACCATCCATTCCTGGCATCATTATATCGAGTATTACGACATGGGGTTGAAATTGCCTCATCAACGTAATGGCTGTCATACCATCCTGGGCAGATTGAACATCAAACCCTTCATTTTGCAGACCAATCTCTAAGAACTGCAAAATGTTAGGTTCATCATCTACTATTAATATTTTAATTCCCTTTAATTGTTGCATTCCTCATCTACCGCCTTCAGCATGGTCTTATTAAATCTAGTATCAGGGACGTAACTGAACCCGTACTGAATGAAAGCTGAAAATTTGTTGAATATGCTCAATCCCCATAATTATCATCTTCCAATGATGAGTATAACTTACCACAAAAAGCTAGTTTTATAATTATTAATTATATCACTCATAGGATAATAGATCCCTAATTATTGCTGCTAAGAAGAGAACATTGACTGAGCAAATATTGAATAAGTTTCTAGCCACTTATTTTACTCATTATTGCCACATTTTCGACATAAATATAATTAATTGTTATTAATGGTAAATTATTATTTTTGTAGGCAATATTTGCGATAATAAATTAACAAAGAAAAAGGAGTGATGCAAGTGAATGTAAGTTGGAATCCCAATGTTTCTTCTCTGTTTTCCAAAATTAATTCCTTAACTGCCACCGAAAAAAGTGATTCTTCTTCAATTTCCTTATTTACTGGCACAGATACTGTGCAAATTAGCCAGGATGCGATTAATGCGTTACTAGCTATGGAAGAATATATGTCTTCAGAGGATACTTCTGCAAAGACATATGATTTCGCCCAGATTCTTGCGGACAAACTCGACACTCTAGTATCATCTGGCACCATCAACCAAGGCCAGGAAGACGCTATTAACGATGCATTAGCTGGTTCTTTGCAGGCAACACCGCCCCCGCCACCTCCTCAGAGTGGTGGTTTCGAACAAGCACTTAATGATGCGCTTGAGAGCCTTGTATCATCCGGCACTATTACTCAAGATCAGAGGACTGCTATTGCAAATGCTTTAATACCTTCTTCTGAAAGTTCAAACTCACAAATGAATCCGTTTAAAGATCAGCTAGATAGCCTTGTATCATCAGGTGTCATCACCCATGATCAGGAAGACGCCATTCAAAACTCATTAAAGCCACCTACTCATGGTGGGCCACCCCCACCTCCTCCCGGAGGCGGTTTTGAAAAGATGCTTACTGACAAGCTTGACGAACTAGTATCATCTGGGACCATTACTCAGGACCAGGAAGACGCTATTCAAAATGCACTAAAGTCGTCTTCGGAAGATGATTTAGACACGCAGACGGCAGATTTATTACAAGCTTTTAAGGAAACTTTGGATGATCTGGTATCATCAGGTATGATTACCTCGGATCAGAATACAGCAATCCTAGATGCATTAAAGACTTCTTCTGATAGCGAATAATACTAATACAGCTAATTACCACTATAAAAGACCGCTAACCTAGTAGTTAACGGTCTTTTTATAATGAACTGATTTAAGTACATCTAACATGTTTCTAACGATATAGATCCTACTTGACCTATCTACCATAATCATCTCCTATGTCATTTACAGGTAAATATAATGGAGATACCATTTCCTTTTCCGGTTCAATTACCCTAATCATCAGCAGTTTTTCGCGCCTAAGCTTGGTGCTTAAATATCTATTCTTCAAACCTATATCCGTACCCCCAGATGGTTTTGACATTCTTCATTGCCCCACTCACCCGTAATTTTCTGCGCAGGCGTTTCACTAGGTCGTCGACAGCCCTTGCACTTCCAACATAGTCACATCCCCATACCCGGTCCAATAGTTCCTGGCGCTTAAAGGTACGCTGAGGCTGCCCAGCAAGTAATAGCAGAAATTCATATTCCATTGGTGTAAGCATAACTTCCTTTTCATCCACAGTAGCATGTCGATCATTGAGATCAATCTTGAGGTTGCCGATTTCCACTAACTCCTCCATTATGATTGGAACGGCAGAGCATCGAAATAATGACCGTACCAGGGATATAAGTTCACGTGGGCTGCAAGGTTTGGTCAAAAAGTTATACTCACCAGATTCTATACCCCAAATACGATCAATTTTTTCACCTTGGTCAGCTAAAAGGATGACCGGCACACCGCTGCGGTTTCTAATACCCTGGTAAAATTTAAAGCATTCTTTAACTGGCAACACAATATCTAGAACAAACATATCTGGAAACCCGGATTGCATGCGTTCCAGCACTTCTTTCACCGAAGCGAACGTTTCCACCCTGAATTTTTCCCGCATAAGATACTCACTAATGGTATTGCGAGTATTTTCCTCGCAGTCAACTACAAATATAGTCTGCAAAGCCATCACCTCATTAGTTAAATTAATAATATTTTTTTATTGGGTTGCTATTGCTTGGTATTTACAGTCTTTTACCTGCTGAGAACTAAGACTGAAAGCAACTAAAACTACTTCTTTGTCACTCATTAACGCCTCAGCTTGGATAATTGGATGAATTGTCTTTATTATCGAATCCAGGTATCTAGGTATTCGTTGATCTGATTTACCCCGAGCTATACTAAGAAATTCAGAAATGATAGAATTCGCTCGATCAAGTTCCTCAATCATTAGGTCATAATAAACTTTATAATCTTTGTTATTTTCTTTACCACCTAACATCTGTAGAAAGCCACGTACCGCTGTGATTGGATTGCGTATTCATGACCAATAGAGGCAGCCATCTCCCCGATCAGGCTTAACCGATCCAAGCGGGCCAACTCCATATCTATGTATTTACGCTCTTCTTCAGATTGACTACGCATCCCCACCGCCTGCTTGCTTTTACTGATGTCAGTTATTTGGCGCGGACCATTCATTGTCGATCCTTGGCAATATTCATAAGACACAATTGAACAAATGAATAGAAAAGAACTCTTATTCCTGCTTTTTTTCTTAATTTATACATAGTCATTTCCTCCTATAAAATAATATTATTCAAACCGCAGGGCATCAATAGGATTGGCGTTAGCGGCTTTCCGTGCCGGGTAATACCCAAAAAACAAGCCAATCATTATAGCAAAACCCATGGAGACTGCTATTAACCAGGCTTCCACCTTCATTGTTAAACCAGCAAATACACTCAGTAATTGTGATGTTCCCCATCCTACAAAGACACCTATAATACCACCAATAAAACACAACAACAATGCCTCGATTATGAACTGAGTTAGAATAGCCCGAGTAGTAGCCCCTATCGCCATACGAATGCCTATTTCTCTGGTTCTTTCGGTTACCGATACCAGCATGATATTCATAATGCCAATTCCCCCAACTAGTAAGGATACACCTGCGATCCCCCCCAGCAGGAAGGTGAACATCTTAGTGGTATCCTCAATGGTTGCTAGGAGCTCAGCCATGTCCCGAATCCGAAAATCATCATCAGCTGTAGCAGCCAAGCGATGTCGCTGCCGCAGCAGAGTGCTAATGTATTCTTTCAAGGGTGTTAGTGCTGCCTCGTTGGTGGCCTGCACACTTATTGATTTCACACTAGTTGACCCTAAAAGCCTCTGTTGAGCGGTACTTAGGGGAATATATATGATGTCATCGGGGTCATCGGGTCCACTGCTTCCTTTAGTGCTTAGCACGCCAACAACATTAAAGCTCAGCCCATTAATTTTTATAGTCTGTCCCAGAGGGCTGCTTCCATCTGCAAAAAGGTTGGTGACTACGGTGCTTCCCAGAACTGCAACCCGGTTAACACTGTCAACGTCGCTGGCAGTAAAAAATGCGCCTTGAACTGTATCCCAGCTCTTTATAGTCATTAATTCTGGAGCAGTACCATCTACAGTCGTTGTCCAAGTATTGCTGCCTATCGCAATCGTTGCGCTGTTTACGCTGGATTCCGAAGCAACATATTTTACTAGAGGTAAATTTTTTATTGCTTCTACATCGCCGTTGGTCAACTTAGATGTGCTTACACCTCTTATTGGTCCACTGCTGCCTCCGGCCGAAATGGTCAACAGGTTAGAACCCATGCTGGAAATTCTGGAGGTAATGCCGGAAGCAGTTCCCTGGCTCAGTGCTACCATCGCTATAACTGCGCCGACACCTATAATCACTCCCAGCATGGTAAGGAAAGAACGCATTTTATTGGCTAACAGGCTTTGCCAAGCCATTTTTAGGCTGGAGAATAAATCCATACATGATACCGCCTTATCAATTTAGTCTGCCTGGTTTATCCCTTGACATTTCCTTATCCAGCCTGCATCTTGGCCAGATAAGGTTCAGTAACTATCTCATCTTTAACAATTAGTCCGTCGTTTAAGCGCACAATACGTTGACAGTGAAGACCAATGTCTGCTTCATGAGTTACGATCACGACCGACAACCCTTGCTCGCGGTTTAACCGCTGCAGTAACAACATAATCTCCACAGTGGTTTTGCTATCCAACGCTCCGGTAGGTTCATCAGCCAGGAGCATTCCCGGTTCGTTGACCAATGCCCGGGCAATAGCGACCCGCTGCTGCTGCCCGCCGGACAATTGCCTGGGCAAATGATGTTCACGACCTTCCAGTCCTACCATTCTCAGCATTTGTCGCCCACGTTTTTCCCTCTCCTTGCGAGACGAAACCCCTGCATAAATCAAAGGTAGGCATACGTTATCCAGTGCTGTTGCTCTTCCTATTAGGTTAAAGTTTTGAAAAACGAATCCTATGACTATACTACGAAAATTCGCTAACTGATCTTTGTCTAGAGTCATAACATCCTGCCCGGCAAAATCATATGATCCTGAATCGGGCTTATCTAAACAACCCAATAGGTTCATCAAAGTAGACTTGCCTGACCCGGAAGGTCCCATGATAGCCAGCATTTCCCCACTATTAATATTTAATGAAATGGACCTTAAGGCATAAACTGGCTCACCTGCACCATAATATGTCTTACTAATATTTTCTAAAGCAATTAGATTCTCAGCCATTTATTATTCCCCCTCGTTATCACGTATATCTACTACATTCCTGGAGGTGGCCCGCCCATAGCCCCGCCTCCCTGATTATTATTTGATTTAGTTGTGGTGGACTTACTTGAGCTTGCTCCGGAAGATGTTGTGCTAGCAGTACTGGATCCTACAATAACTTTGTCGCCCACGTTAAGGCCACTGATAAGTTCATAATTAGAGCCATCGCTTAAGCCTAAGACCACTGATTTTACGGTCGGTTGATTATTCTCCAAAACCACTGCGATGCTTGAAGTACCCTCTTTAGAGGCAGCGGTAGGAGCAGGTGCACTTGATGGGTTACTTTTCACATACGACTCCGCATAACTTACCGCCATCATAGACACCGTCATAACATTACTTTTCTGTGCCACTATAATATTGGCCGAAACAGACATACCGGAGAAGAGTTGATGGTCTGGATCAATACAGGAAATAAGCACCGGGTAATATTGAACACTGCTAACCGTAGAGGCTTGCGGAGTAATTCTTAAAACTTTCCCTTTAAAGGTCTTGTTAGCATAGGTGCTGGTAATAAATGATACATCCTGACCCACCTTTACTCGGCCAATGTCTGCCTCATTGATAAGTGCGCTTAGTTGTAATTCTTCACTCAATACGCTAAGTAATGTACTGGAGCTGCTGTTGATTCCGTTAATCTGGCCCACCTGTCCATTAACCACACCTATGATGCCATCAAATGGTGCCACTAGCGTCGCACCTGCTAGATCAGCCTGGGCTTGATCTGCCTTAGCTTGATCATTGGCCAGTTTGGCTTTAGCAGTGGCAACGTCCCATTCGCTCTTAGTTAATGTATTTTGGGCTGTATCCAAATCCGTTTGTGCTATCGCACCTGCGACAAAGAGTTGTTGTTGGCGGTCCAGTGTTTTTCGATAAGTTTCATAGTTCAGGTTAGCCACTTTCACACTGATCTGATCCTGATCTACTGAGCTCTTAGCTTGCTGCAATGCAGATTGTAGACTAGAAGGGTCCTGTTGAGCTAAAATCTGACCCATTTTAACTTTGTCCCCTGGTTGAACATTAATTGCAGTAATAGTATCGTCGTTCTTAAAACCCATTGCTGATGATTTTATTGCACTCAAAGTACCGGTTGCCTCTATGGAATCAGTTATGGTTGCCTTGCCAACAGTCGCCGTAGGGTATTCTGTATTTTTGCTGCTGCTTCCCAGCCATTTATAGGAACCGTAGCCTGATACACCAATAACCAGCAGAATTCCTACCAGCCAAAGAATCTTATTTTTCTTGGACATTCCTTGAATACGTTTCTTTAAAAGTACTTCCTTGACTTTAGTAACGTCATATTTCCCCTGGTTTGACTGTATTAGGGCGTTTTCCGTATCTGTTTGGCTATTTTGAGATTCCGACATAAAACATTCATCACTCCAAACTCTCTTATTACCATTAACCCGGTTATGCCTGGCTTGCCGCCTCTTATTAGCTTGTTGGTTATATTATCCAAGTTATAACTGAACCCGCACTGAATGAAAGCTGAAAATTAGTGGAATATGAGTAATTATTTACTGATCCGACCAAATTGACAAAGTGAATGCACAATTTTATCAATAGAGCCACTACATTTACGCACATAGCTGAACTTAACCTCTAAAACACAAAAAAGACCCTTGCGGGTCTCAGAGTGTCGATAAAGTCAGGCCGAGCAAAAAAGTTTAAGAGCAAGGCATTAATTGCTCGTGATTGAGGCGTACATAGATACGTTGATTGAACGAGCTTTTATTTAATAACGCCGCTATTGGGCTTTTTTGACGGTCTGAGACCCTTGCGGGTCTATGCTTAATAGTTTAGTATCAATTAATTATCTTGGAGGCAAACCTTAGCGGACCTTTCAGCAATGCCAGTAGGCTATACCTCCTTCTACTTTGCTTTTAACGTTCTCACGAAGACGGGCTATCGCCTGTGTCCCTTATTCCTAACCCAATATAGCCATATAGACATGTTATTATTGCATCCTGTTTTCGATTGCCAATTTTGCCTTTATTAAATCATCAAGCACCGATAATTTACACTTTTCATATTATCAATTAAAGATGAAAATTAAGGAGTTTATAGAATGAATGATAAACCGTTGATAGCGGTCTTATCGACTGTCAGAATTAATCCAAATAGTGGTTTTCCGACAGGCAGAGAAGCTAGAATATATAAGGAGAAATTTGCTGCAGCCAAACAATATGGGATAAGAATGTTTTTATTCTTTGTGGACGATGTCAACTGGATAAATAGAACCATTAAAGGCTTTGCCTTTGTCACAAGCACGGATAACAAAGGCCATTGGGTAAGAAAAGCTTTTCCTTTCCCAGACGTAGTCTATAATAGAATTCGCTATAGGAAGATTGAAAAGCAACCCAAGGTAAAACAGCTATTGAAATCATTTGATAATGATCCTAATATTCAGCTTTTCAATACCCGTTTTCTTGATAAATGGGAAGTTCATCAATCATTGATTAATAATCCAAATACTTTAAAAATGGTTCCCCCTACAAGATTATTTTCTTCTATAAACCTGAAAGAATTTTTAGATAAATATTCAGAAGTTTTTATTAAACCTAGAAATAACAATGCCGGAAGAGGTATTGTTAAGGTTATCTGTGATACCTCAAATATTTATACCTATGGCAGGTCAGACACCTCCCCTCCTAAGTGGAGAAAAAGCACTTCCTTCAGTAAACTATGGAATCATTTGATTAATGAAATTCGGAATCCAGATGATTATCTAATTCAAACCGGAATTGATCTGTGTAGACTGGATGGGCAAGTCTTTGATCTCCGTGCCCAGGTTCAAAAAGATGGGAATGGAAAATGGGTTTTTACGGGGGTAAATGTTAGGGCAGCTACGGGAAACCGTTTTGTTACCTATCCTAAAGTTGGCAAAAGAGTATCTTTCGATAAGGCTATAGACATTGTTGCTGATGGTTCAGAGGAATTCAAATGCGGGATCAATTATCAATTATCTGATCTTTATCACTATGTTCCCATGATTCTGGAGAAAGACCTGGGATTATCATTAGGAGTCTTATCAATTGATATCGGCATAGATATACATGGAAAAACATGGCTTATAGAGGTTAGCTCTAAATCAGACAGTTTTAGTGAAGATAATATACGGGCTAGACACTTTAAATATCTGATGGAATACTTTCTCTATATTACTGGGGGAAATCCTGGTAAGAATGCAAGGTAATAGGATTGAGTTTTATAAACCCGTCCAGCATCAGGGTCAATTTTATCTCGTGCAAAAGTAACCCTTTTGTGAACAAATTGAATATACTATCGAAACTAGCGGAAGGCAAAACAATAAATTACGATAAAATCTCTCGCTTATAAATCACAAATTATTATTTCGCCGTTCCTAAGAAAATGAAAAGGGTGATCTTTTGCAGAGTCTGTCCTTGGAAAAGCTAACTAATATCCTGAATGGCAAAATCTTGTCTAGGAGTAACAATCATCAAATTCCCTTTGTTGTAAGTAGATTTCGCACTGCACCACCAACCTGCATTACATTTTTGAATAAGTCTTTCGTAAATGAACCGTCCTTATTAAGTCTATTTAAAAGCCATGATGTTCGTTGCGTGGTTGTAAAATCTCCTAATATGTTGACCCTTAACAAATGGAACGCAGCGGATATTGCAATTGTCGAAGTTCAAAACTTAAGTAGAGCCTATAGGTCCCTTGCCATGTTTTATAGGGACCAGTTCTCTATCCCCTTCATCCAGGTGATTGGAAGCTCAGGTAAAACAACCACAAAAGAAATGATCGGATCAGTACTCAATGAAAAATTCCCTACTTTAACCAGCCTTAAAAATATGAATTCCCCGACAGGGGTTGCCAAAAACCTGTTCCGTCTAAACAAGACACCCCGTGCCGCTGTCCTTGAAGCAGGAATGAAAGCATCAGGAATAATTAGGACTGCTACTCGTTTAATTAAGCCTGACATCGGGGTTATCACCAGTATCCACAGCGCTCACTTGACCAGATTAGGATCTATACAGAATATCATTGCCGCCAAGGCTGAAATATTTGAGTATTTATCAAAAGATGGATGTATGATTGTTAACTGGGATGACCCCAACTGCCAAAGATTACCCTTCCACAGATACCATGGCAAACTTTTGCGTTTCGGTTTTTCTGAGGAGTGTGATCTGTGGGCTTCGGATATTCAACGCCAAGGCTTTCGAACCAATTTTAAAATTAATACCAAAGACCTACAATTTGCCTGCACAATTAATATTGTAGGACGGTATAACGTTGGCAATGCTCTTGCGGCGACGGCGGTTGGTCTAAAAATGGGGTTGTCACCCATGGAAATTGCCCACGGTTTAGAGCAGTTTAACCCCGTGAACGGGAGGCTGAAAGTCTATCATAGAAGTGATGGGGCCGTTGTTATTGATGACACCTATAATGCAAATCCTGATTCAACGCGCCTACTGATAGATGAATTAATAATTATGGCCCGTGAACAGCCGGTTGTCTTGGTCATCGGTGATATGGAGCGACCTTCCCGTGACATAGAGAACTATGCGCGAAGTGTACACTTCAATATCGGGCAACAACTGGCACAGGGTGCATTTCAACATGTAATGGCAATAGGCCTATGGGCCAGCGAATATGTTCGCGGGGCGATCCAAGCGGGCTTTCCTCAGAATAAGATCAGCTACTATGAAACTGTACGAGCAGCCGAAACCAGCTTTAAATATCTAATCACACCGGGAACTACCGTGGTTCTCAAGGCTTCGACCTACACAAAACTGAAACACCTGGACATTAATGACTACTGCAGTTGTTAAGCTCTTCTCCTTCCAATACTTTCTCTTCTTTGCTTTCTCAAATCAATGCAAAACAATATAAATATTAAGTGTAAAATAAGAAGTTCATTTCAGGACTATTAATATTATGGTAAAATGAGCAGGAATGACAATTGGGAGTGCTTTTACTCCTAAAGAGAATATAGTTAATTGTGAGGCAGGTGAATCAGGTGCGGAAGATACCCCTAGATTATGCCAGTGAAGGAATGTTATTAGGTCGCAGCATTATAGATAGTGAGGGTAATATTTTGCTCAGGGCAGGGGTAGAGTTGGACGCTCAATATATAAATCGGCTTTTTGAGATAGGTATCCACTATTTATATATACGTGACGAAACATTTGGAGAGACTGATGATGAGGACGTAATCTCGGAGGAAACCAGAATTAACACCGTAAAACTGGTAAAAACAACCTTCAGTCACTTACAGCAAGATCGAAAAATAAATACCGTTGCTTTACGCAATATAGTTAATAATTTATTAGATGAGATTCTGGACAATAGCAGTGTACTGTTAAGCATTTCCGATATATCGACTCTGGATAATGTTATTTTTTATCATTCGGTAAGTGTTTGTACGCTATCTATCATGACCGGAATCACCTTGGGTTATAGTGATACTAAGCTGAAGGAACTAGGTATAGGGGCTTTATTGCATGATATAGGCAAGTCGAAAATTGACCAGGAATTAGTTGAACGGTTTGGAAACATGAGCGAGGAAGAATATGTAGTGCTATCCAAACATCCTGAATTGGGTTATTCCATCATAAGGGATTATGGTGACCTTTCACTGCTATCTGCCCATGTAGCCTTGCAACACCATGAACGGTGGGATGGCAAGGGCTACCCTCGTCAGCTTGCAGGCACTAAAATACATGAATATGCACGTATTGTAGCCGCCGCCAATACTTACGATGATCTGATGACCGAACGCCTTAATCGCCCTCCTTATCAGGTTAATCAGGCAATTAACCTTATTAAACGGATGTCAGGTATATACTTCGACCCTGCCGTGGTTGTAGCAATGATATCCAATATCGCTAGTTACCCATTGGGGAGTTTTATTAAGTTAAACACCGGCGAAATAGGGATTGTTACCCATTTGAATCCTGAAAGCCCTCAAAAGCCGGTAATACGGATAATTATTGATAAATCTCTACGCAGGGTACAGCACCCGCATGAAATTGATTTGTCACGGATGAAGACCATAATACCGGTTGAGATAATAAGCGAGCGTGAGCTTAACAGCCTACTGCCCCGTCCATCCGGAGTATAGGAGTGGTGCAAAAACATGGCATATTCTCCTGATAATAAAAACATGCAACATGATCTAGAGTTCTTACAAAAGGAGAATTCTCGATTGAGGCAAGAGCTTGCCAAGATAAAAGCAGAAGTAACATTTGCTAAATACCTATCAGAAGATAGTTTGAATGCCTTAAATATTATCGGCTACTCTGCTGATCTGAATTTTATGCCCTTGAATTGTATGGGGGCAGTCAAGGAAATAACCGGATACGACAAAAATGACTTTATTAATGGACAAATCATGTTCGAACATCTGGTTCATCCCAAAGATTTGCACGCGTTTCAGACTACTAATTACCGTTTGCTCAATGGCCATGAAGCTCAGACTTTAGAATATCGTATTATTTCAGGTCAAGGACAGATAGTTTGGCTAAATAGTGTGGCTGTGCCGGTCCTTAATGAATCAGGGCAACTTATTTCGATTGAAGTTCTTCTTTTTGATGTTACCAGCCGCAAGAAAACTGAAGAAGATCTTCTGGAAAGGCAGGCACATCTGGATAGCATTCTGAGTTCGGTGCAAGATGTAATATGGTCAGTAACTCCCGATACCTTTGAATTGATCTATGTTAATCCAGCAGCAGAAAGAGTGTACGGCTACCCCGTTGAAAAAATATATGAAGATGCAGCCAACGGATACCAATTAATGAGTACGGCCCACGAACTGATTCTGGAGAACTTTTCCACCCTTTTGCAGCGAGGATGGTTTGAGGTTGAATATTCCTATAACCATCCCAATGGCCAACAGCGCTGGCTGAATCGGAGAGCTCATTTTGCTCACGATGCGCATGGCTTTGTTGCCCGGATTGATGGTACAGATACCGATGTTACCCGCCGTAAACAAGCCGAAGATTCCCTGCGCTACATAAGCATGCACGATTACCTTACGGGTTTATTCAACCGTTTCTTCTTTGAAAAGGAAATGCATGCCATTGACAATGATTCCCTTGACTCAGTTGGATTGATTGTATGTGACGTTGACGGTTTAAAGACGATCAATGATAATCTGGGCCATGAGGCAGGTGACCATTTACTGATGCAATGTTCCGGAGCACTGAAAACCTGTTTTGACCATGACGAAATAGTCTCCCGTATCGGTGGTGATGAGTTTACCATACTGATTCGAAACTGTTCTGCCGAGCAACTGGAAGCATACGTCAAAAAACTTCGCCACACTATTGTTGAGCAAAACCAATCCGCACCGCGTTACCCCTTGAGCCTATCAATTGGTCATGCTTTGAAATCATCTCCGGACATTAACATGAGGGAAGTATTCCGACAGGCCGATAATCTAATGTATGCTGAAAAGCCTGAAAATCGCCGAAGTTTTCATAAATTATACCGAACCTTGAAATTATAAAAGAGGGGAGATTTTTCGATGCAACTCATAGCAATCGAGAACTTGCGAATGACTGGACAAAACATGGCTGGTGCCGATGTCGTTTTTGACATTGATGGCAGACCGGTAAAAGCAGAGTTAAATTTTTATCTCCAAGGCACCCAGTGCCTTGCGATTAAGCTAGGGCGACATGACAAGGGAGTTGCAAGCAGTGATCTTGAGGCTTACCTGAAACAATCCGGGATAGAAATTAAGAAACAGCTAAAACCTGATATTGAACGAATTAGGAAAGAACGAAGGAGACTGGTCTTCGGCGAAGAAGGCTAGGTCCGCAAGGGTTAAGTGCAATTATTATCCACTTAACCCTTGGCAATCCAGAGTCTATTTTATTGTGCTTATTTACTTTCAAGGCTAGATTACTTTACCAGTAAAATAATGCACTTGTTAGACTATTCCCTTACAACCCGCTGGTAACTGTAAGTTTCCAGACACTGCTGCAAAAGGTAAACTGCCTCTTGCTTAGTTAATTGCTTCTCAGGCCGGAAACTGCCGTCCGGATATCCATTGACGATATTAGCAGCATAAGCCGAATTAATGCCTGCTTGAGCCCATGCTGGAATTTGATCGTTAAACATAGCCTGCTCGCCCTTTGTACTAAAAATCATTCCTAACACTGAAACTGCTTCTGCCCTTGTTATATATTGATCTGCTTTAAAATATCCACCCTCATATCCATTAATGAAACCTGCATTTACTAAAGAAACTATTTTATACTTATCCGCAGGGTTCATGTCGCCTGTATCTGAGAACTTTTCATCTATACTAGGTTCGCTTCTTATCACATGCAGGGGTGAAGAAGGAAACGGCATGGTCACTCCATTCAGTAAGCTGAAAAATTGCAGCCGACTGACCTTATCTTCAGTATCACGAGAATAATCAGCAGCAAACTCCGTAAAAGATGCTACCCTCACCTTACTATACCCTTCCTGGTTAAAAACAATATCGATTATCATAATCTCTCCGGAACGGTCAATGTTCCCTACCTCCAGTGTCAGGGAAGACGGGCTTGCGCCAAGAAACTTTATTCCGGACTGGCCATTGCCATCTTTGATCTGGTTTTTCTTCCCATTAATAGTTTCAGGCCATTCCACGTAATTTTTATAAGTTTCCGCTCTCGGTATCTGCATATAAGCTGTACCTTTAGGTAAAGAAATCATTATCTTTTGGCCTGGTGATAACGGAACGGCTATTCCCGGTTTTCCACTTATCCGCAAGGTTCCCAATTCCCGATTCTCTCCATAAGATACTACCGGTTGGGATAGGACTGTGTTAATAGTATTTCCTTCGGAAGTCACTCCTCCTTCGGGTTTATCCGGATTATTTATCCCTTCTGGCTTGTCAGGATCACTTATGCGTATTACTAACTCCGTTTCTGCCATAACAGATTGGGGTATAAGTAAAATTACCCCCCAAAAAACAACAAACAATATGGCTAGTGTGCAAAGCTTATTCCCCTTTTTTATGCTATACAAAGACTTCACTCCCTATTATTTCTTCGTGTATAACATTCAATAAGAATCTATAAAATCCTGCTAAACATAAGTCGTACACCTTATTTCTGTTGTATAATACGCGTATGCATAATTCCATTAAAGAGGAGATAATGATGAAGCCGAAGTGCCTATTCTTCACTATGGTTATGATATTGATATATGGACTTGGGATAACCGGGTGCCAGTCCGGAATAAAGCCGGTTAACTCTGACTTGCCACAGGTGATCGATATGGAAATACTGGCATCAAAGCAAGTCCAGCCTAATCTAAACGAACAGGTTCTATTAAAATATACAAATGCGCAGCCGCAACAGTGGGGCGAAAAAGTGAGCGGGGTGGCACATAGCCTGGATACTAAGCAAAAAATCCTGGCTCTAACCTTCGATGCCTGTGGAGGCTCGGTACGTTCTAATGGATATGATGCCAACCTGATTGATTATTTGGACAAAATGCAGATACCAGCCACTTTGTTTATTTCTGGCAAATGGATTGACGCTAACCCAGATATATTTCTTAAACTAGCTCATAACAAGCTTTTCGAGATCGGTAATCATGGATTAAACCATCTCCCCTGCTCAGTAAATGGCAAGACCGCTTATAATATTAAGGGAACCAGTACCGTAGCAGATGTCATAGAAGAAATAGAAACTAATGGAGAAAAGATATTATCCCGCACAGAGCTCAAACCCCGCTTTTACCGCTCGGGAACCAATTACTATGACGAAGCAGCAGTAGCACTTGCCAGTGATTTAGGCTATACAACTGTAGGCTACAGTGTTCTGGGCGATGCCGGAGCCACTTATAACCGGGAACAGGTAAAAAAAGCCCTGCTCGGTGCCCGAGCAGGGTCTATTGTAATATTTCATTTTAATCATCCCGAAGGGGAAACTGCTGAAGGTATTATGGACGCTATTCCTATTCTAGAGAAAAATGGTTTCAGATTCGTTAAGCTATCTGACTACCCTATCATTACATATCCCTAATCGATAGGTTTTACCAGTCCCGACTACTACCTCCCCCGCCGAAGGATCCTCCTCCGCCGGAGTCTCCACCGCCAAAGCCTCCACCCCCACCTCTTCCGCCTCCACGGAAGAGCATACCCAATAACATACCTAAGAAGAAACCATTAAGAAAACGATTATCTAACCATATCAAAAATATAAGCCCAATAGCCCCCAGGATGGTAAGCCAGGTAGGAACTTTCTTTTGGGCTGGAGCTTCTACTGGTACTGTTTTGGTCCCCTGCTGAATGCCTATACTAACTCCGTATTCCTTGGCAACCTCGGCAACTATTGCTTTATAACCGTTCGCCAAACCTAGGTCATAATTGCCCTCCTTGAAGGCAGGCAACATATACTCATCCTCTAGTCGTCCGATCTTGCCATCGGGGAGAGCACCTTCTAACCCATAACCTACTTCTATACGAATTTTCTTCTCCGTGGGAACTACCAGGATGACTATCCCGTTGTTCAGTTGCTTATCACCTAACTGCCATTTACGACCGATTTCCAGGGCTACGTCTGCAATAGGCTGTCCGTCCAGGGTTTTCATGGTAACAACCGCCACTTGAGCCTTGGTCTGGCGGGCCAGTTCCTGGCTGGTATTAATAATCATAGCTTTAGTTTCGTTACTCATTACCCCAGCCTGGTCGAGCACATAAAGTCCGGGCTCGGGGTCCGGGATAACAGCTGCTGCCATAGTTGGGGAAGGAAACACAAACAATAATAGCAAAACCAAGGCCGCCAGCCAGCCCACTATTGAGCCAATTCCCCGCCGCCAACTGTTTCCGAACCTAGTTTCCGTTATATGGCAGGACAAATAATTATCCATGCTGTATAGCTCCTCTACTATTTGAACTCAACTTTGGGAACCACTTTAGCGGATGCCTCGGCTTCGAAGTATTCGCGAGAAGAAAATCCTAACATACCCGCGAACATCGCATTGGGAAAAGTCTTGATTTTAGCGTTAAAAATTTGAACCGAGTCATTATAGTCTTTCCGCGACACCGCTATGCGATTTTCAGTTCCAGCTAGCTCATCCTGAAGCTGTCGAAAGTTTGCATCTGATTTGAGGTTAGGATAGTTCTCTACTACCACTAACAAACGAGAAAGGGTGGAGGAAAGTTCCTCATTAGCTGCAGCCTTGTTGGCAACCCCTTGTGCTCCTACTAATTTACTACGCGCATCGGCAATACTTTTAAGAATATCTTTCTCCTGAGCAGCAAAGCCTTGAACTGTTGAGACCAGATTGGGTATAAGATCAGCCCGGCGCTGCAGTTGAACATCCACCTGACTCCATTTGCCATTAACCGATTCATTAAGACTAACTAAACCATTGTAGCTGCTCATTATTGAAAAACCGAGCAGAACAATAACTGCAAGGACAATAATCCATGCTTTCTTCACAATAATACCTCCCTTTAATTTGTTTCACTTATGCGCTATATTATTATACCATTCATCCTAGGGCTCAGATACAATTAGTTCCCATTTTTGATGCTGCTTCTCGATACTGATAAATCTGGTCTAACTATTTCTTTATCTCTTGGTATTTTTCAGTACAATAGATAATGGAAAGAGTTCCGGGGCCAACGTGCAGTCCAATGACTGGTCCAATGGGAAGCACCGCTACTTCCATGCCATATCTAACATGGATAGTCTGTGCCAATTCTGCAGCTTTATCAGGACAGCTAATATGGTGCACCATAACATTTCTAAGCCCAAAAGCCTTAAAATCATTCTCAAGCAGGTTTAATAAGCGCTCAATAGCTGCTCGCGATCCTCGCGCCCTTTCTAGCAGAGCCGTCTTGCCATTCTCCACAAACAGAATAGGTTTTAACTTCAATATAGAACCCAACAGTGCTGCAGCACCGCCTATGCGCCCCCCCTTCTTCAGGTATTCCAGCCCTGCAGGAACAAAATAAAATTTCACCCGTTTCATCGTTTGCCGAGCTAGCTCTATGATCTCCTCCATTGATTTTCCTTCCAGGGCCGCTTGGGCCGCGTCCATTACAGTTAAACCCATTGCCAAGCAATTGGTACGAGAATCTATTACCTCTATCCTGGCACCAGGATATTCTTGCATGATCATATCTTTGGCAACTAAGGCGGAGTGATAGGTGCCGCTCATATCCGAGGACAAGAAAATAGCCAGCACCTCATCCCCCCTGGCAACGATATTTGTGAATATCTCTTGAATCTCTCCCTGAGCCGGCTGTGATGATGAAGGTATTATACCTTCTCTTTCAATTTTTTTATAGAAATAGTCATAGTCTACTTCAGTCTCTTTGAATGATTCGTCGGGAAAACTAACACTAAGGGGAATTATCGTTATATCTAATTCGCGTTGAACAGAGGCATCAATATACGAAGTACTATCACTAACGATTTTTACGCTCATACGCACCCTCCTATGTTCAATTTCGTGAAACACTTCGTGATAAACGGCTTGAATTCCTGCTGTCGACAGAAATTGCTGCCTTCTGTTGTTATATTCCGTGGATAGGATTGTTTATTATCTATGAGTTTATAATCCCATAAGCTGATAAACTCGTTTCATATCAATATTTTCTCTGACTAGCTCGGCCAGTTTTTCATAGGCTGCTTCGCGATTTTCCTGGAAATTATATTGTAAATCTATGGGCGGCAAATCTTTAAGCTTCCTTAATTGATTTAAGAAAACACGACGAAATTCGTCTGCATCAAATATGCCATGTAGATAGGTGCCAAATATCAGTCCTGTTTCGTTGACTGCCCCATCTAAAACTAAAGAGTCCGGATCATTTTTGCGTAATAATTGAAAGGCTGGTTTTACTCCCGGATTGCGAAATGATTGTCCCATATGAATCTCGTATCCTTCAACCTCGCGGGAACGCAGAGCATCCATTAGTTTTCCATGCCCTAGAGCCTTGCCATTTACCTGCCAGGTTGTTTTTTCGCAACTGAAATTAGTAATAACATCTAAAAGTCCTAATCCAGCAGTCTCTTCACTTGCTGATTCAATGTTCTGGGAATCAATAATAGTCCTGCCCAGCATTTGAAAGCCGCCACATATTCCAATAATGGGAACTTCACTAGCGGCCAAATGCATAATTTCTTTATCCCAACCAATTTTTTTAATCCAGTTAAGATCACCAATAGTATTTTTCGATCCCGGTATAATGAGACAATCTAACCTTCCAAATTTATCTCCAGGTTTAATATAGCGCAGAGAAACATCTGGTTCCGCATCCAGTGAATCAAAATCCGTAAAATTTGAAATATGGGGCAGATAAAGCACCCCAATTTCCAAAACATTTTTTTCGGAGTGTTTAGGACGGAGTTCATCATTTACAGTATCTTCCTCGGGAATATTATAATTAAAATATGGTATTACTCCCAAGACTGGAATGCCAGTCTTTTCTTCCAAAAAATCCAGAGCCGGCTGAAGTAATCCAAGGTCACCTCTGAATTTATTAATAATTATACCGACTACCATTTTCCGATCATCAGGCGGTAATAACTCCAGGGTGCCAACCACAGCAGCTAAAGCTCCGCCTTTATCAATGTCAGCCACAAGTAAAACCGGGGCACTAGCCATATGAGCTGCCCGCATATTCACAACATCATTTTTTTGTAGATTTACCTCTGCAGGGCTGCCCGCCCCCTCCAAAACAATAATTTCGTATTTCTCCTTTAAACGTCCGAATGATTCTAGTATTGCCGGCCAAACTGTTTTCACGTAGTCATTATGGTAATAACTAGCACTCATCGTTCCAATTGGCTTACCATGTACTATAACCTGGGAAGCATTATCAGCCGATGGTTTAAGCAAAATAGGATTCATATCTATATCAGGTTCTATCCCTGCTGCCTGTGCCTGGACTACCTGAGCACGGCCCATTTCTCCCCCATCTATCGTAACAAAGGAATTTAGAGCCATATTTTGAGATTTAAAAGGTGAAACAGCATAACCATCCTGCAAAAATATTCGGCAAAAAGCAGTAACCAGAACACTTTTTCCAACATGCGAACCTGTCCCCTGAATCATCAAAGTATGAACCGTTTTCATCTTCCATCTCCTTTCTCCTCCTGATTCCAGGCAGTTTCCCCGCGTCTCACCAGTATTGCCTTATAGGCGAGCAGCTTACTTCCCCTACCCTCTCAAACTAGAAATATAAGCATCAAGAGCGTGAATTAGCCGCATATTCTCGAGTCGCGTTCGTACAGCAATCCTGATAAAATAGGGTCCCATCCCTTGAAAAGATGTGCAATCCCTAATCAACAATCCAGAACGTGCCAGAACTTCTTGCAGATGACTAGCAGTAATACCAGCTTCACAGGTATTCACAAGCAGAAAATTAGCTGTAGGAATGTATGGCTTTAACCCGGGAAGCTTTTTTATTTCTTCATATAAATATTGTCGTTCTTCCCAAATTGTTTCCTGTAAACGAGTACGATAATCCCTTTCCGTCAGGGCTGCTACCCCCGCTGCTTGGGCTAGAGAATTAACACTCCATGGATCTCTTAGAGTATTCATTTTATCGATTAAATCTTTATGGCCGATAGCATATCCAATACGGAGACCCGGTAATGAATATACTTTGGTTAAGGATTTCAATATGAGTAAATTATCATAATGAAATACCTGGTTTACTACCGAATGGTCAGAACCGCCTTTCACAAAATCCAAATAGGCCTCATCAACAACAATAAAACAATGATTAGCTTTACCCACCTCAAGAATTTCCTGCAAATCATTTCGATCAAATAAGGTACCGGTTGGGTTGTTGGGATTGCAAATAAACGCCAGATCCGAACCCCGAATTGATTTGCAGAAGTCGTCAATAGAAATAACAAACCGGGATCCTTCCGGTTGTAATTCAAAATATTTCAATTTACCACCCACTGAACGCACAGCATATCCATACTCTGAAAAAGTAGGAATAGGAATCAAAGTATAACGAGGAAGTATCATCCGTACAATAAGATAAATAATTTCAGCAGCCCCGTTGCCTGCTAATATGTTTTCCCTTCCAACTCCTAATTCTGATGCTGCTGCCTGCCTGAAATCTTTACATGCAGAATCTGGATAGTGAGCAATTGTTCCAAGCGAGTTTTTGACAGCTTGCATTACAACTTCAGGTACCCCCAGAGGACTAACGCTGGCACTAAAATCAAGAATCTCTTCTAAATCTATTATATATTTCCGAGCTACTTCATAAACATTGCCTCCATGTATCCTTTCCTTCTCATGCAAGATATCACCTCCTCACCCATTAATATACAAACTAATCTTATGCTTCTAAACTTAAGCTAATGCTCCCAAGCAACCTGAATAAAAGAAAGCCGTTTTCCTATAATATTTTATACACATACGAACCTAAAAGCACTGCAAGTATTGCCGTAACATACACAAACCTGATTGTTTGCTTGATATGATCATACCCCAGGATATTGCCCGGGGACACTCCCATTAACGGGCGAAAGGAAGGAATTCCTTCATAATAATTAGTGCCACCTAAACACACTCCCAGCGCACCTGCCACACCTGCCTCAGGTATACCGCTGTTAGGACTAGGATGTTTCCCGCTATCGCGAAAAATGCTTACTGCTGCAGTGACTGGTTGACACCTAAGAATAATAGCAGCAATAACGATTAATACCCCTGTAATTCGGGCAGGTATATAGTTTACCAGGTCATCTAGTCGTGCTGAAGCCCAACCAAAATACAGATAGCGAGAATTTCGATATCCCACCATTGAGTCCAAAGTATTGATAGCTCTATAAGTCATCGCTAACGGAGCCCCGCCAATAAAAGCAAAAAATATTGGTGCTACTACCGCATCGACAATATTTTCGGCCATTGTCTCCACTGTGGCCCGAGTCATTTCTTGCTCGTTCATATCCCCTGTATCTCTTCCAACAATCCCATCCACCACTTTTCGAGCCGGTTCTAGCTCACCATAAAATAAATACCTATATACTGAACGCCCCACATCCATCAAGCCTCTTGCAGCAATAGTGGTAGAAATCAACCACGCCGATAATACAATTTCTAAATTATGATGTATCGTTCCAGCTGCCCAACATACCCATAATGTTAATACATAAACTGTTCCTGGAATAATTAATGCGAGCAGGCAACCGGTAAAACGTTCACTTCTTTTGGACCTCGCTAAAGGACGCAATAATTTTTCTAAACCTGTAATGGCTCGGCCCATTATTTTCACTGGATGGGGTATAAATAATGGATCACCGAATACCAGATCTAATAGCAAAGCTAGCGGTACGATCAACCATAACATATGCTTACATACCTTTAGTTAGAGCTTTTAATTCAATCGGAATACCCGCAATTGTAATATATGCCTCGTCAGCATACGAAGCTATAATTTGATTGGCACGCCCAATAATGTCTCGGTACAACCTTGATAAAGGGTCACCGGGAACTATACCCCATCCCACCTCATTGGAGACTATAATAATATGAGCTGCCGATTCGCGACTCACCTTGGCTAATTCGATAATCTTCTGTAATAGCTGTTCTTCACCTAGTTCTATTTCAGTTTGAAGCATCAGATTGCTAACCAGCAGGGTCAAACAATCCAAAAGAAATATATGCCCTGGTTCATCCAATTCCTTAATAACTCCAACTGGATTAAAGGCCTCTTCTATAGTTTGCCAATTAACTGGTCTTCGAGCCTGATGGCGGGCGACCCTATCAACCATTTCATCGTCTCCTGGAACACAAGTTGCAATATAGCTTACCTTTCCTTCTAAATCTGCAGCCATCTTTTCGGCAAAAAAACTCTTGCCACTTCTGGCTGCACCGGTTACAAAAACCAGCTTACCTCGGGATGCCATTTTTCCTCATCTCCTTCCATTAAATGAATAGCCTCCCATTCGCTTTTAACAATATGTACCCCCCTCTTAAGCAGGCTCCCATAAAGCTCTGTAGCCTTTCCTCCAGTGTAATCACGATCACCGATATCAATATTATCAACTACAATGACTGGGTTTCCTTTTTCAGCAAGCTCAAGAACACATTCTAAATTACCTAGATTGCCTGTACCAAAGGGAATCCCCGTCATAATAATGAAGTCCGCCTTTTGCATCATCTCTTTATTCCGCCTAACTTCATCCACACCTACACTACAAAAAGGTGGGGCTTCTGTAATACTCACCCCCAGGCGGCAAGCTTCTTGCCAATCGCTGTCACCAACATTGACTACTCCCGTACTAACCTTCCACCCTGATTTAAGAAGATTTCTAAACAGCAATACGCCCGCCCCACCGCCTCCGACAACATGTACCCAACGTTCACGGCCCTTTCTAACTGCAATAATTTCCTCGCTATTAAAAACTATATAAGGTCGTTCTATGGAATTGGGGCACTCTACTCTCACATCGCAACCATATACTTCCTTTATCATATTTGTTGTAATTACCTGATGGGGAGCACCAATAGCGTGTATTGAGCCCTGCTTCACTACCACTAAATAGTCGCAATACCTGGAGGCAAGATTAATGTCATGAAGAACCATAACAATCGTAAGACCATAATCACGGCGAAGCCGAGCCAGGAGTTCCATTATTTCAATTTGATAGTTTAAATCCAAATATGCCGTAGGTTCATCCAAAAGAAGTATTTTTGGTTCCTGGGCCAATGCCCGGGCTAATAGTACCCGCTGTTTTTCTCCGCCGCTAAGTTCGTTTACTTGACGGTTAGCAAGTAGGTCCGTGTCAGTTAAATCCATAGCCTTGGCAACGGCCTCCAGATCCTGTACGCCTTCTTTTGCAAAGCGTTTTAAGTGAGGTATACGCCCCATCATAACAACATCTCTTACTGTAAAAGGAAAGTTTAGCCCCTGTTCCTGAGGTATTACCGCCATTTTCTGGGCCAGCCTGGAAGCAGGAATATCATAGATGTCTTCCTCATCCAGCAGCACTTTACCATGCAGCGGTTTTAATACCCGGCTAATTGTACGAAGAAGAGTAGATTTCCCGGAGCCATTAGGTCCTACGACGCCTACAAAATCCTGAGTATGTATCTGCACACTGGCATCTTGCAATACAGGAGAAGCACCATAGCCACAAGTAACTCCTAATATGTTAAAAAGCACCTATTACCCCTCCTCAAAACATTGAATTTTTTTGACGACGCAGAAGATAAATAAAAAATGGTCCACCAACCAGGGCGGTAACAATTCCTACCGGCAATTCTCCCGGAGCAATAACAACTCTGGCCAATACATCCGCAACCAATAAAAAGGCAGCTCCAATCAAAGCTACGGCCGGAAGCAATGTACGGTGATCGGGGCCAAAGAGCATTCGTACTATATGGGGAATTACCAGTCCTACAAATCCAATCAGGCCACTAACAGATACACATGCGCCTGTTAGTAATGCTGCGGCTATTAGCAAACGGCGTTTTACCCGCTCAACTTCGATTCCTAGATGTTGAGCAGGTTCTTCTCCTAATAGCATGGCGTTTAATTCTCGTGCATATATGAATATTACAGTTGACCCTACAACTCCATAAGGAAGAAATATATAAACATAATCCCACCCGCGACCGGAAAAACCTCCCAAAAGCCAAAACACTACCTGGTGCAGCTGATTACCGCTAAAGAACATGCAAAAAGAAACTAGCGCTGAAAGTAATGAATTAACAGCTATCCCAGATAGAAGCAAAGTCATAACCGGGACTTTACCCCCTACCCTTGCCAGGCTATACACCAAAAATATGGTCACAACTGCAAAAACGAAAGCAAAAGCTGGTATACCGAAACGGATGGGAATGTCCCATATCGACTGAACAAGTATACTGCAAACCGCACCCAGAGCCGCTCCTGATGAGACACCGATAACATAGGGGTCTGCCATAGGATTCCGAAACAATCCCTGAAATGTAGCTCCTGCTAAAGCTAGCCCTGCTCCAACTAGAGCAGCAATAACTACTCGGGGAAATCTCATAGTCAGAATTATTGTTTCATGTTCCGGCACCAAACCTGCAGACAGATATCTATCAATGCCTGGAATATGACTGAAGAAAATTCTAACTACCTCAGATGGCGGTATGGAGACCGCACCTATACTGACACCTAATACAAATGATGCCAACAAGATAATAATCAATATCGTAAACAGTACCGATTGTTTAACATTACTTTTATGAATCATAATACCAGCTTCCTAACAAGGGACTTTTAAGAAATGAACTGACCAGTCCCTTAGTTTATTTAAAGAGTTCAGGATACAAATACTGTGCCATCTTTTCAAGCCCTTCAACTATTCTAGGTCCTGCTATGGTTAAACAATCCGAATCTATTGTATATATTCGATAATTTTTAACAAATGATATTTCCTTCCATCCTTTTCTAGCAGCGATTTCTTCAGGGGTTATTTTTTTAGCATCATGACCGTATGAATTAACCATTACTTCAGGATTCTTCATAACAATTACTTCTTCACTTAATTGAGGGTATTGCTCTGCACTGCCAGCAGTTACGTTTATACCTCCGGCCAATTCTATTATTTGTCCAATCATGGTACCCTTACCTACTGACATAAGTGGTTCGTACCACAGTTCATAATACACAGTTGGCCTTTCATTTGCCGGAATCTTTCCAGTTTTTTCGCTTACAGCGTTAACTCTATCCTTTAAGTCTTTTGTTAATGTAGCCGCCTTATCCTCCACACCGGCAGCCCTTCCGACAAGTTGCATAGTATTAAGAATTTCTTCAATTGTATTTGGTTTTATAACCAAAACATCTAATCCTGCATCCTCTAATCCTTTTATCAACTGTTCGTGCATGCCTGTAGCTAAAACCAAATCAGGCTTCAAGATAACTATTTTTTCCAGACTAGGATCTTTGAAGCCGCCTATTTTAGTGATAAGCTTAGCTTCTTCAGGATAATCACAGTATGAAGTAACCCCAACAACCCTATCACCAAGCCCTAAAAAGAATAGTATCTCGGTATTACTGGGAGCTAATGAAACTATTCGTTTAGGTTCTGTTTTCAAAGTAACCTTTCGTCCCATATCATCGGTAATAGTCACCGGGAAAGATGTATTGTCTTTCGGTTTGTCACTTAACGACTGTAAATTAACAGAACCTTTGCAACCTGATAAACTCACAATAAAAATTATCATTATTAAATATAAAGCCCTAATATAACCGTTATAAATTTTCACTTTGATCACCTTCTCGCCTCCTGCCAAAATTTCTATTTCCACCTCATTAATTAATTATTACTCCTGCCTCCTAAAATGCAGCCATTTCACTCATTGTCCGCGTAGCAGCCTCACTAAAGTGCCTATGTTTTTATTAATTAATCAATGGTCAAATCAATTTCACTTAATATTTTAAAATATGCTATTCTTAAAACAGGTAAATTAATTCACAATATGGTATTTATTGGTTATGTATTGCTGAGCCTATACACCTAATTAAAGAAAGGAGTCAAAATGATTTATAGTTCCAATCATCAATTAGGTATATTCTCATGGTTTGGTTTTGTACTACCTTTACCTGAAAGACTTAAACTCATAAAAGAAGCCGGTTTTAATGCAACTACTCTATGGTGGGAAGATGAAATTGGTTCTCCAAATATAAAAAAAGATAATATGCCAAATATCGTTAGAGACTCTGGATTAGTTCTAGAAAACATTCATATTCCCTATGATAATTGTGATAACTTATGGAGTGAAAATAAGTCATCTCGTGATGCTATAGTAAATAAATATACTACTTGGCTGAATGATTGTGCTAAATACAACATTCCCATTATGGTTATGCATATAACGGATTCTTTAAATCTACCTTCCCCTAACCAATATGGGATGGACAGCATTTCCCGGCTACTAAAAGTTGCACAAGATTTAGATGTTATTATCGCAATTGAAAATACCGGAAGAGAAGATTATATATCTTTCGTTTTATCAGAAATAAAGTCTAATTATTTCGGCTTCTGTTATGACAGTTCCCATAACCGTATTTATAGTAATAATGATTTAACTCTGTTGAAAACTTTTTCCAACTGCATGGTTGCCACCCATCTTTCTGATAATGATGGTAATAAAGACCATCATTGGTTACCAGGAGAAGGAATTATTGATTGGGAAAAATTAACCAATGCTCTTCCCAAACTCCAATATAATGGATATATAACTCTGGAAGTATATCCTACCGAGCAACAACTTACGAATACACCGAAACTTTTTCTGTCCAAAGCCTACCAGCGGGCTTTGTGGATTAGAGATCTTTGTAGTCATCCCCCCAAATGAAACTACCACCTCCTATACCCTCTTTTTCAAAAATACTATGGCGTACCGGAATCTATTAACTCTCCAGTTTTAGGCTAACTTCTTAACATTGGTTAGTTGGATAAGTCTTGATATTTTACTGTTAATTTCTTTTTATAACGGGTTAGAATAATATAAAATGGTTTTCCAAATAAAATCGAAAAAGCTATATTCCCAACTGCATGTATGGTGTCAGAAGGAATGCTTAGCAAATATGTAGCAAAAAAGGTAGTCATATTCAATGGGTAAACAAATCCTACCCAGTGCCAAATATTCATTATCCAACCAAAAAGATAACCACATAATCCGGTAATTATTGTAAAAGAGATCAGATTTAGTCTATTACAATTACTTGTTAATGCAGCTATAACCCCACATATACCCCAGCTAAACATCTGCCATGGAGTCCATGGACCCTGACCTAAAAAAAAGTTGGATACTAATGCAGCTACCGCTCCAACCATAAATCCAGTTCGAGCGCCAAATACATATCCAGTAATCATCACTATAAAAGTAGTTGGCTGAAGACCCATTATTGCTGCAAAAGGTACTCTAGATATTGCTGCCAGGGAAGCCATGGTAGCTATTAATGCAATATCTTTAGAGTTAACCTCTTGTTTTTCAAATTGCCAGAAAAATGTCAGTATACCCATACCAATAATAAGCACTGAAGCTAAGGCCCAATTTATGCCGTAAAGAGGATTTTCCGGAACTACAACCATACCCAACAGCAGCAGGGCAGTCGCTATTACTACTGATAAGACTAATCTATTATTCATCGTATATACCATCCCTCATCATCCACATATTTCATATGTAGTTAAGTTAATTTCTATTTATTAGATTTCTTAACTGCATAATGCTATAAGCACACTGTGATCTGCTTGTACTAATCGCAGGCTGGAAATCAGGATATAATAATCCATTCTTCTCTGCTAATTCTACATAACCTGAATACCAAAAGGGCCCATCCTTTAGTTGAGCCTTTTTTTCTGTCGGTAAAGCTTTAACTATCATAGTAGCTAGTTCTGCCCCATTTATTTTCCCTTCAGGATTAAATGTTCCATCAGGCATACCAGCAACATAGCCAATTTCGGCGGTAATTAAAATAAAATTGTATGCCCAGTGGTCTTTTGTAACATCCGGGAAATCATGCACTTCACTTATTTTTATTTCTTGTATACCTAGACCACTAACGATGTATCTCGTAAACTCAGCCCTGCTGACACTATTATCTGGTTTAAAGGTACCATCTGAATACCCACTCAATAAACCTGCTTTAACAAGGTTCATAATAGGTTGATATGCCCAATTGTTAGCAGAAAGATCACTAAACTCCCTTTTATCACTAGGTAAAGATTCATTTTTACTGCAATATTCAATATTGATAGGGAATGGTTTTTGAGCCAGTGCCATTATGGTTTGGGCTGTTATTGTAGCAGGCGAAGAAATCACATCTGATTTCCAATTATAAAAACCATCGCTAGTCTGTAAATTTAGAAGGTAAGATACTGGATTATTAGCTGATTTACTCCAACCTTCACCTAACGGATTCTCCCCCGCAGCAATTAATCCCTGTAATACCCACGCGCTAGATGAAGCATTGGACCCGCTGCTCATCCAGTCATTACCACTGTTGAATCCTCCATCTTCGTCCTGACAGCCATTTAAATAATTAATAGCGTTTTTTATAGCTGCCGAGCTTTTCGGATCCTCTCCTAATATGACCAAAGTTTGAATTGCAATTCCCGTGTCATCTGAATCACTGGCTATTCCTTCCGCCCATCCAAAACCACCATCTATATTTTGCCTGTCTTTTAGCCATTTTTTAGCACTTTCTTTATTAGGGATATCACATCCCGCCGAAGTTAGAGCTAGAATAGACCATAAATGCGAATTAATAAAACCGTTCTCTTTCAAAAGTGGCTGAGCAAACTGCCCATCACTTTGCTGGAAAGATATAATTTTTTCAGCTAAATTAATATTTTGGAACACCGGACTTTGTTGGGCTGCAGATAACGCCAGTAGTAAACGGGCATAATCATTGGTAGATTCAAGAGAATTATCTAAATTACTTAAATAGTTAATAGGATTTAGCCCTGTAGGAGCCCAGGTATTACTAGTAACATCTTCACCGCCAGCCTCTAATGCCATAATTACCCAACAGCATGTCCCCATACTGCTAGGCCCGCCAGCCTTCCCCGGAAAACCTCCATCATTATTCTGTATAGAGTGCAGGTAATTAACAGCTTTATTAATAGATACACCTGTCTGTTGATCAGCCAATATGTTATTCGCTAGAACTACACTAGTTAACAGAAAAACAAGTAATATAGTAAGGCTCAGACAAATAGGTATTTTTTTTCGCCTCATAAAATATCCTCCTTTATATTTTTGATTTATTAGTCCTAAACTTTGAACTAAACAGAAATAGCTATATTTTCATTTAATTTTATTAGTTTATTTAATGCTTCTTTACCCTGATCAAAAGTTACTACTCCGTCGACTATATTATTGAAAAGTTTATTAATCTGGGGCGAATAGAACGTGGAATTTGAGAGCATATCATTTTTATGGCCACAGGCAATTATTGAACCCTCAGCCATAAATATAATATTGGTTGCATATTCAGCAGCAAATTCAACGTCATGGGTAATAACCATAATAGTAGTTCCTTCGGCTTGAAGCTGTACCAGGAGATTACCTAATTCCTGTTTTAATTGATAATCCAGCCCGCGAGTAGGTTCATCCAGCAATAATAATTTGGGCCTGGTTACTAAAACAGAAGCCAGAGCCACACGTTGGCGTTCTCCCGTGCTTAAATCCCTGGGATTTACTTCTTCAAATGAACTCATTTTTAGCCTAGCCAATGTTTCCTGGCTAATCCCGTTATCGGCTAGATTTAAATTAGTTAAGGTAAAAGCCAGCTCTTCTCGAACCGTAGGTAAAAAAAGATAATCATTAGGATCCTGAGCTAGATATGCTACATCAGGTGCCAGTTCTTCCACGGATAACTTTTTGGTATCCTTACCTTGAAATTGTACTACTCCTCTGCCAGGCTTTAGTAAACCGTTAATATTCTTGATCAGAGTAGTTTTACCTGCTCCATTTCCTCCCATAATTATGGTAAAATCGCCCGGTTTGAGTTGAATACTTATATTTTTAAGAACCTCTTTACCGTTTGCATAGGTAAACCATAAGTTTTTTATTTCAACCATTGGTTGATCTTTGTTTATTTCCATTATCTCTACTTTCTTATTGGGAGCACTTAAAAAACCTGCACTAGATTTACAGAGTTGATAATATGGCTTAAGAATTTCTCTTCCCTGTTTCACGGTTGTCGGTATTTCAGGATATTGTACGCTGGCAAACAATTTGGCCAGGGGCGGAACAAACGGAGAATTGTTTTTCAATGCCCAATTAGCCACCGTTTCGGGTGCATTCTGGTCAAGGACAATCTGTCCTTTATCCATAACCAGTATTCTATCAGCCAGATGGAAACATCTTTCTAAACGTTGCTCAACTAATATAACAGTTATTCCATTTTCCTCATTTAATCTCTTTACAATTGAAAGTATCTCTTCACTGGCAACTGGGTCTAACTGCGAAGTAGGCTCATCCAATATCAGTATTTCAGGTTGCATAGCCAGAACAGAAGCCAGAGCCACCTTTTGTTTTTGTCCCCCAGATAATTCTGGAATAAAAATGTTTAAATGATTTGATAACCCCAGTGCACTCGTTACCTCCATCAACCTACGTTTCATTAGATGATTAGGTAATCCTAAATTCTCCATACCGAAGACTATTTCTTGTTCTACGCTGCTCATCACCAATTGGCTCTCCGGATCCTGAAAAACCATTCCAACCCTGTTTACAATGTTACGCCGGTCCAGCTGCCGCAAGTTTATATTATCAAGATATACTGCACCACCATAACTGCCACCATAAAAATCAGGAATTAAGCCTGCAATAGCCCGAAGTAAAGAAGACTTCCCGCTGCCGGATCCCCCTACTACCAGAACAAATTGCCCTTCAGGTATTTCAAGATTGATTTTATCCAGTGAAGGTTTCCTGGTGTCAGTGTAATTATAGATCAGATCCTTGATCTTAATAACGGCCATTTATTCCACCCCCAATTCAGTATGGCAGGTATCATAAGGGTTAATGTCATAATGCTGGTTATAACAATTTCCCTACCAGTAATTCCGGACAACCTAGGATAATAATTGTAGTTAGACCAACCTATTAACGTGGAAAACACACCTATTACCAAACACATGCTCATACCAACTAAAATTAAATAATCTCTGGGTCGCCATAACTCCCGATTATAATAACTTCTATCCCCACTTCCATATCCTCTAGCGTACATTGATTCTGCCAACTGAAGGGAACGTTCGAGACAAGATTGTAAAAGAACGCTAATAACTGGCAGTAAATTCCTGATTCTTTTCCACCTAGTACCAGTATCCAACTTTACTCCCCGACAACGTTGTACTTCCGTTATTCGGTAAAAATCCTTCATTAAAAGGGGAAATAGACGGGTAGCAAGTATTATTATTAATACCGACCTGCTTCCCCCTTTGTTAAAAAGTTTTAGCACTTTATCTGGATGAATTGCATAGGTGTAAAGACAAAAGACACTAATGATAATCAGTAATCGAACACCCATTCCAGCACCAAACGCCAAGGCTTCAAGTGTTATTCTTATCTCCCCTAATAAGGGTAGCCTGGGACTTTTGTACAATACCGTTTCTCCTACTCTAGAAAAAATAGCATTAAATATTATGATAAGTACAATTAAGGCTGAGCAATACTTAAGATATACTTTCCATTCTTTATAATTATCGGCTGCAATGATAACAATTCCTACCGCCACAAACAATCCGAGCAGGTAAACAGGATGAGATAAAACCAGGGTTAACATTAAAACTACACCTATAAAGGCTAATATGGTAAATGGATGTAACTTATGAATTAAGTTGTCCTTTTCGCGATAGATAAGCATAATATGTCATCCCTTTTTACTGTAATGGTAATCTAATTACTTCCCCCGATAAAATTGCCGCATTATATAATCCTGAGATTTTATCAGAGGTTTTCACCAGCAGGTCAACCGCCTGCTGTAAGCCTTCTGGATCTGTTCCAGCAACTAGCCAGAGGGGGCTGTCGTCTCCGAGACCTGAACCTGATGCAACAATAATACCCGCACTTTTCGCACCTGATTGAGTTACATTCCCCTTATAATCCAACAGTTCCAACCCTTCATCGGTAAAATGAACACTGGCACCTGTTTTTCTATAGGCCTTATTAAATTTATCTAAGAAGTCTAGCTTTTTAAGTTCATCCCAGGTGCCGATTACAATCGCAGGTTTTCGGGTTTTTTCTAAGTAACTGTTATCTAATACCATAGTAGCTACAGAATTAACTCCCTTATTCTTCAAAGCTTTTTCTATTTCGTTTGCCAGGTTAAGATTATCTTCAGAACTCATAATCGTGGTTGTCTCGACTTTACCTCGGTAGCCGTGTATGAATGGTTCAGGATAGCAGCCAATAACGGCTGAATTGGCGAACCCTGCACTTTGCCATTTATGATAATCCCACCATATAACCTCTCCTGCTCTTAATGAATAATCTGCCGCCCCTGCATCAGAACAAATTCCATTAATATAATAAAACCAATCCAAGTTGTTGCCTGATATCCCACCATTTTGTGACTCTAAACCATTAATACTGCTTACATAACTACCATCCCACTTAGTAGTTATATTCAAATTTGCTTTCAACACATCTATAACTGTGGAGCTTTTATCTATGGCGACTTGTTTTTTGAATAGAATCTGTTCCCCAAAATCTTTGGTTATCAGCAGGCCTACAGTATCAACAGTAGCAGCAACTTTATTTTCTGTGGGCAATTTCTTTTCTTGCCCAGCTTTAATAAGAGGTACATCTGCAGTTTCACCTGTTTGTTTCTCTGATGCAATAGTACTGCTACTAATAGGTGTAACGCTATTATCATTAGCCCTATTACTACAACCACCAGCGAATACTAAAATCACAAATAAACTTAGTATTAAGCAAAAAACGCGCTTCATAATTTACCCCCAAATACCATTATAATTAGGGCAATTTGCACTGCCAGCTAGCTTCTATGCAATACTTCTGCATTAAAAAGTCTAACTGGCAGTACCACTACAATACATTTTATTAAATCTTGGAAACAGTATTAAGATATTTATAGACAACAACTGCAGCTTCGGCTCTGCTTAATGGGTTAATTCCTTTAAAAGTTCCATCTTCATATCCTTTCATTAGCCCTTGTTTATAAACGTATTTAACTCCGTTTGATGCCCAGGCAGGTATACTATCCCAATCATGGAATACCATATTGGCATCATTGATACTATTAGCAGTGCCTTCTATTTGATGAAAAATGCTAGCTACCTCGTTCCTACTTATATTATTCTCTGGCTTAAAGGTACCATCTGAATATCCTGATACATATTTATTACTATACGCAGATGCTACAGAAGCAGCAAACCAGTTTGAAGAATCTACATCGCTAAATAGACCGTTCTTATATTCATCTTTTTCCAGTTGTAGAGCGGTTATTAGCAGCTTAACAAATTCAGCTCTGCTTATAGATCTTTGGGGTTCAAATATTCCCTCACTTGTGCCTTTGATAATCCCTTTACCTGCAAGAATTTCAATAGCATCTTTTGCCCAGGCAATATTATCATCAACATCCTGAAAAGAGATTCTAGTTAGCACTTTAGTGGCTTTAGGCAATTCGATTATTGCAAACTTGGTAAAGTGGTCAATACGAAATACTACCAACCCGGTACTATAGTCAATTACTCCCGGAATAGTAATCCACTGTTTACTTTGCTCGTCATACCAGGCTGGACTTAGGTTTTCAATATCCAGGTCCTCAGTCAGAGCTATTTTAATACTGATCGTTATGGAATCATCAAATGTAGTTCCACTAGGGCCAAATTCGTAAGTCGACGATCCTAATTTCATCCCAAATTGTTCCGGTTCTTCATTATCAGGTAATTCTTTAACGGTTATACTTTTGGTCTGTGACAAGGCATTTTCAGGGATTAGCAGACTTACTTCTTCATCTCCCAATGCAGCATCCGTTTTTCCTACTTCTTTAGTCAAGTTAACCTTATTGCCATGCAATTCTTCTTTTAGAGCTTTCGCTGCTTCCAGAGTCATTTTCTTATCAACATTCAATACTTTTGAAATATTACTATTTTTTTTAGGATTGGTGTCTTTTATTAATCTATCAAGCTCATCTTTATAGCTATTTAAGGTTTCCTTGATTTTTTCTTCAGCTATTGTTGGAATTGGTAGTTGAATAATATTTCCTGATAATAAATCATCCCAATTTGGTCCATTAAAATTAGCATTCATACTGTACCAGAAGATAATTTTATCCCCCTCTGATACTGATATTTCTTTGGGTACGTCCCAAAAAGGGGTACTATTTTTCTTTCCGCACCAACCATTCATTCCCTCATTTGTTTCTCCTGCTATATCTTCAATAAAACCATCAGTACCAGTCTTGAACCTCCAACTTAATCCGGTAGCTTTCAATACACTCATTGCTGTTAAACCGAATTCATCATTTTCGGTAATTTGTACACTGCCAGGGCTATATAACAGATTACCTGCTTTTCCTACAACAGCAATACTTACCGTTTTATTATTCACTTGTACAACTGGTGCATCATTATCTGTACAACTAACAGTAACACTTGCACTGCCATTAACACCCTCATACACTGCTATAGCATATGTATTACCTGCTGCAACTCCGGTTACTAAACCACTGCTGTTTACAGTAGCAATTCCTGTATTAGCTGTCGACCAGGTTGCACTATTGCTGACATCTTCTGTAGTACCATTAAATATATAGGCATTTGCCGTAAATTGCTGTGTTCCATTTACTTGTATAACTGAACTATTCGGAATTGCTGCCACACCCAGAACGGTGTTAGCTGCAACACATCCTCCTAATTTGAGATATGCATCTATTGCCGAGGTAGTACAACCTATATTGCCAAAAGTCCCATTTACTAAAACTAAAGCATCGTCGTTCATATAGTCTAGAGGACTTTTATCTGAGTTTACCCATGTTGAAGGGTCTATTTCTAAAAGCATTAATGTATAAATCACCTCAGCCGTATCGGTTATTTTATAATCAAAACCAGCTGTATCCTGAAAACTCCCATCATTTTTTTGCAGGCCTTTCATCCAATTAACTCCATTGTCAATTGCTGTTTGAATAGTTATCTGTACCTCTTCTTCAACACCTGGTTGATTTTTCAGATAGTATAACGCCCTTACTGCCTGTGCTGTAGTCTGAAAATCATTCCATGAAGTGGTCCAAGCGCCTGTCGTATTATCACAGTTATCTAAAATATAATTAATCGCATTTGTTGTATTTATCTCCGCTATATCCCCAGCCCTCCCCAATAATTCAAAAGCAGGAATATCACTAAATGCATTATTATCAAAATAACCACTCTCGGTTTGCCTATCCTTTATTATGGTAAGTAATTGACCTGCTTTTTCTGTTTCTCCAAGGGTCTTTGCTGCTAGATAATCCTGAGATACTCTCTTGGTTGACTTGGCATATACTTGATTCCCTGACCAATCAGTTGTTGTTTCATTGGGATTTGCAATGGTAGCATCGATTAAAATAAGCACTCTTTCTTTTAAACTTTTATTGTTATATACCCAGGTATCTACATCTGCTCCAGCCAGGTCTAATATATAGGCATCATAAGATGAAAAATCAGTGTATCCTCCCCCATTTACCGCTGCACCATTTTGATATGAATTATACTGGTTCATTACTGCATGCAATGCCAGATCGTTAATATTTGTTTCCGCTTGGACAAATCCCGGTGCCCAATATGTAATTAATGTTGTTAATAGCAATAAAATTAATAAGACTCGAGAAATCGCTTTGTTTTTCCTGTTAATCAATTCACACCCTCCTCTAAACTAAATTACGTTTTCTTCAGCAATTCAAAAAGCTTCCATTTTCACTAGAAAATGGAAGCTTTTTGCCTGTCAACCAAGCACTCCCCCTTTCTCGCGAAGGTATTACGTGCGGTACAACAGTTAGGTCTCCTGACTCACGGATCTTTACTTGTTTCCGCCTTCCCAGACTATAGGCCCAGTGGCAATTGGAAACATGCTTCCCGTTTACAGTGGCGCGACCGTCCAGGACTTTCACCTGGTTCCCCGGTATTTGCTGTTAGACAAATACACCGTTGCACATAAAATATATTAATTCCAGATATTTTTTTGGTATAATAATGTTGTATTTCTTCTTTTTTCCAGTTGCAAGAACTGTATATATTATTCTAACTAATAAATATATCTTTGCAAACCATACTCAGCTATTTTTTCGATAAATTTTTTTAGGAGGTATTAAATATGAATTTAAGTCAAAAACTTCATAGCATTTTAGAACTAGATATTTATTCAAAAAACATGGGGTTTAATCAAACTTGTTTGGTACTCGCCAAAGATATACTCTTAGATGAACGAGTTCGAATGCACTGTCAGGTTAATCTTTGCGGCAACTACCATAATAATCTAATGTGCCCCCCATTTCTGCCTTCATTATCAGAAATTAGGCTACTTATTAAGAGATATAATTTCGCTCTTCTTTTACAACTTCAACCATCAATCACATCAAAAAACAAAGAAGAAACTCTAGAAATTTTCTCAAAAACTGCCATTCAACTTAATGAAATGCTTATTTCTTTGGAAAGAAAAGCTTTTGCTTCAGGTTTTCCATTGGCTCTTGCCCTTGGTGCTGGTGAATGTAAACTTTGTGAAGACTGTATTGTTAAACATGGGAAAACTCAATGCCCTAAACCTGGATCTTCACGACCTTCTATGGAAGGGATGGGTATAGATGTCCTGCAAACATGTAAATCAGCCGGTCTCGCTATGCACTTTAAAGAAGGCGAGCTAACACTTGCAGGTCTGTTATTAATAGACTGATTGTATAAATATTTTCATCTTAGTGTTCTTGCATATTTTTTATATAGTCTTCTTCGGATACCAGCTTCACCATAGATTGCGGAATAAGATAACTGCGATTACGAGTGTCAACTAAAATTAGCAGCCATACGTCCCCGGGTGATTTTTCTCCACGAAATCCTATTAATGAACCTTCCAAGTTAAATAGAAAGTGTTTAGGTTCAGTTATTACCACCCTATCTCCAATTACCATAATGTTAACTCCTTACTTCTGGGCTGTCATTTTAACATCTCAATTGTTCATCGTTATGCTATTCATGCTTTTAGACTTCTTCTTAATTTGCTGTACATAAAAGCCAGTTTCTTTATATATCTTGTTCAATAAGGTAATTAGCTCATTCTGCTCAAGCACCGATATGTTTAGATTGGTGAATACTCTTTCAAGAAATTTAGCACCAATTTGCAGATCCTCATATGATAAGAGATTAAAGGACTTCTCTTCTTCCAGATCAAAATGCCCTAAAACAGATATACTTAATTTATATCCTTCTTCATCAGCCAAAGTATAAAAACGACTCTGGCCACTTATCAGCAGAAGTCCATAGCTTAGTCCTCCAGCGCGTACCGGCAACAATACTTCTTCCACTTGAAGCTCAATTTCATGAGAAATCAATAGATAATCCCTTAATTCCACTACTTCGGCCTCAGTGAAAAATTCATTTACCAACATTTGATCGTAACAAGCTTCATCCCTGTTTTCATCGTAATTCTCAATTAGTTCTTCATAAGGAACTACTGGATTAGATCTGCCTACTACGAACCAGTTAAACTTCACCTGATCTTGCCCCAGATATCCATCTATAACCGACCAGGCTCTAAATAACTGCATCATAGTTTTCCCTCCTATAACCTACTTACTCTTTTGTCTTTATAGTAACCTTAATACCGCGACAGCAATCATTGTTTTTGACTATTATATTGTCGTCTTTTTCAAATAACCTATAATCCCCATCTGTTTCAATGATCAGATCATCCATTTTAAGATTACCTTCCTTGGGTATAAACAACTGACGATTAAGTGGAATGATAACTGAATCTTTTAGAATTGCCATTTATTAACCTCCTACTCTACAATACTAATATTTATTTTAATAATTAATAAGCTGGTAAAGACCAGTACGTATTGACTTCACCGGGAGCAATTATTCCTCGATCAGTAATTATTGCATCAACCAATTCAGGCGGTGTCAAGTCAAATGCAGGGTAAAAGCCCTTAACTTTTTCACCTGTCGTTTTTATTCCATTAATAGAGAGGACTTCTTCAGAATCCCTAATTTCTATAATAATTTCCTTGCCAACCTGACAACGCCTGTCCGGTCCGCCGTACCCAAGAATGTAAAAAGGAATGTGATGATAAGCGGCGGCTATTGCCAGTTGAAAAGTCCCCACTTTATTAGCAATAGTCCCATCCATAGCAATGCGATCAGCGGCGGTAAACACCTTGGTTACCATACCACAGCTCATACAGTAGGCTGCCATATTATCGGTAATTAAAGTTACCGGTATCTCCAATTCCGATACCGACCAGGCCGTAAGACGCGCTCCCTGGAGATATGGTCTGGTCTCAGTAGATATTACCTGTATCCGCTTTTTCTGATCCCTTGCTTGGCTTAGCATAAACAATAATCCAGCTCCAGGAAAGCAGTGAGTAAGTATACAATCACCATCTTCCAGTATTGTTGCTCCCCATTTACCGGTTAATTCCGAGCAAAGCTGTTGCTTGCTTATTGTCCGATTGATACTGGCCAGCAATTGATCTGACCACCCGGATTGTTCCCAATCAATCTTTTCCAGCATCCTGCCCAATAGAGCATTCAGATGAAACCCGGTAGGTCTGGTAGCAACCAATCGCTCTCTAGCAGTCAGCAATAACTTTTTGGCTTCATCAACCTTGGATGTTGAATGGCTTTCAATGTAAATGGCAGCCAAGTAGAGGCCGTAACCGGCAGTAACAGCAATATCGCCGGCACCTTGGACCACCATTTCCTCGATAGCCCGAGCAACGGCTTCATAGTCGTTGCAAACCACCTCGACTATCATAGAGGGAAGGCACCGGCGATCTACTATAACCAGCGATTCGTCCCTTAAGAAGACAGTATGGTTTATGTCCATTAATAAAGGATCATGCAACGCCATTTCCTCCTATTAATAGACCGCAGGAAACTCCATGCTTCCTGCGGTTTCCTACAGGAATAATTCAAGGATAATAATGGATGCTTTATACTTTTCCGGCCATGTTTTTACCAAATGGCTGTACATAGCCTTCTCTGATCCCCTGATAGATAAACTCAACAGCTAAACCTGCACTATCAACAACCATTTTCATGCAGTTACGGAAGCGGTCTTTATTTATCCACTCAGGATAATCCTGGTTTAGTTCGCTGCACAATGTCGATCCATACAGTTCTTCAAAGCGATGAGGAATCTGGTTAAAAAACCTGTACAGCCCCGGATTTCCATAAAGCTTATCAATGATCGCTTCTTGGGTTCCTTCCAGAGGATTTCGCCGTCCGTGCACTGAACTGACCCCCATAATTGCTGCTACCAGTGCTCCACATACCCCACCGGTTAGTCCAATACCACCGCCAAAAGCAGTTGCAATTGCTACAGTTTCGGCTGGAAATTCAATTAGGCCAACTTCTACCAGAGCTGCATATACAGATTCCGAACAGTTTAGCCCCAAACGAAAATTGTTTTTAGCAATCTCACGGGCTTTTTCTTTCATATCCTCTTCAGGTATTTTTAAGATGTCATCTCGCATTCAATAGTCCCCCATTCCAATTCCATCAGCCAAATCTATAATGCATCTATCCCAGTTTGTTTAGCAGTTATTACTTGCCTCAGGACTTCAGCTATAGTTCTAACAGATGAACCTGGACCGAATATCTCCATTACTAATCCGGATTCCTTTAGAGAAGTCCTATGCATTTGAGGCATGACACCCCCACCGATGAGAATTATATCCTGGGCATCTCTGGCATCCAATAATTCACGAAGTCTAGGAAATAGTTCCATTTCACGGCCGGTATGAACACCAAGTCCCACAATATCTACATCTTCCTGTAATGCTGCTTCGACTATCTCTTCCAGTGAACGGTACAAACCGGTGAAAATTACCTCCATACCGCATTCATCCCTCAACCCGCGAGCAACCAGACGAATTCCTCTATCATGAGAGTCCAGACCTGTTTTAGCTAGCAGGACTCTCATTGGTTTGTTCCCCATACCCAACCTCCCTTAAAGGAATGGCTTTATTAATCGCTAGACCTTTAGACAATCATGACTAATCAAATATTTTTCTGCGACTAATTCGGCTAAAGAATATGGATCTAACTCTCTCTTCATTATCTTTTGTACCATTAACTCTAGTTCACCATTTGCAGCCAGATCATCAAGAATCGGTGCTAGAATGGCAGCTCGCAGAGACTCATAAATTTCCGCCGTAGCCTTACGGTGACTTCGAGTAGCTAAAATGTTGCTTTTTATCAAATACTGATAATGCTCATCGATTTTATCAGTGAGAACTCCAACACTTTGGGCAAAGGATATTGGTTCTGATACGCTCTCTACAGAAACGATGGGTGGAATCCATCCATTTTCAAATTTTCCCATTTGGAGCATACTTAATGTCTCCTTATGGAGTCTGGCTGCACCTTCGCGGTCAGCCTTATTAATAACAAATATATCAGCTATCTCCATCAGACCAGCTTTTAGAGCTTGCACCTCATCGCCCATTCCTGGAACCAGAACTACTATTATCGTGTGAGCGTGATTTATTATTTCCACCTCTTGTTGTCCAACTCCGACCGTCTCCACTATGATAACGTCTTTGCCCATAACATCTAGTACGTGAATTCCATCACCAACTGCTTTGGATAGTCCACCCATGGCCCCACGGGTTGCCATGCTGCGAACGAAAACACCCGTATCCTCTGCATGACGCTGCATACGGATCCTATCCCCCAGTAAAGCTCCGCCAGTAAAAGGGCTGGTTGGGTCAACTGCCATTACGCCAACAGTTTTGTCTTTATTACGATACGAGGCTATCATTTCATCAGTAAGCGTACTTTTACCTGCCCCCGGTGACCCGGTAATCCCTATTACATGAGCCTTTCCAGTGAATGGGAAGATGTGTTTAATCGCTGCTTCAGTGCCTGGCATATTATCTTCCATGTTTCTGATAAGGCGGGAGGCCGCACGAACGTCCCCCGCCATAGCCCTCTTCCCTAATTCTTCCATATTATCACGTCCTTGGATGAATATTTTCGTTGATCCAATCGACCAGAGACTCAAGTGTTGCACCCGGGGTAAAAAGTGCCTTTAGACCTGCATCATAGAGTGGCTGCAAATCCTTATCAGGTATTATTCCTCCGCCTATTACGGTAATGTCATCAGCACCCTGCTCCTTTAGGAGTTTGACTACTTGTGGATATAGATACATATGGGCTCCAGACAAACAGCTCAGACCTACCACATCAACGTCTTCTTGAATAGCGGCTGAGGCAACTTGTTCAGGGGTTTGGTGACAACCGGTATATATTACCTCAAAGCCTGCATCCCGAAAACATCTGGCTAAAACTTTTGCACCCCGGTCATGTCCATCCAAACCTGGTTTAGCAATCAATATACGAATTTTTCTATCTGACATACTACTTTACCTCCTTCAACCGTTTTTAGTATATTCCGGGGTCCCGATATTCGCCGTAGACTTCCCGATAAACATCGCATATCTCCTGCATAGTACCATAAGCCTTCACCGTCTCAATACAGAAAGGCATTACATTTTCGCCCTTCTTACATGCTTGGGCCAGATTCTTTAGACACTCAGCAACAAAACGGTTATCACGTTTCCGTTTTACTTCGTGCAGTCGTGCAATTTGCTGAGTTTCAATCGAATCGTCGATTTCTATTAGCGGTATCTCAACTACCTCATCAGTGACATATTTATTGACGCCAATCATGATTTTCTCTTTGGCATCAATCTGCTTCTGGAACTTGTAAGCGGCATCGGAAATTTCCAACTGCGGGAATCCGTTTTCGATGGCCTTAACCATTCCGCCCATTTCGTCTATCTTATGGATATATTCCCATGCTTTCTCTTCCATTTCATTGGTGAGAGCTTCTACGAAATAGGAACCAGCCAGTGGATCTAAAGTATTGGCAACACCGGTCTCGTCAGCTATAATCTGCTGAGTCCTAAGTGCGATTTGAACCGCGTGATCAGAAGGCAGGCAAAGAACCTCATCTAGGGAATTAGTGTGCAATGACTGAGTTCCTCCCAGAACTGCTGCCAAAGCTTGAAGAGCAGTTCTCACCACGTTATTGTACGGTTGCTGAGCGGTTAGTGAACATCCGGCAGTCTGAGTATGGAAGCGCATCCACCATGATCTGGGATCCTGGGAATTATAGCGTTCTCTCATGGCTTTAGCCCAAATCCTGCGGGCAGCACGCATCTTGGCAATTTCCTCAAAGAAATCGACATGCGAGTTAAAGAAGAAAGATAATCTAGGAGCGAACTCGTCAACATGCAAACCCTTACGACGAATCGTATCCTCAACATATTCCATCCCATCACGAAGTGTAAAAGCAAGTTCCTGAACAGCTGTGGCACCAGCTTCTCTAATGTGATAACCGCTTATGCTGATCGTGTTCCAGTTAGGAACATGTCTGGTTCCAAATTCAACCGTATCACTAATGAGCTTCACTGACGCCTCGGGCGGGCACATAAGGGTCTTCTGAGCAATAAACTCTTTTAACATATCATTCTGAATGGTACCACCAAGCTTACTCAGCGGAATGCCCTGTATTTCAGCCGAAGCCAGATACATTGCCCAAATGGCAGTAGCTGGAGGATTGATAGTCATGGAAGTGGTTATTTTATCGAGGGGAATCCCCTTTATAAGAGTCTGAAAGTCGTCGATGGTATCAATGGCAACACCACATTTGCCGCATTCACCTTTCGCCTTGGGTGAATCAGTGTCATATCCCATTAAGGTCGGGAAATCGAAAGCTGTACTCAAACCGGTTTGACCTGTATTTAGCAGATAATGCCAGCGTTCGTTAGTTACGGCCGCACTGCCCATACCGGCAAACATTCTAAAGGTCCAATATTTGCCGCGATACCCGGTAGCCTGATTGCCGCGCAGATATGGGTACTGCCCTGGGTAGGAGATATCCTTTTCAAAATCCATGTCCTTGATGTCTTCGGGGCCATAAAGCCTCCTGATCGGCAGGTCGGATACTGTAGTCCACTCAGATTTCTGGTCAGCTCTCTTCGAGGTTATCTTTTTTACCTCATCCTCCCATTTTTTCCTCAATGAACTAGATTGGTTTAATAATTCTTCAGTAAACAATTATCATTCCCTCCTCAATTTAAACATATAACAAAAACTGCTTATTCTTATAATGTCAGTTTATTGTTTGCCCTCAGTATTCAATGCCGGCTCTATCTTTTATTCCGGCCGCATAATGATGTTTTATTTCTGTAACTTCACTAACCAAGTCAGCAAATTCTTTCAATTCTTCAAAAGCGTACCTACCAGTCAACATAATATCCAAATCAGATGCTTTGCTTCGAAGCAGTTGAAGCACTTCATCCTTAGGAATCAGATTGAAGTAAACTGCCACATTTATTTCATCGAGGATGACTAAGTCGAACTCACCACTGTTGACAACCTCCTTGGCTTTTTCAAAACCTTGTTGCGCGAGTTCAATGTCAACCGGGGCAGGGTTATCCCGCATAACAAAACTATCCAGCCCAAATTGATAATATGTGAAATTCGGCAGATATTTTTCAGCTGCCAAGACCTCGCCATATTTACGCCCCTTCATGAACTGAATCATGCATACTCGGTATCCCTGTCCAATAGCTCTCAAGGCCTGACCAAATGCAGATGTTGTTTTACCTTTGCCGTTACCAGTAATCACCATTACCAGTCCCCGTTTTGCCTTGGTTGCAGTGGACTCCTTTACTGCCAATTTACTCGCCCCCTTTTCTTCTTTTATACGTTTTGGTACAAGGAGTTGTTGGCAATTTGCCTCATATATATTCTTGAATTCCTAAAACATGAAATTAATTTTGTACCCCAATCAATTTCAATATTTACATCATAATTACGCAACAATTATGCCAACATTAAATTAATTAGCAACTACCCTAAATATTCATACAAGTTGATGTCACTGTTGAAACTCATATTAGGTCTCAAAAGTAGTTGAATTAGTGCTTTCACCCATAAATATGTCTCATATTGGAATAAAAAGGGACATTTTAGGCTCAATAATGAAGAAGTCATTTACGAAAAGGAATTTCCGCAATGACATCAGGTTAGATAAACAAAGAAGTATAAATAGCAATGCCGTTGCTCAGCTGCAACAGCATTGCTATTTATCTTCTTACATCCTGGCAATTATTTTTGCACTTTTGCAATACTTACCAATGTTTATATAATAATCTGGATCCTTTTTCGGATTAATAACAACAAAAGAGGTTAGTTTTTCAAGCATTCCCTTTTATTCGATTAAAAACGCGTTGCAATATGCCAACGTTTTGGTTGAAATACCCGTGTTGCACATTTGGGTTATAATGTTGTCGCGTTGCAACAACATTATAACTAACTGTTTTTTATTTGAACAATATGGTATTTTGCTGCTTTTCTTACAATGGTTGAAGCATTTACTTCCAATTCTTTAGCCATTTGTCTAGTAGTCTGATATTTGGAATAGACTTTTTCAATTAGCTGTTTCTCAACACTTTCGATAGCATCTCTTAACGGAATTATACCTGAAACTATTATACATGAAGAACTTACGCCTACCGTCTCCCCCAGATGGGAAGACAAATCTTCCCTGCTGAGTATATCGCTAGGTGTAATAACCACCAATCGCTCAATGAGGTTTTCCAGTTCCCTAACATTGCCAGGCCAATCATATTGCATGAAAATATCAACCACTCCTGGAGATATCCTTTTATTCATTTTGTATTTGCGGTTAAATAATTGAATGAAGTGGGCTACAAGGGCGGGAATATCTTCTTTCCTATCACGTAGAGGCGGCGTATTTATAGGTACTACATTCAATCTATAATAAAGATCCTCACGAAACATTTTTTTCCGCACCATTTCTAAAAGATCTCTGTTGGTAGCAGTCACAATGCGCACATCAATGTTACTATAACTTCCTCCCCCAACTCTGATAATTTCTTTGCTCTGTAAAAACCGCAGAAGTTTTACCTGCAAATTTAATGGTACTTCACCAATCTCATCCAGAAATAAAGTACCTCCGGATGCCAGTTCAATGTATCCTGGTTTTCCTTCCTTTTTGGCTCCTGTGAACGCCCCACCCTCGTATCCAAACAATTCTGACTCTAATAGATTTTCAGGAATAGCCCCACAGTTTACCTTAATCAATGGCTTACCATTACGTGAACTACTGGAATGAATTGTCTCAGCAATCAGTTCCTTACCGGTGCCTGATTCACCAGTTATTAATATGGTGGAATCAACTGCTGCCAATCTAATAACCATGTTAATCAGATTCCTCATCTTAGTAGAATTAAACACCATTTTCTCGCTGCCAATATACTGCATCTTCAAAGTACGGATTTGGCTTTCATAGTGTTGGCTTAAACCTTCCACCTGTTCAAGCTTTTGCCTTAATAAATTTAACTCAGTTATATCTCTTACATTACATACAACCCTTATTATATTACCATTATTATCCATTACCGGATTTCCCGTGGTTAAGGTAAGCTTACCGGTTTTACTTTCCTGCATTTTCGTAATGGATTTTTTTTGCTCCAGTACATAGCAGGTTACAGGATCGGATATAATTCCATCCCTTTTAATGACCTCTACACTCTTCCCCAAATATTCATGGGCATCTATTCCGGTTAGATTCTCAAATGCTTTGTTGTAACGTAAAGTAATTCCTTTACCATCGGTTATAAATAGCCCATCATATGATGATTCTACTATAGCGTCAAGTTCATTATTTAATTCTTTAACATAATTTAATTCCTTGGACATTTTATCCATTTCGGATATATCCTGAAGAACAGCAACCGCACCAATTATCTTACCATCTTTCTTAATAGGTGAGCGGTTAGATAGGAAGAAACGGTCATTGAGTTTCACTTTCTTTAAAGGCTCTACTTTTCCGGTCTGAATTATATCCATAAGATCACTGGTTGGCAGTACTTCTAATATGCTTTTGCCGATGACATCATCGGCCTTCCTACCAAGCAACTTTTCCGCCGCCGAGTTCCAGATCTTGATTATACCTTTTTCATCAACTGAAACAATCATATTATAGGCCGAGTTAATAATAGTATCATATTCAAGAGAAATGTTGCTGTAGGAATTGAAGAAGGCTTTAGCTATATCTCCGCGGGTAATAATCCCCACTACTTTACCATCTTCATCTACCACAGGAAGTCGAGGTACGGTAGGATTTACTACCTCCCCAAACTCATCATCAGGAAGTCCGGTGAGAATATCCCGGGTCATTAATTCTTCAACTCTCGTCTCCAAATTCATACGATTATTAATAGCGCGATAAATGTGGCTCTTAGTGAAAAGCCCTATTAATTTTCCGTTTTCATCTAATACTGGCGCCCCATCAATCTTATTGTCCATGAAAATGCTTACTACCTCACCAACTGTTTGATTAGGAGTTAAGGTTAAGGGGTCAGTGGTCATAATTTCCCGGATCTTCATGATATATCCCCTCCTTATACTATTATTTAACAAAAGACTTGGTCTGTTTTTCCTTTGGTTTATATACAGTAAAATCAAGGAAAATGTAATGCAGATAATTGATGAGATCCCACTATATCTAGTACCTTTTCTATGGCAGGCTGTGTGAAAACCATTAATTAGCACTGCCACGAATACGTTATTCAACTATATAAAAATTTGACCTGGCATAATCGTAAATTAATGGGTTTCTTCGTAAATTAATGGGTTTCTAACCCTCCAATATCCCTATCAACTTCTCTGTTCCCATGATATTTATCATTCGTTTCATGTTATATATCAAAAAATGCATAAACGATTCAGTCCGGACACTTTCTGTTCGCCTAGTCAGGAAATACGAAAAGCCCCAATTACGTTTCAATGTGCCAAATGGATGCTCTGCAAGACGTTGCCGTTTCTTATATATATCTACATTTTCGGCAGTACGCTTGTCCACCTCATCAGCAATTCTTTGAAACGGCCTGTCGTGTATAGTTCTTCCATCTTTATTTGTTGTGCATTTGTCTCTAACGGGGCAATTTGAACATGCTCCAGAATTCGTATATCGATTATGATCAGCATACTTGGCATTTTCTTTTCTTGATTTGTATGCTTTTAAAACATGCCCTTGAGGACATATATATCCATCATTTTCTTCATCATATTTAAACTGCGATTTACCATAACCAATAGTTGCTGCCATATGAGAATGATTAGCTTTCGATACTATAGGTATAATATTATCTTCTTTGCATTTTGCAAACTCTGATGCGGAATAGTAGCCTTTATCAGCAATTGCAATTATTTGATCAACGCCCAGCTCTTCTTTTGCCTGTGATGTAATATTATGAAATTGCTGCTTATCAACAGGCTCACTTGTAACATCTACAGCTACTACAAGATGGTTTTTATCGTCAACAGCTATCTGAACATTGTGGCATATATCTGCACCATTATTGTTCATCCTCATTAATCTGGAATCCGGATCTGTTATATATATCGGACCATTTTCCTTAACCTGTTTTTCCAATGCATTAAGCTCAGATAGACGATCCTGGATACCCTTAATTTTTGATTCTATATCAGTTCTGCTAAGTTTGATGCTTTGACTCTCACATTCTTCACTATCCCAATTATCAAGCAAAGATATATATTTTTCTGCTGCTTCCGTATAGTATTCAATAGTCTTTTGTAGCTTTTTCTCTGTGTGATATGCTTTGCGACCGTTATTAGCTCTAAATTTACTACCGTCTACAGCAATAATTTCTTTACCAATTAAACCAAGCTCATCACATAACAAACTGAATCTGCTGAATGCAAGCTTAATTGGCTTTTTATTATTTTTTCTGAAATCAGCTATTGTTTTGAAATCCGGCTTTAGCTCGTTAATCAGCCACATTACTTCTATGTTTCGGTAGCATTCTTTTTCTATTTTTCTTGATGATCGAATTCCATTGAAATAGCTGTATGTGTAAAGCTTAAACAAATCAACGGGACTGTAAGGCTTTCTCCCAGTTTCCTTCGTTTCACTATGAGTGAAACCTATTGAGAATATGTCCATGTTATCGACAATTGCGTCTATCGCTCTGACTACATTATCTCCGGTTATCATTTCGTCAAGGCACATAGGAAATATGTTTAGTTGGTCTCTGTTTTCACCACTTACATACCTGCTCATACCGCCAACCCCCATCAGTTTTTCATACCTTAATTTTACCATTTTGGGGTTGTTTTCTAAACCTAGTAATGCGTTTTCACACAGCCTG
>PHAA01000069.1 GCA_002840245.1 Firmicutes bacterium HGW-Firmicutes-15
ATTTTTGACCGCAAATGTTCAAGGATTAGTACCTTTGCTAGGATTTTATGTCCACGAGGGCAATATTCTATCATCGATGAACCATTATATGGAGGAAATCATCAATCATATTCCAACCATGCGAAGAAACCGTCCGGATGTTCTTAAAGAATTATACAAAATGCTTGAATCAATTTAAAAGAAGCCTAGCGGCTTCTTCAGACTGTCGACAAAGTAAGTCGGCAGTTTTTTTATGTTTTGAGCACGAAAGACCTCATGTTAAAATAGAAGTATCAAGAGGGCTCGCCAATGATAACGAAAACGAACCAAAAAGCACACGAGATGAGTTTCATCATCTTGGAAACCTATGTCCCAGAAAACCATCTATTACGGAAAATTGATCAATCGATTGATTTCCGTTTTATTTATGACTTAGTTGAACCGTTGTACTCCCGCATCGGACGACCGAGCATTGATCCTGTTATTTTATTCAAGTTGTTGTTTATTAATCACTTGTATGGATATAACAGTATGCGACGGACCATGGAAGAGACGAAAGTAAACCTCGCTTATCGATGGTTTGCCGGACTGGGTGTCGAAGATCCCGTTCCTCATTTCTCCGACTTCTCTAAGAACTACACCCGTAAGTTTAGTCAGATGATTGACGTCATTCATCCGCTGACCGGCGTCTTAGAAACCAAGACGGTATTCGCAGCGGTATTTGATCAAATTCTAAGACAGGCTCATGAAAAGGACTATATCCAAGCCGCACATGTCTATATGGACTCCACTCACATCAAAGCGAATGCGAATAAGCGAAAGACGGAAGAAGTGTTTATAGTGGAACAGCGGAAATCTTATCAGGATGCATTGGATCAAGAATGTGATGCGTACAGTGAAGCGAAGGGGCTTGAACTCGCTAAAGCCGTCGAACCCGAGGTTAAACGAATCAAACAAAGCACGGTTGATCCCGAAAGCGGAAATTTTCATAAAGGAGAGCACGAAAAACAGTTTGCCTATTTAGCTCAGACGGTCTGCGATCAAAACGGATTTGTGTTAGGGGTTAAACTCAATCCGGGTAACTATCATGATAGTCGGACCTTCCTTCCAGCCTTCGATGACGTTCATCAAGTATTTGGAGAGATCATCCGAAGTGTTGGGGTGGATGCAGGGTATAAGGTGCCTCACATTGCCCGGGAACTCATTGAACGGAAAATAACGCCGTTAATGCCTTACACCCGACCGAAAGGAAGAAAGAATAACGAAGATGATTTGAAAGTCGTTAAGAAGGAGTTTGACTATGATAAAAGTGCCGATGTCTATCATTGTCCCAACGGGAAGATATTAACTCCCCGCAGTATCAGTAAGAAGGATGGATATATTACCTATCGCTCATCCACGAAAGACTGTAAAACCTGTCCACTGAGAAAAAACTGTTTAACGAAAAGCAGTGCGACCAAAACGATCCACCGCTCCATCTGGCAACCCTATCTCGATGAGGTGGAGCTGATTCGTAAAACGAGTTATCAAGCCCAATACTATCCGCTGCGAAAACAGACCATTGAACGGATCTTCGCTGACGCAAAAGAGAAGCATGGATTACGCTATACCCGATATCGCGGGCTAAAGAAGGTACAAGATTATATGTATCTGCTTTTCGCTTCGATGAACATGAAGAAAATCGCCTTATGGTCCACCCGCCATAAGATCCATTCTTCCGTGGACTATCTATGGAATCTTATTTCTTCATTGTTTTCCCAAAGAAAAACGGAGTTAGAAATTCAAATGAATTTTTAACCCCGTATTTGTCTACAGTCTGAAAGGGCGTGAGCCCTTTTAGTTTTTCTTGAAGAATCCGTAAATCAGCAGACCTGTGTAGAAAAACAGATACGCCTGGAATGCCGCCATGGTTAACAAATATTCGTTTTGATAGTTGGCAATGATGATGAAGACAAAGCTGATAACGGTCAATAAGCCGAAGGAAATGAGTTTTTTTCTCAGTTTATCCTTATCTTCGCTGATTTGAACGTGCAGCCAGCTGACACTTTTGGCATCTTCAGCCTTTACCGTTACTTCAGGCAGTTTCTTGAGAAAATACATGCGGTAAATCAATTCAGAAACGGCCAATCCGCCCACAGCGGTCAAAGCGGCGATCCACCAGTCAATTGACAACACGCTGAATCCGACGATGTAGACAAATAAAGCAATCAAAAAGCGTAATGAAAAGTTACGCAGAAAACTCAAATCTTTCTGTCCGATCTGGTAACCTTTTTTGGTAAAACGATCCACATATACATAGCGTTTACGCTTATCGACGAATATGCTGAGTGTGGCGAGCGCACGGGTTTCTTCCGGTGTTAAATCTCTTGTCATCTTCTTCTCCTTAAGTGATGTACTCATT
>PHAA01000048.1 GCA_002840245.1 Firmicutes bacterium HGW-Firmicutes-15
CAGATATGGTGGTATGTGGTTGTAAGGTTCCTTGTGTATAGACTGTGGCATTGGTTATTACATAGGTAGGTTCATGATGGAGCATAGGCTACTCTCCTGGCTTGGAAACCATGATGGTGTATGTGGAAGGAAGAGGAGATATCAAATGTGGTACATCCACGAGAGTGAATTGTACGCTCTTGTGGTGGCTGTCTAAGCAGGTGTGCGGTATCATTAATTATGGTAGAGCACATACTTGTGGAGAAGGTGTTCACCATAATCTTCAACGCTGATTTGGGGGTATGCTTCTCTCTATGATGAAGGGGATCATCATATGCTTGGTGGTTTTGTTTCTTGTCCTTTGCATGCTTCATTGTCGATTCCTTGCTGTATGCTGGTGGAATACTAGCTCTATAAGAGAAATTTACCACACCCTGTCGATGAAAGCGATATGGTGATTTTTGGAAGAGGATATCATTTCGAGCATTGGAAGAACTGTACATGGCTCCAGAAGGTTGATTTGCGCTACTGGGGTGACTTGGATACCCATGGGTTTCGTATCTTGGATCAGTTCCGCATGATCTTTCCCCATACCACTTCATTCCTCATGGACCGAAATACACTTATGCAACATGAAATTTCCTGGGGAGACGAGCCTAAACCGACAACCGTGGAATTAGCCCGCCTCACGCCTGATGAAGCCGTTCTTTACGATGACCTTCGCTTCAACAGAATCAGAAGAAACCTACGTCTTGAACAGGAATTCATTCGATTTGGGAAAATCGAAGAGGCTGTGGCTTGTATTTAGGGGGTGTCTGGGATACGGGGACGTTTTGGCCGACGACTCCACTTTTTTCCTCAATGAGGATTGTGCGGAGATCCTTCCTGGAACCATGCTTCCACATAACCCATCAGAAATAGCCTAGAAGCCCGTTTTTCAGGCTGAACGAGGATTTTCTTCCTGGTACCGGAAATCAATGTTTCAGCTTTTCAATTGTCTGATACGTATGCTCAAGATGTATTTTGATCAACTGGGTTGCACGGGCACCATCAAGAGCTTTCATTGCGGCTATCAGTTCTTTATGTTCAGAGAAACCCTGAAAATTATAAAGCTTTTCTGTCTTGGCGATACTAAATAACATAAGATTGGTCAAATGTTTATAAAGATAAGTTATAACTGTATTACCCGTCGCGGATACCAGTGTCTGGTGGAATTTGATATCAAGTTTCCGATATTGGTCCAAGGTTGATGCCTTTCTAACCGCTTCCATCTCCGAAATAACAGTCTCCAATTCATCAACAATTTCAAGATTTGGGTTGGCAATATATTGGGAGATTGCGAAAATTTCGATAAGCTCTCTTGTTTTAGTCAGATCCAATAGAATGGATTTATTGTATGAGAGTTCTAAACTGAATGTATTAGTAATGGACTCGAAATAAAAATCAAGTCCTTGTTTCTTGGCAAAGATGCCACGTCCTTGCTGGATGGAAACCAATCCTTTTGTCTCTAAGTTTTTTAGAGCTTCCCTCACCGTTCGTGTACCAACGTTGAATTGCTCTGCCATTTCATTTTGAGATGGAAGACGGTCTCCATCTTTCATCGAATCGCTAAGCACAACTCGCTCTAATTCACGGGCAATATGATCCGTTCGGCTCAATCTCTCAACTGGGGTTACATGTTCAAACATAATTTGATAATGCCCTTATACATGCCACGTGTCAATACTTTAAAAAATAGTTGACATGTGTGATATGTCATTTTATACTACCCGTAAAGAAAAGGACGGACAATCGCATGAAGAAATTAGCTGGAGTTGTTACTGCGGTTCCTACAATGATTGATTCGAATCTCACTGTAAGAAAAGATTGGATGGAATCATTGATCAAGCATATCCTTGCAGGTAAGGTTGATGGGCTCTATCCCTGTGGAACTACCGGTGAGATGTTGTATCTCTCAATAAACGAAAGGAAACTCATTGCAGAGACTGTTGTAAAGACAAGAAATGACGTTAAGTCCGATGCAGTCGTATATATTCATGCAGGAGCTGCAAGAGTTGAGGATACAGTTGAGCTCATTCAGCATGCACAAGCCATTGGTGCCGATGGTGCTGGAGTGGTGACGCCATGGTATTATAAACTCGATGATCAAGCGTTGTTTGAGTTTTATGACAGAGTTTTTTCACAGGTTTCTTCATCGTTCCCTTTATATGTCTACAACATTCCTCAATTGAGTGGAAATGATCTAAAACCTTCCTCAATCAGAGATCTTAAGGCGAAATATTCAAATCTCTTGGGAGTGAAGTATAGTTTCAGTGATTTCAATAGGTTGAAAGAATATGTTGCGCTCGAAGGTATTGAGGTTCTTATAGGTGCTGATGTTCAGATGGTTGAATCCATGATTGTAGGAGCTGTGGGTACCATTTCAGGACTTTCCTCGGTATACCCAACACTTTTTTCGGAAATCTATCGTTTGTTCAAAGCAGGAAGTATTTCAGAAGCGATGAAACTTGAAACATATGCGTATGAATTGGGTTGCATCATGAAACATGGTGGCAATCTCTCGATGTTCAAGGCAGCACTCGCTTTACGAGGTCTTCCGGAAAGTATCGTCAAGCCCCCTCTGAGAAATATGACTTCGGATGAGAAACATGCATTTCTTAATACCTTGGAACAGTGGTCGGAACGCTTGAATCAAAATTATCCCCTGTTACTACAGGGATAAGTATCACATGCAACTACAAAGGAGGTAGTACATGAAACAGGCAAGAGTATTTATAGTGGCTCTCTTAATGCTGGTGACGCTTAGTGTAGGAATTCTGTCCGCTCAGGGACAGACGGAGAGTGCAAGGAAGCCCGTGCTGACGGTTTGGATGAAAAAGCAATTCGTTGAAAATCAGAATATTGAATTTGAAAAACGAGTTCGTGAATTCGCCCAAAACAATAATGTGGATGTTGTTATTGAATTGATTGCGTATGAAGATTTCTTCCCAAAGTGGACTGCAGCGATTCAGTCCAATGTGTTGCCTGACTTATGTTACTTCGGTTATCAAGAAGTAGGTCAATTTTATCAGCAAGGCTTGCTGATGGATGTAACTGATGTCTTGAAGAACGTTGAGGCAAAGTATGGTAAGATTTATCCGAGCTCCAAAGCAGCAGTAACATTTGATGGAAAGACCTATGCTTTCCCGGTTTGGGGTGAAGGAACTTGTCTGTATTACAGAAAAGATTTGTTGAGTGCAGCTGGTTATCAAGGACCTCCGAAAACTTGGGCTGAATTCAAGGATATTTCGAAAGCTGTTACGAACCCTTCTAAAGGCATCTATGGTGCGGGATTGGGTTATGGTGCCGGTAACTCTGATGCTGAATTTCTAACTCGTTCAATGATGTTCGCCCATGGTGGATCGATATTCGATACAAATAAGAATCTTATGTTCGATACACCAGAGAATCGTGCGGCTTTCGATTATATCATCAGCTTGTTCCGGGAAGGACTTACTCCTCCTACTGCTATCGGCTGGAATGATGGAGGTAATAATTCGGCGTACATCAGCGGTCAGGTTGCAATGACCTTCAATACAGGAAGCATTGTCAATGCATTGGGATCAAATCCTGATCTGAAGGCGAAAACTGGTTTGGCATTGTTGCCTGGTGGTCCTGCAGGTCAGTTCACAGTCGGTATCGCCAACAATATGGGTATCTTCAAGAATGCAAAGAACAAGGATCTTGCGGTTGCCCTGATGGAATACCTCTATGAACCTACATGGTATGCCAAGTGGATTGAAGCAGGCGCTCCTCTTGGATTGCCAGTATACGAAGATCTTGCGAATTCTCCAATCTGGGATAATGAATATTTCAGGCCTTTCATGGATTCAATGGAGACGTTCAGATACCTCGGATACAAGGGTGATTATACCCCGAATGCAGGAAAGATTTATAACATGAGGTTGATCAATACCATGTTTGAATCGATCATTGCTGCGAAAGTACCTCTTGATCAGGCAATCAAGACATTTGTAGAAGAAGCAAAAGAGTTGATTGAATAGGCACAATATATGTCTGACGGGAGGGGGACAACCCCTCCCGCTATATCTCCATGAATTTTGTAAATAGAGCCACAATCCACTTGGAGTTAATATGAAGGGAATCAAGACATCCTCCGTAAAAGTACGCTTTTTCTCTTGGGAATATCTGCCATTGATAATCCTATTATTGACGACTTTGTATCTCCTTGTCTTTCAGGGTATTACAACAATATGGTCATTGGGGGTCTCAACAACAAACAAGACTATAGGTGGTAATTCAAAGTTCATCGGCTTGGGCAATTACATCCGATTACTTGGCAATGGTTCATATCGGGGTGCCATGTGGTTTACTGCCATCTATGCATTCTTAACTGTTGCGATCAAACTTGTTCTCGGATTTGTGATGGCAATAGCGTTGAATAAACCTATTAGAGGTAGAGCCGTAATCAGAGCTTTAATGTTCCTCCCATGGGCATTGCCAACATTGACATCAGTACTCTCTTGGAGATGGATGCTAGGGGATGTGGGAGGAATCATAAACCATCTTCTGATGATTAGTAATATCATAGATTCACCGATTGGTTGGTTGGGTGACCCAAATCTGGCAAGATGGTCTGTTATGATGGTAAATGTATGGAGAGGAACACCATTTTTCGGAATCAGTATTCTTGCTGCACTCCAGGCTATTCCCAATGAATTATATGAAGTCGGTGATATTGAAGGTGCAAACAGTTTCCAGAAGTTTCGATTTATTACGCTTCCACAAACAATGGGAGTTGTGTTGCTGGTAACTCTTATTTCAACAATTTGGACGCTTGGTGATTTCTCGGTTATCTGGTTGATGACTCGTGGAGGTCCTGCGAATTCGACTCATGTATTCTCAACCTTGAGTTATATTACGGCCTTCCAAAATCTACAATTGGCGCGGGGTGTTGCAATATCGATGAGTATACTTCCTTTCTCAATCATACTTCTTGTTGTAATTATGAAACAGATTTTCAAGAAATAGGGGATTGCTATGAAAAAGAATCGAAATATCGTATGGAAATTCACTATTGCAATCTTCTTGCTTGGGACAATGTTCCCAATTTATTGGATGTCGATAACTTCATTCAAGTCATTCCAAGAAGTTTATAATCTCATACCAAAACTCATTCCAGATCAATTGCTATGGTCAAATTATGTTGATCTATTTACACGATACAGTTTTGGCCCCGCCTTAATCAATAGTATTATTGTTTCTTCTACAGTAGCCGTGTCTACGATAGTGATATCGCTCTATTGTGCGTATGCTGTCTCGAGGATGAAATTTCCTGGGAAAGAAATTATGCCGCAATTATTTCTCATGGCATACTTGATTCCTAGAACGATCCTTTTCATTCCAATTTATCTGCTTTTAGCAAGAATAGGACTTCTAAATTCCATATGGGGATTGATGCTGGTATATCCAACCATAACAATCCCGTATGCTACATGGGTGTTGATTACATATTTCCAAGGAACACCAAGGGAATTGGAGGAAGCTGCTGAGGTTGATGGTGCAACTCGAAGGCAAATCATTTGGAAAATCATATTTCCGATTGCAAAGCCTTCTTTGGTTTCTACACTTATCTTTTCATTTACGCTTTGTTGGTCGGAATATATATATGCACTTGTTGTAATTAATGATAAATACCAGAGAACGATTACAGTTGCTCTTTCTTCAATGCTTGTAGCAGACATCATTCCATGGGGTTCCCTTTCTGCAGGGGCAGTAATCTGTGCTTTACCAATCATGATTGTTTACATGTTCGCTTCAAAACACATCGTAACAGGACTGACAATGGGATCAGTAAAAGGATAAGGCACATGAAAATTTTAATCACAGATATGCTTCACACCTCAGACGAGCAGGAACGAGCTGTCTGCAAGCGGTATGGATGTGAATTGGATACGACATTTTGCCATAACGAAGAAGATCTTATTAACTGTGGAAAGGATGCAGATGCGTTTCTTGTTTCTTATTCAAAAATAACGAGGAATGTACTTGAATCATTACCAAATTTAAAAATTGTAGTTAAATATGGTATTGGTGTTGATAATATTGATGTTCAAGCCGCCAGTGAACATCAGGTGATGGTTGCAAACGTTCCTGATTATTGTTTGGAGGAGGTCGCGAGTCATGCTCTTATGCTTATCATGAATGGTCTTAAGCAAGCTCCATTTTTTGATCGGAAATTTCATGAAAGTGTATGGATAAGTAAACCAAATGATAAGATAATCTACCGTCCTTCAGAAATTTCAATTGGATTGGTCAGTTATGGGCGAATTTCAAAAATGCTTGCTCGATATGCACAACCTCTCTTCAAGGAAGTATGCTTCTATGATCCTTACATTAGACAGTATGATGATGACATTTCAACCAAGGTCCAAACGCTCGGAGAACTCTTTGAGCGGTGCACGGTAATTTCAATCCATACTCCACTCACTGCAGGAACCAAATACATCATCAATGCTGAGTTGATTTCCAAACTTAAAGGTGGAATACTTGTGAATACTTCTCGAGCAGATGTAGTCGATCCCCAAGCGGTTGTGGAGGGATTGAACCAGAGACATATTCTCTTCTATGGAGCAGATACTTTTTGGCCTGAGCCCCCTGATTTCGATTCTGATCTAGCTCAATATTTCTTAAATAGAACTGATGTGTTGATAACACCCCATTGTGCTTGGTGTTCCTTGACTTCTGAAAAGGATGTCCGGAGGAAAGCAACAGAAATTGCGATAGAAGGTGCAAAAGGGAAATGCCCACCAAGTGTACTCAACAGTCATGCATTGAAACGGTGTTAGAACCATGAAGAAGTCACTTCCGTCATTATTCCTTTTGAAAAATTCTGCATTGAAAACACATTCATTGGATATCGATTGTGAAGTTCCTCCATTGATGCAAAAAGTATTTTCGACTGTCGAGTTGCAAGGAAAACGGATATGTCTATGTGTTGGTAGTCGGCACATAAAACAACAAGCCCAAGTCTTGTCTCACTTAATTCACTCAATACGAGCATTTGGAGGAAAGCCGTTTATTGTTCCTGCAATGGGGAGTCATGGGGGTGCAAGTTCAAAGGGTCAGCGTGATATTCTTTCATCATATGGAATAACTGAAGAGACTATGAAAGTTCCCATTATTTCTGAAGTGGAACCCGAAACCATGCCAATCCAGAATGAGATTTTAATAAAGCACGGATTGTCTTCCCTCTATGTCGACAGGCATGCATTACAAGCAGATGGGATTATCTTGATAAATCGTATCAAACCACATACATCTTTTCCTGGCCCAATCCAAAGTGGGTTGTGCAAAATGTGTTGTATCGGTTTGGGGAAAGCAAAAGGAGCTTCTGCCTACCATAGACTATTTGATAGCTATGGATTCACTCACGCGATTCCTCTTCTCTTGGAAGAGATCATTGCAAATGTTCCCATACTTGCAGGGGTTGCTATGATTGAAAATGGGGAGAATAATGTAGCTGATATTGCCGTGCTCAAACCGAGTCAATTTTTAGTTGAAGAACCACGATTGCTGCTGAAGGCTATCGAATTCATGCCTTCAATTCCACTTTCCGCCTCGGATGTCCTTATCGTTGATGAGATTGGAAAAGGTGTAAGTGGCAGCGGGATGGATACCAATATCATAGGATTGAAACGGGATGTTTTTACTTTCAAAACAAGAATCGTGTATGCCAGAAGCATGGCTGATGGCAGTGGAGGTAATGCAGTTGGGATGGGTCTTGCTGATGTAATTCATAAGAAGTTGCTTGAGAAAGTTGACTTTCCTGTTTCATATGTCAATGCAGAGACTTCCTTATCCCCAAATTCTGTGAAGATTCCTATTACCTATGCGTCGGATGAGGAAGCGTGGGCTGCTATATTACGTTTAACCGGTTTCACTGATACCGAATACCCAAAGATCATATGGATACGCAATACCAGTGAATTACAGTATATACTCACGAATTCACCAGAAATGATTCCAGATGAAGATTTGGATGGACCATTGGAATTCACTTTTGATGAGGATGGAAATCTTCCGGATTTTTCTGTTCTAGTTGGATACTTTCAAGGAGCGAAATAATGCATCGTAGTCAGGAAATTTTATCAAAGCCGACTTGGTCCGTTATCCGAAGTCTATACAAGTCCATGGGTATGACTGATCATGATATAGATCTCCCAATGATTGGAATCGCCAATGCCTACAGTGATTTGGTTCCAGGACACAAACATTTTCGAAACCTCTGTGAGCAGGTGAAATACGGGATATTGCAAAATGGCGGGTACCCCTTGGAGTTTGGGGTTATCGGGGCTTGTGATGGAATCGCAAACGGTCATGTAGGCATGAAATATATGCTACCAAGCAGAGAGATTATTGCTGATAGCATTGAATGTATGGTGGAGGGCAACCATCTGGATGGATTGGTGCTCATTGGTGGATGCGACAAAATTGTCCCAGGGATGCTTATGGCTGCTGCTCGATTGGAAATTCCTGTCGCAATGGTTACCGGGGGACCGATGCTAAGTGGAGTATGTTTCGATGGCAGAAAGAGTGACAACTCCTCTGTTGCCGAAGCTTATTCGATGCTCGAACGTAAGCTGATCGATGAAAGGGTCTATTATGAACTTGAAGATCAGAGTTGTCCTGGAGTTGGATCCTGTTCATTTTTAGGGACAGCCAATTCCATGGCTTGTTTTACCGAGGCGCTTGGTATGTCCTTACCAGGAAGTGCACTGGTTCCCGCTGTTCATGCACATCGGTATAGAATAGCACATGATACTGGAAAGGCCGTCATGGAGATGGTCAGGAATACTATTCATGCGAAACAGATAATTACAAAACAGAGTCTTGAGAATGCCTTCAGGTTGAATCTTGCCATCGGAGGCTCAACAAATTTGGTATTACACACATTGGCGATAGCCCATGCCGGGTCAATTCCTTTCACAATTCATGATATTGATCGACTTTCACAAGAAACACCAATTCTGGCAAAAATGTATCCGGCTAGTGATAGGAATATTTATGATTTTGATGCTGCGGGAGGTGTTCCAGCTGTAATGAATCATCTGCTTCCGATTCTTCATGGAGAAGCATTGACAATAACAGGTAACTCCATCGAGAAGATATATCGAGATATCGATGGCTCGATCGATTCATCTGTTATCCGTAATTTGGAAAAGCCATATGCCTCCATGGGTGGAACTGCCGTTCTATGGGGGAATTTGGCTCCAGAATCTGCAGTAACAAAACCAGCTGCCATCGATGAAACAATGATGCGCTTTTATGGACCTGCAAAAGTATTCGACTCGGAAGAGGAGGCCAACGAAGCGGTTCTTAAAAACCAGATTGATCCTGGGACAGTCCTCGTTATCCGATATGAAGGTCCAAAAGGGGGGCCTGGCATGAGAGAGATGGCAAGAACAATGAAATTACTTGTTGGCGCTGGTTTGGGTAAATCTGTAGCTGTAATTACCGACGGACGTTTCTCCGGTTCAAATAACGGATGTTTTGTGGGTCATATCTCACCTGAAGCTTCAGAAGGAGGTCCAATTGCATTTGTAAGGGACGGGGATATTATTGAGATTGACATACCTTCAAGAAGAATTACCTTCGTTGTTTCCCAGGAAGATCTTGATATTCGAAAAAGAGACTGGAGGAGCCCGAAACTGGATACGTCTTCACCAGTACTAAGGAAGTTTGCATCTTTTGCGTCCTCTGCCAGCGAAGGTGCAATTTTTAGATATCCACCCCGTTCTTGAATGTGAACCTGACATCCTCCTTGCTGTAAACCATGGCATGATCGATCATTTCATACCACGGATCAAACGAGTGGAAATCCTTCCTGGCACCACGCTTCCACATAACCCAACGCAAACAGCCTGGAAGCCCGGCTTTCGGGCTGAACGAGGATTTCCTTCCTGGTACCGGAAGTCGGGAAACTAGGTGTTAATGGACCATAGATAATCTTTTGGATGCTGTATATACCGTCCACTATTGAAATATACTGGATTTAGCCATATTATCACTGATGTAAAATTTTTCAGTAGGATTGGATAATGAAAAAAAACAATCAGCTGCGTTTGAAAGACATCGCTCAGGATTCAGGAGTCTCAATAGCAACTGTCTCACGGTTTATGAATGGCGTGAAAGTTACGGACGATACGGCAAGAAGCATTGATCTGGTACTCCAAAAGAGGGGTTTTTCCAGGCTGAACAATGCGAAGATCGAGCTTTGCACCGCTTCTTCTCCTTCCATTGTGGGTATGATTGTGCCTGATATCCGTCACAATTATATTTCAACCATTGTCGCGGGAGCAATGGAGTCTGCTCGCAACAATAACCAGGTGATTCTCCTCGCTTCCTCCGATAGCAGTGGTTTGATAGAACGTGGGCATTTGAGCATATTTTCAAGGATCCACATCGATGGATTGATCTATATCCCGGTTGCCTCCTGGGCAGGATCGGTTCCGGATGAGATTGCGCTGTTCGATGGTATTCCGGTTGTGGTCGCAGCCAGACGGAATGTGCTTAAGAACCGTCCACACGTGTATGTGGACAATATTACCGCAGGCTATCTAGCGACCAAATATCTATTGAATCTTGGCCACAGAAAGATCGCTTTCATCGCCGGTACTTGGGAGAATCCCTTCGATCTGTGCAATATGCGCGAATTGGTCCAGGATGAATCCAAGATTGGTGGTTTTGCCTCTCTTGATCGGTTCAAAGGGTATCTAAGGGCGCTTGAAGAATTCTCGATACCTTATGAACCGGAACTGGCGACCATCTGTCCCTGGAGTTTTGAAGGTGGAAAAAACGCAATAGCCGATCTCATCGGAAAAGTCCCGGTGATTGATGGTGTTGTGACAACTTCAGATACCATGGCCTCTGGAGTTGTCGATACGTTGAAATCCCATGGATTCTCGATACCCAACAACATTTCCGTTATGGGATGGGACAATAGCGAGCTGGCTCGTTTCACGGACCCGCAATTGACAAGCGTTGAGCAGCCCTCCAAAAAAATGGGTATGAGCGCTTCCGATTTGATCCATAGGATGAGACATCACGAAGTGGTGGAGAATATTGTATATTCGGTGAATATTGTTCCAAGGGGAAGCACCGCTCTGAAAAAGTAGTGAGGTTTTTCCGGTATGTTTTCAAGCGTTCACGCCGACCTTTTTTAATTCTTTCATATTGTGGCTGATGATACAGGGAATTATAAGCAGTATCGTCACAATTGTGAATGTAATATTGAAGGACTGCTCCAGAGTGAGACGTTGCTGCAAGGTTTCCACCACAACCCCAGTTCCCCATTGATAGATGATGACACAGGTGAATACAAAGAAGTTGGTGATTCCGAATACTGCCCCGCCTTGTCCGGCAGGCGCGATTTCGTTGATAGCCGCGGTGAATTGCACAAAGGATATGCCATTGATGATTCCCAGCACTGTGGATACTGCCATGGTTGTTGCGATTGGAAGCTTGAAAACGAAGCAGCCTAGTAATAGAATCCACAGCAGAAATAGTGTGTTGGTGCAGATGTTGATGATTCTATGTCTTTTATTCCCGCTTTTCCCAATATACCCGCCTATAAGATTTCCAGCCATCACGCCTATTCCTACCATGGTGGCAGCTAGGCTGGAGACCATGGTTGTTGGGTAAGCGGTTTTAAACCAGGAGACCGCCCATAGTCCTTGGAAAGCCATCAACGAACCAAAAGAAATCATCCAGACAATGCAGATTTTCCGTAGTTCAAGAGAACTTTTAACCACACTCCATGCCAATGTGAACCGTTTGCCTAGCATGGATCTCAATGTATCGGTAGTACTTGTTCGGTTTTTTTTGCCGATAGTGATTAAAACAACGGACATGATGATTGTTATGGTGCTGAGAACAGTAAAAATTCTGGACATGCCCCACATGTCTAATGCCATGGAAAGCGGCGCCACGGAAAAGACCGCTCCCATGTTGCCGATCATCATCGATAAGCCAGAATAGAATGTATACTTGCTTGGGGAAAAACTTGAACTCTGGAATACCAATAAACCGCTGAGCATCGGTGATAAGCCAATCCCCATCAGTATTCTTCCTATAATAAGAGCCGGGACCGATGATCCCAGACCAAAAACTAGAGCTCCCAGACTTGTCAGTATCAAACCGGAACCCACGATCCTCGAAGGACCGATTTTATCATTCAATACCCCGCAAAGTGGTTGCATAATCGCATACGTATAGAAGTACATACTGGAGATGAAGCCAACAAGCGCTGCGCTCAGGCCCCAGGCGATTTGAATCTGGGGAAGGACGACCGATGTGGAAACCCTGAAAAAATATGAGAAAAAGTAGGCGAGCACAAGAAAAGCATAGGTTATGCCATTGGCGAAGGATTTCTTTTCCATCTTTGACAGCTCCAAGTTGAAAATAATTACAGTAAATAGCAAATATACAGCAATAGATTCGATATGAACACATAATAATTGCCATCATGTTCTAAGTCAATACAATTATTTTTGCAGATGAAAAATTTTTTATAATATTATATAATATAAAAATAAATAACATATATTTAAGTAATTTGAAAAAATTTGATTTTAATGAAAAAATTTTCTTGACAAGCATAAAAATGGACTTTAATCTTGTAATCGCACTAAGAATGAAATACAGTTGCTTTCGTTGGTGCAAAGGAGAAATCTATGAAAAGAAACATTACCATTCTGCTGGTTTTTGTTTGTCTTATGTGCGGAATGGTTTTCGCAGAGGGAAGTAAGGAAACCGCTGAGAAAGTTGCTTGGCCGGCCAAATCAATCAATCTGATTGTTCCTTGGAATCCCGGTGATGGCACCGATCTTGCCGCTAGGGCATATGCGCAGGCTTTGCAGAATGTCACTGGTAAGCCGGTCGTTGTGATAAACAAACCAGGAGCTTCCGGTTCAGTGGGAACCCTGTATGCCTCACAACAGGCGAATGATGGTTATAACATTCTATTCTCAGCGGAAACCCCAGGAACCTTCCAAATCATGGGTATCAGTGATATCGCGTTTGAAAGTTTCGAAGGCATCATGATGATGGCTGAGGATACAAAAGTTATTGTAACGAAAGGTGGCTCCGCGTACAAGACGATTGAAGATCTGATCACGGCGATCAAAACGAATCCCAATAAAATCAAGATGGCCTATTCGTCACCGGGAGCTTCTGGACATATCCAGGGATTGCTTTTCAAAGCAATGGGGCTTGAGACTTCCATGACTCCTTTTGGTGGTGGTGCGGCGGGATTGACAGCTGTCATGGGAGGGCAGGTGGATTTCACATTCGCCAATGCGGCCACAACGCTTGGGTATATCAAGTCAGGTGATCTGGTGCCTCTTGCAGTGTTCAGCGATAAACGGAACCAAGCTTTCCCAGATGTTCCAGCTTTCACCGAAGTTCTCCCTGAAGCGAAAAATTATCTTCCATTGGGATTCCCTTATTGCGTACTGGTTCCAAAGGGGACCGATCCCCTGATTGTCGATAGTGTCATTGCAGCGAGTGAAAAAGCCATCATCAACCCTGCCTGGTTGGATTTCCTTTCAACTCGCAAGTCCTATAATACTTTGTACGAATTCAAAGGTGACGGTGTGAATGCCTACTGGAAAAATTGGCAGAGTGTAGTCAACTGGTTGCTGTTCGATGCCGGTGTAACCAAGTACAGTCCTCAAAAGTTTGGTATTGAAAGAAAAAAATAGCCTGTCCGTTGTTTGGAAACTATGTATCAATCAAGCGATGGCCATGGGCATTGGCCATCGTGGTTTATTTGGAGTTGTTATGAGAAACAGAAAGGTAGTCTTCGAGAGCATTGTGTTGATGCTGCTCGGAATCGCCACGATTATCGGATCTTTATTGCTGGACAACTTTGGAGAAAAGGTATTGGCCCCCGGCTTATTTCCCTCATTCCTGGGTGGAATTCTAGTATTTCTATCAGCGTTGATGCTGGTACGTGAACTCAGAAAAGCAAAGATCGATGGTGATGGAGACAATGCCAAAGAAATACATGGAACTGTAACCACAAAGAAGATGTTGATACGCAGTGGTTTTTTAATATTTGCGACGGTAATATACCTGGTACTGTTATCATATGCCGGTTTCATCATCGCGACTTTTGTATATGTATGTTCTGTTATGTATCTATTGGGGGAAAGAAGATGGTGGATGTTGGTACTGACCCCGGGTACTGTTGCTTTCCTGATTTTCCTTGTTTTTGAAATAGGTTTGAAGGTCTATCTGCCATAAGGGTCAAGGTGAACTCGATGTTTGCAAATATATTTTCGTGTGTAAATCCCCAATTTATCCTCTATGTGGGTTTGGGGTCCATTCTGGGTTTACTGGTAGGCGCTTTGCCAGGACTTTCCGCGGTTACCGGCGTGGCATTGGTAGTGTCGATTTCATTTACCTGGGGGACCAATCAGGCGATTGCGATGGTCATGGGGGTGTATGTGATGGCTTGTTTCGCAGGAGCGATCACTGCGATACTCATGAACATACCTGGCGCTCCCGCCGCTGTCGCCACCTCTTTGGACGGCTATCCGATGGCAAAAAAGGGACAGGCCAAGAAAGCTATTCTCACAGCGGTTATCTATTCCTTCATCGGTAGTATCATGGGTCTTCTCGCACTGATGCTGATTGCCAAGCCAATGTCGAGAATCGCCTTGCGATTCTCCCCGATGGACTATTTCCTATTGTCGGTATTCGGTCTGGCGACAGTAGGTTCAATCGCCTCCAAAGACTTTATCAAAGGTTTGATTTGCGCCACTTTGGGGGTATTGGTCAGTTGCGTTGGTATTGACCCCATCATGGGTATTCCCCGTTTCACTTTCGGGAATCCATACTTGGTCATGGGAGTCCCAACCATCCCGGCTTTGATCGGCTTATTCGGTTTATCTGAGATACTCGAACAACTGAGTGTCGATGTGAAAAAGGCTGACATCCTGAAGATTGAGAAAACAGAATTCAGCCTGTCTGAGATTATGAAATGCTGGGTTGTTGGACTCAAGGGATCCATAATCGGAATTCTTGTGGGTATCCTTCCCGGTGCGGGAGCTCCGGTAGCCTCGTTGTTGTCATATGGGAATGCAAAGAGATCGGTGAAGAACAATGTGGTACCATTTGGAGAAGGTGCTGTCGAAGGTATCGCGGCAAGTGAATCGGCTAACAATGCGGTTATCGGCGGGGCACTCATACCAATGCTTGCCCTAGGAATACCAGGAGATTCGGTCACTATGATCATCCTTTCGGTTTTCTACATTCATGGTTTGATTCCTGGACCGCTTTTGTTCACTGAGACACCCGAACTATTCTCGATTATTGTGGCGGGAGGGCTGATCGGCTGTGCTTTCCTGTTGCTGTTAGGATATTCAACCGCTCCGATTCTGGCAAAAGTCGTCAAAA
>PHAA01000070.1 GCA_002840245.1 Firmicutes bacterium HGW-Firmicutes-15
TGGAGAAGTAAAGCATTTGTAGACAGATACTAAAAAACATGGAACCCTTGTTCAATTAGGAATTGAGCAGGGGTTTTATAATGATGTTTGTACGAAGGTCTTTCGGTATTGAAGTATGGAATATATTTGTCTAAAAATTGTTCAAGCGTTTCCCAGTCATTGAGTTGATAATCACACGCAATTTCTGCTTTAATCCAACCATTAAGAGATTCGATTACTGGATTATCTGTGGGTGTTGCTGATCGAGACATGGAGCGAATTATGTTATAATTTTTATGAGCTTCTTTGAAGCCCATGGAAGAGTAAACTGAACCTTGGTCACTGTGGAAAATGATGGGGTCTGTATATTCTTCCTTTTTTATTAAGTCCAAGAGTTGACTTAAGCAGTTGTAATAGGGACGTGCATCTCCGTGCTGAGCACTAATGGATGAAGCGATGATTGAATTACTGTAAGTATCCAAGATATATGTCCATTCATATAGTTTCCCTCGATGACGAAGTGTTGTCATATCTGTAGCGACAATTTCAAGAGGTTTTTGGGCATTCCAATCGTTCCGGACAATGTTTTGGTAGATGAGGTGCTCTTCCCCCGATTTCTTCCATTGATAATGGTTAACTTGCGATTTAATCCCCATCCCTTTACAGACCTTATGTACCGTCAACGGAGACAACTTCCATCCCGTTTTAGTTAGGATGACAGCGGTTAAATCGCGATATCCATACGATGGATGTTCTGAATGAATTGAATTGATCAATTCAATTAGGTCGTTGCGATTCTGTTCATGTCGATTAGGTGTTCCTAGCCGCTTGAGCCATTTGTAATAACCTGCTCGACTCACTGCCAACTGACGACATAGAAACTGAACAGGATAGATTTGACTTAGTTCTAGGATGATTTGATATTCGTCTTGGATGTAGGAACGTATTCCTTGCTTGAACCAACCCCTTTCACTTGATACCCTTTTTTTAATCGTTCATTTTCAACCTTTAACTTGAAATTCTCTAAGCGCAAAGTTTCCTCATCAGTTAGTGACTTGTTACTAAACAATGAAATCATTCGATTTCTTTGGTATACCTTCTCGGCGAGTCCGTCTTCACCGTTTTCGATGAATCGTTTAACCCATGAATGAATGACACCTCGATTTAGTCGATACTCTGTTTCAAGTGATTGATAACTTCGGTGTTCGTCTAAGTAAAGTTTCACAATTCTCAATTTTTCATCGATTGACCACTTCCTTCGAGGTATTCCTGTACTTCCTTTGGATCTTCCCATAGGTTTCCTCCTTTTCTTTCATCCTATGAAAAAAGTAGACATGATTCAAGAATTGTTTTTCTTGAGTGTCTACTTTTACTATACTTCTTCACCGAAGTCCTTTTTTAACGCACTAAGTGTAAATTCTCCAGCATGATGCCAGTGCCTTCCGCTACACAGCGAAGTGCATTCTCGGCAACATATACCGGAACATTCAATTCATTCATCAACAGTTGATCGATTCCTTTTAGTAAAGCTCCCCCACCCGTCAATACGATACCCCGGGTTACAATGTCAGCTGACAATTCAGGTGGAGTTTGTTCCAACACGGTACGACAGGCACGGACGATATCCTGCATGCTTTCACGCATAGCCAACTCGGTTTCTTCTGAGTTAATGGTAATCGTATGCGGTAAACCAGTGACCAAGTCTCGGCCAGACACTTCCATCGTATCTGCGCGGGAACCGCGCCATGCAGTACCGATGCGCTTTTTGATTTCTTCACCGGTACGATCACCGATCAGCAGTTTATAGGAATCTTTGACATATTTGATAATGTCACGATCCATCTTATCACCGGCAACCTTCAAGGATGTGCTTGTGACGATGTCCCCTAACGATAGAATGGCAACATCAGTCGTACCACCGCCGATATCCAAAACCATTGAACCGCTTGGTTTGGAAATATCCAAACCAGCTCCGATAGCAGCAACTTTCGGTTCTTCTTCAATATAAACACGTTTCGCACCTGCCCTGTAAGCTGCATCACGAATAGCATTACGCTCTACTGAAGTAATATTGGACGGACAGCAAATCAAAATCGTCGGACGGGAAAACATGCCTTTCAATTTTAATTTCTTGATAAAATACTGAAGCATGATCTCCGTTACTTCAAAATCCGCAATAACTCCGTCTTTTAACGGACGAATGGCCAAAATGCGGCCCGGCGTACGACCTAACATATCCTTCGCTTCTTGCCCAACAGCAAGACATTTCTTTGAATCAGCTTCTAACGCAACGACTGAAGGTTCATCTAAAACGATGCCCTCGCCTTT
>PHAA01000071.1:0-1596 GCA_002840245.1 Firmicutes bacterium HGW-Firmicutes-15
ATAAAAGAGATTTTATTGGAGAGTTTGATCCTGGCTCAGGACGAACGCTGGCGGCGTGCCTAACACATGCAAGTCGAACGAAGATATTAGATGAAGCTTGCGATTCTAATATTTTAGTGGCGGACGGGTGAGTAACGCGTGGGTGATCTGCCCATAAGTGGGGAATAACAGTTGGAAACGACTGCTAATACCGCATACGCTACCGCAAGGTAGGAAAGGTGGCCTCTGAATATGCTGCCGCTTATGGATGAGCCCGCGTCTGATTAGCTAGTTGGTGGGGTAAAGGCCTACCAAGGCGACGATCAGTAGCCGGCCTGAGAGGGTGAACGGCCACACTGGGACTGAGACACGGCCCAGACTCCTACGGGAGGCAGCAGTGGGGAATATTGCGCAATGGGGGAAACCCTGACGCAGCGACGCCGCGTGAGCGATGAAGGCCTTAGGGTTGTAAAGCTCTGTTTTAGGGGACGAATGTCTAGATCAGTAATATGGGTTTAGAATGACGGTACCCTAAGAGGAAGCCCCGGCTAACTACGTGCCAGCAGCCGCGGTAAGACGTAGGGGGCGAGCGTTGTCCGGAATTACTGGGCGTAAAGAGCACGTAGGCGGGAATTTAAGTCAGATGTGAAAGACCGGGGCTCAACCCCGGGGTTGCATTTGAAACTGGATTTCTTGAGGGCAGGAGAGGAAAGCAGAATTCCTGGTGTAGCGGTGAAATGCGTAGAAATCAGGAGGAATACCAGTGGCGAAGGCGGCTTTCTGGACTGTCCCTGACGCTGAGGTGCGAAAGCGTGGGTAGCAAACAGGATTAGATACCCTGGTAGTCCACGCCGTAAACGATGGATACTAGGTGTGGGAGGTATCGACCCCTTCCGTGCCGCAGCTAACGCAATAAGTATCCCGCCTGGGGAGTACGATCGCAAGGTTGAAACTCAAAGGAATTGACGGGGGCCCGCACAAGCGGTGGAGCATGTGGTTTAATTCGATGCAACGCGAAGAAGAGCTTTGAGACAGGTGGTGCATGGTTGTCGTCAGCTCGTGTCGTGAGATGTTGGGTTAAGTCCCGCAACGAGCGCAACCCTTGCTATTAGTTGCTAACAGGTAATGCTGAGCACTCTAATGGGACTGCCGGTGACAAGCCGGAGGAAGGTGGGGATGACGTCAAATCATCATGCCCTTTATGACCTGGGCTACACACGTGCTACAATGGATGGTACAGAGAGCAGCAAGACCGCGAGGTGGAGCGAATCTCAAAAAGCCATTCTCAGTTCGGATTGGAGTCTGCAACTCGACTCCATGAAGTCGGAATCGCTAGTAATCGCGAATCAGCATGTCGCGGTGAATGCGTTCCCGGGCCTTGTACACACCGCCCGTCACACCACGAAAGTCGGCAACACCCGAAGCCAGTGAGCTAACTCTTCGGAGAGGCAGCTGTCGAAGGTGGGGTTGGTAATTGGGGTGAAGTCGTAACAAGGTATCCGTACCGGAAGGTGCGGATGGATCACCTCCTTTCTAAGGAGAATTGATATATCTGACCGATATATCTAAATTCCTACGGTCGATCACTTCTCGTTCTCTTGTTCGTTTTATATATAA
>PHAA01000071.1:1630-4255 GCA_002840245.1 Firmicutes bacterium HGW-Firmicutes-15
AAGTTCTTTGAAAACTGCACAAAGAAGAAAGAAGTAGGAACAATTCACTAGAGACTCGAAAGAGAAGCGAAAGCTTTAATTTTAAGAATTTAGAGGAAAGTTCTCTCGCGAGGAAAATTAGTAAAAATTTGTAAGTAGGTCAAGATACAAAGGGCGTACGGTGGATGCCTTGGTACCAGGAGGCGAAGAAGGACGCGGCCAGCGGCGAAATGCCACGGGGAGCTGCAAGCGAGCATAGATCCGTGGATATCCGAATGGGGAAACCTAGCAGGGGCAAACCCCTGTTATCCTTACCTGAATATATAGGGTAAGAGAAGCCAGACCCGGCGAACTGAAACATCTTAGTAGCCGGAGGAAAAGAAATCACGAGAGATTCCCGAAGTAGCGGCGAGCGAAACGGGAAGAGCCCAAACCAGCAATGTGTAAGCATGCAGGCGTTGCATTGTTGGGGTTGTGGGGCGTACAGGATTAAGCTGCACCTTAATCATAGAGTCAAAAACCAGTTGTTTAGGCGAATGGATCTGGAAAGATCAGTCACAGAGAGTGAAAGCCTCGTAGCCGAAAAGCAGCTGGCTCTAAGTACTAACCCCGAGTACCGCCGGACACGTGGAACCCGGTGGGAAGCAGGGAGGACCACCTTCCAAGGCTAAATACTACCTGGTAACCGATAGCGAATAGTACCGTGAGGGAAAGGTGAAAAGAACCCCGGGAGGGGAGTGAAAAAGAACCTGAAACCGTATGCTTACAAACAGTAGGAGCACGATTAAAACGTGTGACTGCGTACCTTTTGTAGAATGGGCCAGCGAGTTATGGTAGCAAGCAAGGTTAAGCTTAAACAAGAGCGGAGCCGAAGCGAAAGCGAGTCTGAATAGGGCGATAAGTTTGTTGCTGTAGACCCGAAACTGAGTGATCTATCCATGACCAGGGTGAAGCGATGGTAACACATCGTGGAGGCCCGAACCAGGGTACGTTGAAAAGTGCTTGGATGAGTTGTGGATAGGGGTGAAATGCCAATCGAACTCAGAGATAGCTGGTTCTCCCCGAAATAGCTTTAGGGCTAGCGTTATACAGTACCTTATGGGGGTAGAGCACTGGTTTGGCTAGGGGCCTTACCCGGTTACCGAACCTTCCCAAACTCCGAATACCATAAGGGTTAAGTATAGCAGTCAGACAGTGGGTAATAAGGTCCATTGTCGAGAGGGAAACAGCCCAGACCGCCAGCTAAGGTCCCAAAATCTATGCTAAGTGGGAAAGGATGTAGGGTCGCACAGACAGCCAGGATGTTGGCTTAGAAGCAGCCACCATTTAAAGAGTGCGTAATAGCTCACTGGTCAAGTGGCCCTGCGCCGAAGATTCAACGGGGCTAAGCATAGTACCGAAGCTGCGGAATGTATTAAATACATTGGTAGGGGAGCGTTCTTAACGGGTAGAAGCCGTACCGTAAGGAGCGGTGGACTGTTAAGAAGTGAGAATGCTGGCATAAGTAAGCGAGAAGGCGGGTGAGAATCCCGCCCGCCGTAAACCTGAGGTTTCCTGGGGAAGGCTCGTCCGCCCAGGGTAAGCCGGGACCTAACCCGAGGCCAAAAGGCGTAGGGGATGGACAACTGGTTGAAATTCCAGTGCCACCAATTAGCCGTTATGAGCAATGGGGTGACGCAGGAGGATAGGTGAAGCGCACGAATGGAAGAGTGCGTCCAAGCACGTAGGGGGTAGAGTAGGCAAATCCGCTCTGCATAACCTTGAGGTGTGATGGGGAGGGAATCAAGTACCGAAGTCATTGACTCCAAACTGCCAAGAAAAGCCTCTAGCAAGGATAAAGGTGCCCGTACCGCAAACCGACACAGGTAGGTGAGGAGAGAATCCTAAGGCGCGCGAGAGAACCCTCGTTAAGGAACTCGGCAAAATGACCCCGTAACTTCGGGAGAAGGGGTGCTCTATTAACGTGATTATTATTAACTAATATGAGCGTGAGAGAGCCGCAGTGATCAGGCCCAGGCGACTGTTTACCAAAAACACAGGTCTCTGCTAAATCGAAAGATGATGTATAGAGGCTGACGCCTGCCCGGTGCTGGCGTAACTATAACGGTCCTAAGGTAGCGAAATTCCTTGTCTGGTAAGTTCAGACCCGCACGAAAGGCGTAACGATCTGGGCGCTGTCTCGACGAGGGGCTCGGTGAAATTGTAATACCGGTGAAGATGCCGGTTACCTGCGATAGGACAGAAAGACCCCGTGGAGCTTTACTGCAGCTTGATATTGGATTTTGGTAGTTCATGTACAGGATAGGTGGGAGACAGCGAAGGTAGGTCGCAAGGCTTGCTGGAGTCACCGGTGGGATACCACTCTTGAACTACTGGAGTTCTAACCTAGATCCGTTATCCGGATCAGGGACAGTGTCTGGCGGGCAGTTTGACTGGGGCGGTCGCCTCCGAAAGAGTAACAGAGGCGCCCAAAGGTTCCCTCAGCGCGGATGGAAATCGCGCGAAGAGTGTAAAGGCATAAGGGAGCTTGACTGCGAGAGAGACATCTCGAGCAGGGACGAAAGTCGGGCTTAGTGATCCGGCGGTACCGAGTGGAAGGGCCGTCGCTCATCGGATAAAAGCTACCCCGGGGATAACAGGCTTATC
>PHAA01000008.1 GCA_002840245.1 Firmicutes bacterium HGW-Firmicutes-15
ATATAAAGAGTTTGGTGATCCTAAATATCGTCCATGCCCCTTACTGGTCAAAATGGTACGTGCGGGCAAACTTGGACGCAAGAACGGCGAAGGCTTCTTCGTATACTAAGCCGATAAAAAATGAAAAACCAAAGGGGGTCTCACCACTGGTGAGACCCCCTTTATAATTACGTTTATTATAAATTCTTTTAATATAAGATTTTAACGTCCCAAATGCCTGCTGGCATGGTTTATTGTGGTCTTTTTAATAAGAGCTCCCAGGGTCTGGGAATCCATGATGCCTGTAATCGTGAGAGTACTCTTTTCTTGAAATTCACGTATGCGTTGGGTGTACTCCTGATCGGCTGATATTCCCACTGTGCTTAACATCATTTCAATATCTCTTTTTTCCGCCTGTGATAAAACTAGCAGTTTATTCCCATTCCCGTTTGCGGGGGCCGGGGCGGACGAAACGGCAGTGCTAGACTGAGTGGTTACAGAGGTCGTGGTATTTGTGGTTTTTTGTGGTACATCTGGTGGTATATCCTTAGATGGAATCTTAACCTCTAACTGGCTGCTGGAAGGTTTATCCTGTGCAGTCGCTTCCAGTGCCTCCTGATTGGAACGTTCCCTGAGTATTTGCTCGGAGATGTATTTATAATTCATTATAATCCCTAGAGTAGAACCGGCAACTACGGCTGCGGCAAGAATAAGAACAAAAAACCAGTAATATTCCTTTTTCAATCCCCTTGCCTCCCTCAACCTAGATACAAGTAATTTTAAAACATTTTAGGAAAAGTTTCAACATTATTAGCTAAAAGCCATAATCTCGGCGAGGTTCTTTGGTATCTTTAATGAGAGTTACCGAGGTGGAATTAAACATAGCAAAAACCTCATCGCCCTCTTTCAAATGCATGTCATGAGCTGCACCTGCCGTAATTGTTGCGGTTACAGGTTGGTCTCCAACATCTACAATTATTTCTGTCATTTCTTGACCCGGCTTAATTCTCATAATATTGCCCACCAGTTTATTGGAATCACTAATCCGCATAGTTGTACCTCCTTTTTTCTCTTAGCTTATACTAAAGGGAAGTATTTTAAACTACAAATACTAGCAAATTTGCGATGCAAGGATTCACCTGCTACAATTAAGGCAATTAGCAGAAATCCAGATGAATATAAAGCTTTAAAGGAGCAAAGAAAGCTATGTTTTTTATCTATATATATCGTATATATGAGACTGGTCGTGAATTCAATCTTGACCTTCTAGAAAGACAGCTCCCTCACGAGCATATGCCATCAAGGGCACGATTTTCTCGCGTCAAGACCAAGTCAATACAGATAGAAGCCCCGCCCTTACTCGTTAAATTAGGGAGCTTTACTTTAGACGAAAAACCGGATGCAGTTATTTTCACTGCCCAGGCAAAAATCTTTGACATTGGAGCTATTAGCATATGTCTTAGTTATGAACAAAGGAGTTCAGACAATAATGATCTCGAAGAAATAGGGCTTCGATTTTCTGGGCAGAGAGGACTTGATGGAATATATGACCAAACCCTGAAATACCTGCAGAAACTGTTGGAGCCAGGTCTAGACAGTCTTGAGATAGACCCTCACTTCTATGAAGATTACACTATTTATCGAATCACTCACCCCGATCAGCTTCCAGATCCGGTACCCCTGCTGATGGGCGAGAGAATAGATTTTAGTGAACAGATGAGGGAACAGGTTTTAAAAAACCGGCTGAGCTACAGTCAAGGGGACTTTGCAATCATTACCTGGGATACTGCTCTAATCTGTGAATTAGAGGACCCAAGTGATTTACGGGACTTAATAGAGTTTGCAAATGTACAGTTGCTAGAGTTGCGTTACTATGACAACGTGCTTAACAAGCAAATGGATAAAATGTACGACGATATAGAACTGGCCGAGACCAAGTCCCGCTATCGCAAAATGCGTCATTATCGGCAAATAATTGGCACCCGTATGCAGCTAATTGCCGATATAACCGAAGTAAGAGAAAAAATCGAAAACCTGATAAAAATAACCGAAGATATTTATTACGCTAGGGTCTATCAGACCACATTAAAAGTTCTGCGCAGTGATCAATGGACAGCAAGTCTAAACCGAAAGCTGGAGGTAATACAGCAGAACTATACCTTGCTTAGCAGCGAAGTCAATATCCAGCACTCCTACTACCTGGAGTGGATTATAATAGTGCTCATTGCTTTGGAATTCGGTTTCGCCATCCTGAATACGATTTTTTGACAGGTGAACGTTCTAACTGTTTCTTCAGGGGAGACATTTGTTGGTTATACTGGTTCATCCGGTATATATTCTAGTAAGCTTTCCGGCCCTGCCTGGCAAGCAAACAGTTTACAGAGTTTATCTATTGTATAAAAATCAATTCTAGTTACATTTTCATGGTATAAGTTGGAGATTGTGTTTCTATTTAATCCGGTACGTTCATGAACTTCCTGTATGGTCATTTTATTAATTCCCATAAATTTTGATAAATTGACCTTTATCATTTGATGTCCCCCTTATCTAGATAATGCATAAATAGTAATGTAAAATGCTTAGGAAGTAAATCAGTTATCCCAATAAATGATTAACTACTTGTGTAATATGCTTAACAAAATAAGTAAGGATTAATAGCTCGTCAGATGCTTTCAAGCTTCGATTGTGGCCGCTATTTCCATGTTTAGCGAATATAATTATGAGCTTTTAAGGTATTTTAACAGGTCAAGGATTTTCCCTTTGATTAGGGGTGGGGGGATCTGAAGCTTTATTGGGGACTACCTCAAAAGGCCATCAGGCCACTTAATGGTCAAATGGTCAGACCGAGGGTAAATATTATTCCACATAGGAGAATAAGTAAAGACTTTGATATCTAATAAAAACAAACAATGAGCAAAGAAAAATGTCCTCTATTAGTTCTAAACTTAAGAGGACATTTTTTATGTTTATATAAGGTGGCGGAGAAAGACTTAGAATCTCTGATCAAAAGACTGATAACCTCTCCTTTAACCTGAAACGAACCGCCTGATTACTATACTGACATTTATTAGACGAACCTAAACCAGATTTAAATTTAACTGATCTAAACTAAATGCTTACGAGATTTACTACTCTTTGACTGATCTTTGATGGACTAGGAAACCAATAAACCTGTAATCCTATGATACTAGAACTGTGGGTACTATTATTTCTCCGCCACCGTAATTTCATTATAGTATAAAAGATTGAAAAAGCAATAACCAAATAAAACCAACATTATAACCGATCCCTGGCCAGGATAAAGCTTCTTCGTCATATTACTTTAATGTCAATTGGATATCCAGGATAGTGCCAGATCATTACTTCAAGGATCGAAGCATTCACTCCTCAGTGGATCTATTATCCTGAGAAAATTTAGGTTGAATAACAAATAACAGCTAGGTTCCTGTATAATTTAAAAAAATGTCAGAAGGAGTTGTCTTTATGAAAAAGAAGAAAATTTTGTTATTTACATTGACGTTCCTAGTCCTTATTTTGGCATTAGAGGTGGGGAGTGCCAGCGCAGAAGATGTGACGTGGAATCCAAACGATAAAGGAGCAGCTATTGTTTTATCAAATGGCAATCTAACCGCAGTTTATAATAATAGTAATGGAAGTAATGTAAGAGCTTCAGAAGGCAAAACTCAAGGAAAATGGTATTGGGAGATAAAAGTAGATTCTGCTAATTCAGATGCTGCTGTAAATTTAGGTGTAGCACACCCATTACAGTCGATCTCCACTGATATTTATCCTAACTTTAATAATCAGGGATTCCTTGCCAGATTTTACCCCCAAAATACTGGAGATATTTATGGTTTCAGTCTCGATATGGACTCCAAAATATTGCAAATTAGCAAAAATAATACCCTTGTTGCAACAAAATCAAGTGTAGCCGGAGAAGTAAGGCCTATTTTGGGCGACAATAATACAAATTCAAGTGCTAGCTATACTGCTAATTTCGGTGCAACACCGTTTGTGTATTCTGTTCCAACTGGGTATCAGCCATATGATGGATCTCAGCAAAAAACTCAAGCACCAACCAACTTGGCAGCAACGTCTGGTGATGCCCAAGTGACTTTATCTTGGATAGCTGTAACTGATGCAACAAGTTATAAAATAAAACGCGCTGCAACCGCTGGTGGGCCATATAATGAAATTGAAGCGAACATAAAAGACACCAGCTATAAAGATACTCGCTTAACAAATGATAAGAAATATTTCTATGTAGTTAGTGCTGTTTCCTCTAGTGATGAGAGTGTTAACTCGACCGAAGTATCTGCAACTCCGAAGGCAGCGTCAAATACTGGCAACGGAACCCTGATAGTAACATTTGAGAATGCTCCAGATAAGGTATTAAGTATAAGCATGGCACAAATTGAGGAATTCATAAGTTGGTATAATGATCCTTCCAGGGTAGGAAATGCATATATGATAAAGAGCCCAGATACCGGACTCTTTAAAAGTATTAAGTACTATTTGGTATTTGATAAGATCGTAGCCTGGGAAGTTAGACAATACTAAAAATTTAAGCATGGCAGAAGATGGGATAAATACGTCTTGGGAGACCGGAGTCTTGTTTGCAGGAAAACACTCCAATTTGTCGAAAGTATCTTTATCACTAATTGAATGAGGGAATTATGAGCTTTTTACAAAAATATTTATTTAATAAGAGACTTAAACAGTTGGAGGAACTTCTTGAAGCATATAAAAAGGAACGAAATGAGGACTGTCAAACTAAGAAGACAACTAAAACGAAAAATGGGGCACCGATATATTTAGTACATTGCCCTTCATTGGAAGAAGGACAATTATTCGGAGGCTTTATTTACTTGTTAACGACTAAGGGTTTTGATGGATGTCTAAGCTATACAGTCTTAAGGGATAAAGAACAGTGGATACATATTGATGACATTCATCACAAGATTTTAAATCAAGGTATAGGTACTCAGTTGCTAATGTACATTGATGAAATTTCCAGGGAAAGCAATATTAAAAGGATTATTGCATGGTTATCCCCTATAGATTTAGGGAGCCATAAAGAAAGGCTGCTACATTTCTATATGAAAAACGGATATCAAATTGCAGAGGGCAAAGATCCTGTTTGGACTAACCAGGGCTTAATTGCTACTAAATATTTATAACAAGGCAGGAAGATACTTCCTTGCGCCGAATAAATGAAGGTGAAGGGGGAGTGAAAGTTTGCGCAAGCGTAATTATGGGATGTTTTTAGACTTAGTAAAACGTAGTTGCGGAGGTGACGCCTTTAACTTAGTTGACGTGTTATCTGATAACTACTCACCACGGCAACGAGCGGAACAGGCAAAACAACTAGTGGAAGATGGATTTATAGAACTAAAACAATTAAATGCAACTGATACTACTATTACAATAAAGGGAGTCTTTACAGAGAAAGGATTGGCACAGATTAAAGCTGGAAATTCTTTGGAAAGATAGAACTTGAGAACCAAGCCGTTCCTTTGGGAGCGGCTTTTGTTATGTCGAGTAGATATAAACAAGGACTGACAGCAACTTCCTTCCGAAGTATTCTGAATAAAAAAGGGGATGTCCGAGGGTGATTTACAGCGGAAAAATAAAGATATGCAACACTAAACCCTAAAACTATAAATAGGCAAAAAAATAAAGGGCTTTAAAAGCCCTACATTTCTAGTGGTGCCAGAGGTGGGACTCGAACCCACACGCCTCGCGGCACACGATTTTGAGTCGCGCTCGTCTGCCAATTCCGACACTCTGGCTCAGGATACTAAGGTCACCATAGGTGACGCAAACATTATTATACTGGGATGGATCATAGTTGTCAATACTTCATCTCATGCTCTTTATGAAAGCAAAAGTATTTTAAAGGGAAGTTGCAGGGGCTTTCATAATATGCGGAGGTTTTATAAAAAGGGGAAAACACGCTATAATAAAACGGGGCAGGGAATTAGACCCTGCCTGCTGAATTTTACCAACGAGCTTATATAAGGGGGGATTTACTGATGTTCGATAAAAAAATCATGCTAATAGATGGGAATAGCCTGCTATATAGGGCTTTCTATGCGCTGCCTCTCCTGCAAACCAGAGAGGGTATATATACAAATGGTGTATATGGTTTTCTAACCATGCTGAACCGTGCCACTAGAGAGTTGCAGCCGACTCATATTGTGGTGGCTTTTGACAAGGACAGGAAAACGTTTCGCAATGATACCTACAGTGACTATAAGGCAAATCGGTCGGCTACTCCGGATGAACTTAGCGGGCAATTCCAAATTATACGCGAAGTTCTTGCGGCGCTTAACATCAACTATATAGAGATGCAGGGTTATGAAGCGGATGACATTATTGGTACCCTTAGCCTGAATGCCGAAGCGGCAGGGATGGAAAGTATTATTGTTACAGGAGACGGCGATTCGCTGCAGCTGGTATCAGAGCATACCCGGGTTTATATGACTAAGAAGGGTATCAGCGAGATAGAAGTTTATGACCCGGCCAAGGTACTGGAAAAATGGGAAGTTAAGCCCGCTCAAATGATTGAGATTAAGGCTCTTATGGGGGATAGTTCAGATAATATTCCCGGTGTACCTGGGATAGGGCCCAAAACCGCAATTAAGTTAATTAAGGAATATGGGAATCTGGAGAAGCTCTATGAAAACCTGGATAAGATAAAAGGAAAAAAGCTGGTGGAGAATCTGGCAGAGCACAAAACACAGGCCTTTATGAGCCGTGAACTGGCGACGATTGTTAGGGATATGAATCTCGAAGGCCAGATGGATGACTACCAAGTCCAGGAAGCGAATCCGGCTGAACTTAGGCCCCTTTACCAGCGACTCCAGTTTAATAATTTTCTAAACGCTTTACAGGAGTCCCGTCCTACTTCCGATCTCGCTCTGGTTCTGAATCCAATCGAGGTTGGTCCTGATGCCAGGGAACTAAACAGCGAAGAAGAGCTGAAGATCGTGTTGCGGAGTTTTGAAGCAGTGGAGGGTGTAACTATTAATATAGAGACAGATTACCGCCATCCCATGTGGGGGAAAATCCAGAAAATATATTTAGCCTACCGGAAGGAAGTATTTTATCTGGATATGAGCGAAAAGGGCGGGTTTAAACTGGACTGGCTTAAGCCCCTGTTGGAGGACGAGGCCATCCCCAAATACCTGCATAACGCCAAGTTTGCTCAGGTAGTTCTGCTGCGGCATGGCATCCAACTGAGGGGCATAAAGGGAGATACACTGCTATTTACATATGTGTTGGATCCATCGTTTCAGAGTGAGGAGCTCAGGGCTACCGTGGGGCACCATTTACAGGTGGACACTTCAAGCAGCAGCACAGCTTATCTGGTGTCGCAGATAAGGACAGTGTATACCCTGTTAGAGGCTCAAGGTGCTCCGGAATTAAAAAGCCTGCTGGATGATATCGAGTTACCGCTGTCGGATATCCTGGGGATGATGGAGTTCTGCGGGGTCAAGGTGGATAAAAAAATCCTGCTGTCTATCGCCGGAGAGTTAGGAGAGCGCATTGCCAGGGCAGAGATTAAAATCCAAGAACTGGCCGGGAGCAGCTTCAACATCAATTCACCCAAACAACTGGGGAAGGTACTTTTTGAAGATCTGGGTCTTAAGACGGCTAAGAAGACCAAAAGTGGATACTCCACAGGGCAGGAAGTTCTGGAAGGACTGTACGGAGAACATGAGATTATTGCCTATATTATGGAACACCGCCAATTGAGTAAGCTGAAATCAACTTATGCTGATGCCCTGCAGAACTTGATTCAGCCTGATACTGGTCGGGTGCATACGATCTTCAAACAAGCTATAACTGCTACCGGTCGGCTTTCCAGTGTGGAGCCGAATCTGCAGAATATTCCAATTAGGATGGAGGAAGGGCGGAGAATTAGAAAGGCATTTGTGGCTGCGGATAAAGAGTGGCTTATCTTCTCTGCCGATTACTCACAGATTGATTTGCGGTCTTTGGCCCACATCAGCGGAGATGAGATCCTGATTGATACCTTTAAAAAGGGGATTGATATTCATACCCGCACTGCATCGGAGATATTTGATGTTCCTCTGGAAAAAGTGGACAACGAATTGCGCCGCAGAGCCAAAGCAGTTAATTTTGGAATTATATACGGGATTAGTGATTTTGGTCTGGCCCGGGGTACGGGTGTAAGCCGCAAAGAGGCCGGCCGCTATATTCAGGAATACCTGGATTCCTATCCGGGTGTGAAGCAATACATGGAGGATGTAGTTCAGTTTGGTATAGAAAAGGGCTATGTGGAAACCATTTTAAAAAGACGTAGGTATTTACCTGATTTGCGTGCCAAGAATAAGATGGTACAATCATTTGCCAGGCGTATGGCTCTTAATACACCCATTCAGGGTACTTCGGCAGATATAATCAAGCTGGCCATGCTCAAGGTCGCCGCGGAACTCAAGGCGCGTCAGCTAAAATCCCGCCTGTTGTTGCAGGTGCATGACGATCTGGTACTCGAAGTACGCAAGGATGAATTGGAAGAAGTGGCCTATTTGGTGAAAAACTGCATGGAAAGTGCCTATACCTTGAAAGTGCCCTTGATTGTTTCCATGAAGGCGGGACCCAACTGGTATGACATGCAAAACTGGGAATAGAAACTGTAGACGAGGTGTTTTAAATGCCGGAACTACCGGAGATAGAGACAATTAGGACTTCACTGGCTATAAATATTGGAGCCTCCATAACCAGCATAGATGTTAAGCGGGACGATATTATGAGACGGGAAGACTTCCCGCCAGACGAGCTGTACGGCCAGCCTATAACTGAGATTAGGAGAAGGGGTAAATATCTGGCTTTTTTACTAGGTAACGGGCTTTATCTGGTAGTTCACCTGGGGATGAGCGGACGCTTTTATATGCAGCCTGAAGCTGAAGAGATTTCAGCGCCTCATGTTCATTTTATAGTCTACTTGGACAATGGCCGCAAACTGCTTTACCAGGATGCTCGCCGTTTCGGAGGAATATGGTTGTGCCGTGATACGGAAAGGCTTTTTGCACTTATGGGCGTAGAACCGCTTTCAGGGAAGTTCACTACGGGCTACCTTGCGAAAATAGCCGAAAATCGTAAAGTAGCCATAAAAACCCTCTTGCTCAACCAGCAACTCATATCAGGTATCGGTAATATTTATGCGGATGAATCACTTTTTGCTGCTGGCATCAGAGGCGATCGACCGGCGGGTTCCCTAACAGCTGCTGAGATCAAGCGACTGCATCGGGCCATCGTAAAGGTCTTAAAGAAAAGCATTCAGGAGCGAGGTACGACCTTTCGAGATTTCCGGGATGGTTTCAACCGGAGCGGGAATTTCCAAAACTCTCTGCAGGTATATGGAAAAGACAAGCAAGCCTGTACTGTATGTGGCGGTATAATTAAAAAAGAGAAGATAGGCGGCAGAAGCAGCCACTTCTGCGAACGCTGCCAGAAATAACTTGAATTGCCAATACTTCTATCAACTGCACACCTTTTTATTCACATTCATATAGTAGCTATATATCTAATATATGATTGGGAGTGGCTGTTTTGGAGTTGCTAGCGGTATTGTTGTTTGCATTGGCGGTTAGTTCTGATGGGTTTATGGTAGGGATAGCCTACGGGGTTAGGAAAATTAGAATGCCTTTTACGTCTCTGTTGGTTATATGTGTGGCCTCAGCGACTGCTGTGACCGTAGCTATGCTTTTGGGTAAGGGTTTGACCTGCTTTCTCAACCCGGTATTGGCCTCCCGCTTGGGAGCGATTACCATAATGTTTATCGGTCTTTTCTTTCTGGTACAGTCCTTCCGGCAGAAGCTAGGTGGCATGGAAGGAAATGAAGCAGATCCATTGCTGTCCATCAAGGTAAAACCCCTGGGGATAATAATACAAATACTTAAGGAACCATCCAGTGCTGATTTTGACAGGTCGGGCGAAATTGGTATGAAGGAAGCATTTTTCTTAGGGTTGGCTCTGGCAATGGATGCCTTCGGGGCGGGGATAGGTATAGCTATGGCAGGATATAATATTTTATTTACAGCTCTCAGCGTGGGTATGCTAAAATTTATATTAGTCAGCAGCGGGCTAGTGCTGGGGCGGAGAGTGAAAAATGAACGCTGGCAGTATCTTTCCTCGGTTCTAACTGGTTTAATTCTGCTAGCTCTAGGCGTATCAGAGTTTATTTAAAAGTGGTGATGGATTAAATGATGGTTATCGGATTGACCGGCGGAATCGCCAGCGGTAAGAGCACGGTTGCTAAGACCCTGGCAAATCTGGGCGCCTTGATTATTGATGGGGATGAGACTGCTCATCACCTCATGGAACCACATCAGGCGGCTTGGGAGGACATCGTACAAGCTTTCGGGAGAGAGATATTGAATCCTGATATGACCATAAACCGTTTGAAACTAAGTGCCATGGTTTTTAATGATGATGGCCAGCTACAAGTACTTAACCGAATAACCCATCCGCTAGTATTTGGGAGCTTCAAAAGTCAAATCCAGCAAATAGAAGCTAGCCAGCCTGAAGCGGTAGTGATTATGGACGTTCCTCTGCTGTACGAAGCTCATATGGATCAATTGTGTGATCAGGTGTGGGTAGTGTGGGTAGACCGTGAAACCCAGATTAAGAGGTTAATGGAACGTAACGGATTTACCCGGCAAGAGGCTTTGAAGCGGATAAATTCTCAGATGCCGCTGGATGAAAAGGCTAAACTGGCTGACGTGGTAATTGATAATAGCAAGAACCTTGAGGAAACAATTCGAACTGTAACCATATATTTCAAAGATATTTTTTAGTAAAGTTATGTATTATGTAACAAGCAATAAGTTAAGTGAACCTATGGAGGTCTTCTTTTGACACAAGTGACGAAAAGCAAATTTTCCCTGCTAATGTGGGCAACCATACTCGTATTTCTGGTGGTAGTTATTTCTTTTCCTAAATGGATTACGGTTTTTTATCCTTTGCCCCACCGCGATATAGTATTTGCCACTGCTCAAGAATATAATGTGGATCCGTACTTAGTTTTCGCCATCATCCGCGCTGAAAGTAAATATCAGACGGCAGCAGAATCTCCGGTAGGTGCCAAGGGTCTTATGCAGATCATGCCGGATACCGCTCAGTGGATCGCGGAACAGATGAAGGTAGAAGGTTTTAAAACAGATGATCTGCATAAGCCGGAAGTTAATATTCGTTTTGGCTGCTGGTATATTAAGAATCTTAACACTGAATTTAAAGGAAGCCTTCCTTTGGAGGTTGCCGCATACAATGCTGGAAGCGGCAAGGTAAAACAATGGGTTCAGGAAGCCAAATGGGATGGCAATCCTGGGAATATGGAGGGAATACCCTTTCCGGAAACTAAGCAATATGTAAAAAACGTACTAAAAAACTACGAAGCATACAAAGCCATTTATGACCAAGTAATGTGAGTGAGAAGAGCCCCAAGGGAATAATTTATAAAAGTAACCGGGAAACCGGTTATTTTTTTGTGCGTTGATCTCGTAACCCCAGAGTCAGTAAAAAAGAATACCGGGACAGCCTGCCGCATATAATAGCCAAGGATAAGCTCAATAGAGGAGGTGCTGGCATTGCGGATTAATTCCAGGAAAAGAGGTTACCGTTATCTCGGGAGTAGCTTTGGCTCTCCCATGCGGTCGCGCTTAATGTTCCTAGTAAGCCTGATGGGTGGAATTTTGCTTTTACTAGGGGTTGCTTTATATCTGCAAAAGGCTATATTTGCATCTAACATGAGCGGCCGGCCTCTACAAATGGCAGTTGTAGACCCCGTGGACACACTTGAGCCAGCCCAGATTCAAAACCACGCCCAGCAATTGATCGCTAGTGCTATTTATGAAGGCTTGTTTTCTTATGATGATAAAAGCCATGAGCTAAAACCAATGCTTGCCAAAAACTGGAGTTATGCTGATGATGGCAAAACAGTAAATATCCATATAAACAAGGGGATTAAGTTTAGCAACGGAAAGGAATTGACTGCTGTTGACGTGAAAGCCTCCTGGGAGAAAAACCTGTCCCGGAACGATGAATGGTCTAATACCAGTATGTTTCTACCCATCATAGGGGCAATCGAGCGAATACAAGGAAAGAGCACGGACATAGCTGGTATCCAAGCCATTGATAGCCATACTCTGAAGATAGGGCTAACCAGACCAGATGCCGCCTTCATCTATACTCTTACCAGTCCCGTTTTCTGGGTAATGGACAGTCCAAAAGATGCACCGGCTTGTGGTACTGGTCCATTTATATTAAAAGAAAACAAACCGGAAGGCTTGCTCCTGCTTAGAAACGAAGAATACCATCGCGGTAAACCTCATCTTTCTGCGGTAAACGTTATACGTTATAAAGACGAAAACTTAGCTCTGGCCGCATATAGAGAAGGCAAAGTTGATTATCTGGACGTTTTCCCCCTCCAGGAACTGCCGGCTATTGGAACTAATCCGGAATACAAAGAACTATTCATTAGCAAACCAGTTATGGAGGTTTATTGGTTAGGGTTTAATTTGAATCGCGAGCCCTACGCCAACAACTATCTTTTGCGGCGAGCGTTGAACTATGCGATTGACCGGGAATCCATTATAAAGAACATCCTGGGCGATGCCTATTTGCCGGCTAAAGGAGTAATACCTATGGACTCCGCGGCTTATAATCCACAGATGCGTGGCTATGTTTACGATCCCGAAAAAGCTGCCGAGCTGCTGTCCGAGGCTGGCTTTCCACAGGGAAAGGGGCTGAAACCATTGACCCTGACCTACAACCAAGATCCAGGACATAGCCAAATCGCTCAGGAGATTGCCCGGCAGTTAGCTTTACTAGGAGTTACAGTGCAAATCCAGGATAATGATTGGGATTATTACACCAAGCAGCTTAGCAATATGCAACTCAGTTTCTTTCGACTGGGATGGCAGGCAGACTACCCAGATGCTGATAATTTCCTCTATACCTTATTTCGCAGTTCTGCGGCCGGGAGTAGTAACCTGACCAGCTATCGTAATCCGCAGGTGGATCAATTGTTGGATTCTTCCCGCGCTGAATATAGTGATGAAAAGGCTAGGCTAAAGCTCCTAAAGCGAGCTGAGGAGATCATCGTTGATGATGCCCCCTGCTTATGGTTGTTCCAGAAAAAAGCAACAGTATTAATAGGGAAAGAGGTTCGGGATTTGAAGATAAACAGCATGGAGATGATTGATTGGTATGAGTTAGGTTTAAGCTGAGCTGTACCACATTAATCGCCTTAAGCACCGCCACAAAAGCTTTTAACGTAGTCACCGCACAGGCCACCAGGAAGAAGCAGACAATTGACAGAGGTACCTTCCTGTTGTATAATGTGCATGGTCGGGAAAAGGGAGCTTCCCAGTGATGCCCTCCTTTATCTGCAGACATAATGGGTCGGAGTGGTGGAACCGGCAGACACGTACGTTTGAGGGGCGTATGCTGAGAGGCGTAGGGGTTCAAGTCCCCTCTCCGACACCAATTCTATGCACTATGTTATCAGGGTAGAAAGTTACCCTGATTTCTTCTTTTTCTGGGTCCATCTCTAAACGTCTAACAAAGGTTCTAATGAGCTTTCTACGTTCGGGGCTAGTGGCATATTGAGCTTGAAAATACCGAAATTGTCCGTATCTAAGGCATAAGATGGAGCATTGAAGTATTCTTAAAAAGCTTCAAATCTAATTTTGAATCTAGGTTCAGAGTTCAAGGGCAGAAGATATCTTTTTTATATGCTCTGCGATGAAATACAGGATATGACTATGAAACTGCTATAAGGCAATTAATGTTTTTCTTCACTAATATGCTTGGAAACTTGTCAAAAGAATTTTCCCAAGCCATTTTATGTCGAGTTATGATTGGATTGCTGCTCAACCCACATATATCCTTGCTTTGATGCCTGATTTATGCTGCGAAGTTTGAGTTACATTAACTAAAAAGGTTTCTTCGTGGTATAATTATATTAGCTATATGGGAAATTATCCAGCTTTTCAACATTTAGTCTTGCGAATAATTGTTTGTAAATGATAAGTGTAAATAACAATAAATGTAAATAAACATAAACAAGGGAAACTATAGAGAGGTGAAGAAATGATAAAACACATATCTTTGGCTGTGATGGTGCTTTTGCTGATAATGTGTTGTTTTTTATCGGGTATTGTAGCTTCTAGATCGTTTGATACTAAGGCAGATATAAAGACAAATGAAAAAGGTTTTCTTGATAAGAAGGAAATGAGGGATATAACTTCCAATAAAATACAATCAGAACTTAATCAGAAGGAATTGCCTAGTGACACACCCACAATAACTATTGGAAATGATTAAATCAATTGAAGGCTAACAATAATAAGAATAACAAGGTGCTGTTGTCTGGGAAGAGAACTCTGGTATAGAACCGTCCTGTGTATGCTGGGGTTCGGTTCCATCAGAGTAGGTTCTCCGATTTGATCAGATATGTATTGGAAAAATAGGAATTCAAATCAGTGCAAACAATACAAGTAGGATCTCCGACACCAAACAAGTAATATTGGGCCGTGGGAATTTTCCCGCGGCTTTTTTTGCATTTCTGAGCATTGTAGATAGTGGCAGAACATGAGAAGTTAGAATTTTAGTTCTTCATAATATATCTTTAATCTTTTTAACTAAACTGGGATCAAATTGTGTACCAGAACACCTTTCTATTTCCACCCAAACCTCTGTTTTATCTAACGCTCTTTTATAAGTTCGTCCATTGATCATAACATCATAGGCATCTGCTAATGCAATTATGCGAGATATAAGCGGTATATTTTCACCCTTAAGCCCAAAAGGATAACCCGTACCATCCCAGTGCTCATGGTGATATAGTATAGTTTCAGCTATAGGTGCTAATTCAGGTGAACTTAAGGCAATACGATAGCCAATCTCGGGATGCTTTTTAATTAATTCCCATTCTTCTGCAGATAGTTCACCAGGTTTATTAAGAATACTGTTAGGGATAGCTATCTTGCCTATATCATGCAATCTAGTAATCAGTTTTAAGTTATTCATTTCAATACCATTCAGATTAATTATCTTTCCAATTTTCTGTGCCATCTTAAGCATTCGCTGGCAATGTTCTTCTGTTTCGTGGCTTCTGGTCCAGAGAGTTTTCTCCAGAGACGTTATAAAAGAACTACGGGCGCTTCTGCTTTCCATTAGCTTATTACGATACATGTTATCCTCTGCTTCTTTTATTACGTTTTTTACGTCCATATTGGCAGAAGTTTTACTGGCCATACCCAGTGAAATACTTGCTTGTATTGATGCTTCATTAATATTCAGGTTGCCTTTATTAATTCGTTCAAAAATTTTAGAAGCAGCCTCATAATCACAGCTGGGTAAAAGAATGATAAACTCATCTCCACCCCAACGAGCTACAATATCATCCTGGCGGCATAAATCAGTTAATATTTTGGCTGCAGAAACTAAAAGCTTATCCCCTTCATAGTGTCCGAAAGCGTCGTTTATTATTTTTAAACCGTTAACATCCCCCATAATAATACTTAGTGGTATATGGCGCTCATTATCAAGGCGTTTTAGTTCTTCTTCAAAAAAAGCACGATTAAATAAGCCGGTTAGTTTGTCGTGAAAGCTCAAATATTTAATATTGTCTTCTGCTATTCTACTTTCTGTAATGTCTAATGCAATCGATAAAATGGCTTGTTGCCCATTAAACTGAATTATACTAGCCGATCTGTCAACCCAAAAATCTTCGTTATTATTGCCAATCATTTTAAACTGAATACGGTCTGGCCCTTTTATGTCAGCTAAAAGCAATTCCGCCGAGCACTTGATTACCATATCTCGGTAATCTGGATGTATGAAATCCAACCCTTTAGATTTCATACATTGCTCATAACTAAGACTACAAGCTTGAAGATAAGTAGTATTTGCATATAGAAATCTGTGATTGCTATCAACCACAGATATTAATACCGGAGCTGTATTAGCTAAGGTGCGAAAATTAGACTCGCTTTCTAGTAAAGCAGCTTCAATTCTTTTGCGGTCAGAAATGTCTTTTGATATAACGATTACATATTTTTCTCCATCAATTTCAATAAGCTCTGCTGAAAATATAGAGGTCTTCAATTCACCGGACTTCATTTTAGAAACAATTTCAAAATTACGCATATACCCTTGAGCAAGTATCATATTTGCCATTAAATCAAGACTTTCAATGTCCATTAATCCTAACTCCACACAATTATGACCTAATGCTTCTTCTCTGGTATAACCTGAATATTCAACCCAGGCATCATTTACTTCGACCATATATCCTTGTATATTTTCTGTGATAACTATGGGATCAGGTCCCAAATAAAAGACCTTATTGAACTTTTGTTCTGATTCCCGCAGTGCTCTTTCCATATTCTTTCGTTTACTGATATCTCGTGCTACACAATGAATAGCATATACCAGATTGTTTTTATATATTTGTCTAAGGTTTACTTCCAGGTAAACTAAAACCTTATCTTTAGTCTGTAATTCAAGTTCATAGCTAACGGTAGCACCAGGAGTAATCTCCGCTCTAATTTCCTGCATTATTTTTTGATACTCTTCTTGAGAAATCAATTCTAGTATTGAGGTGATTTTATCCAAACCGGTAATATAGTTAAACATCTGTTCTGCGGCTTTATTTACATTTATGATTTTACCTTCCATATCATGAATGTAGATTATATCCATGGCATTATAGAATAAATCCCTGTATTCATCTAATATCTGCAAGGATTCATCAATTTGGTTTTGTAGTTTTTTATTAACCTGATGCAAATCGTGTAGTTCACTTATTATTTGCTCTTTGGTCCTGTCTTCTTCATATCTCATAAGCACGACCTCCAATATTAAAAAAAATCAATGGATTACTTCTGTACTCATTTATACATATAAGAACAAGAAACGACAGTTTATAGTCCAATCTTGTAAAATTATTTCACATATGTCAATAAATTTATATACTGAAACAAGGAACTTCACAATATACTATGTAGGATTAGGTATGTACCAGAATTAGTACTGAAAATATGTGTAGAATATTCAACACAAACAAAAATCGCCCCCTAACTCATTGCGCTCGGACAGGACGTGAAACAAAAGTACAGCTTGTTGACGAGTAAAGCTCAAATAAGAGAGTTCATCAAGTATGAGAATTAGTGCAAAATATACAAGTATGATCTCCGACACCAATTGAAATGTTACGCGGAACAATGTTCCCGCGTTTTGTTGTTTCTGCCGGGATCTATTTTAGTGATGATCTTGTCCGGACAGAATGGCACCTTCTATAAAGTAGGTTATCTAGCACTCCTGTCTAGAGAGATAGTCGTATTGTGTTTGGCAAATAACTTCTAATAATGCAACATTCACCATTAATTGTAATACAGCATATTTTAATATAAAAAGCGGTAGGAGGAGTATTTTATGTCTGCGTACAATGAAAATGAAGTGTTTGTAAAACCACCGGGGATAATTGTAGGGAGTAAACTGGATCAAGAAATTACCGAATTATTGAGGAAGAAATTACTGGCAGTAAAAGCCGGGGAAAAAGAGATCCCGCAGGGAGAATCTAGCAGAAATAGGCATCATAGACACGGTCATAAGCCGCTGGCTTATGTTGCCAATTTTATTGATAATACTGTTTCGGTGGTAGAGATACGGACAGGACGGAAAGTAATTGATATACCAGTTGGCGGCTGTCCTTATGGCATCGACATAAGTCCCGACCATAAATATGTCTACGCAGCCAATATGAATGATGCAACCCTGTCGGTCATTTCTACTCGCAAGAACCGGGTGATTAATACTATTGATCTGAATAAAAATCCGTTCTCAGCTGATAGCCCCATTGGAGTTAAGGTCTCTCCCAATGGGAAATTTATTTATGTGGCTGGCTTTGAAAGTAACAATTTATTAGTAATTAGCGCTCATCTCCAACAAGTGGTGGCTGAGGTTCCCCTTCCGGAGGGAACGGCTCCATACGATTTAGATATTACGGCTGATGGTAGGCTGGCCTATGTAACGCTATTATATGTGGGAAAGGTTGCCGCAGTAGACCTAAACGTAAACCTACCCGTAAAATTTATAGATGTCGAGAATTGGCCAATTGGAATAGCTATTGCCAAGAGAAAGTCCCTGGCAATGGTAGCAAATCAAGAAAGTAAAAACCTTAGCGCCATCAACACTGTCATTGCCGAAGCTTCTCCCAATACTATTGCCGTAAATGGTCCTGGTGATGTTGTTTTGTCTACCCGAGGGAATATCGCTTATGTCAGCAATTGGGATGATAGTAGTATAGGGATTATAGATGTTTTTTTCCACCAACAAATAGGAAACATCCCACTTGCCGATCGTCCTGATAGGCTTGCCTTAACTGCCGATGATAAATTTCTTGTAGTCTCCAATAAATTGAGCAATACGGTATCAATAATCGATACCAGGATACGTGAGGTTACAGCCACAGCGACTGTAGGATATCATCCAGCCTTTATTGCTATATTAAATAAATGTCATTAAACAAGGAGGTTTGCTCATAAGCAACAGGATACTGGAAATAACAACTGCTAACTATGTTAGGGGCTGTCCGTATGAGATTAATGGGTAGATTTATTAATCGTGTAACTAATACTTAAAGTTACATAGTAATAAACAATATCCAGAAATAGTGTAAACTATATGTGTATAAACACCGACGTCAAAACAGCTAATATATTTGGCTTTGGCAGATTTGCATTATTGTAAATACGCAAGAGCTTTTCTATTTGGACCTGCTCATGGTGCGTATCCTGACCATTTCCATAGAAGATTCCTTAAAAACTCAATGCTACCGTCAATACTCAATAAGCCCTGCCTAATCACTTTCTAGGTCCCTTTATAAAGGTGTCATCCAGCCATAGCAGGTATTGACAATCGTCTTCGGTTGGGTTATTTTTAAAATGTCTTTTAATAAATCTTAAAGTAAGGGATGAATGTATGTCCGGGGTAGTTCATAACTAACCATAATTTGATATGGACCTTGATTCGTAATTAGATGTGCCATGATTTAGGGCGCTATTTTGTGTACTATCAGAAGATATAATGTTTTTGTAGATAGTATAAGTGCAACCACGGCTTCCGACGTCCAAGGATGGACTAGTGTCGCGGTGCTATGGATGGCAAGGAGCGACTGCTTTCGACAAAGGCTCACCCTTCGGGTACCACTGGTGGTCCCGTTGGTCGCTATTAATGTTGAAGCACAAGCCGGGTTTTCTTTATTGCGAATGAAGGAGTATGAACACTGGCGGCATATTAATAAAATTGTTACGATGAGTGCCGTGCTCTGTGCACGGTATTTTTGTACCCTTTTACAGGGGATATAGCAGTTTATTAGCTTTTGGGGCTGTGAAAGAGTCACCGTGTTCTTTCACAGCCCTTATTTTTATAAAAATAGGAGTGAAATAGATTGAATCAATATACGATGAACATCCTTGAATTCAATAAAGTGATAGAGGAAATTAAAAAGTATACACTAACTGAAAAGGCCCGGCAGAAGATTGCTGTGCTTCAACCGTGCAATGATATCGACATTATAAATATTTGGATGACTGAAACTACTGAGGCTGCTGCCATGCTATCAATCAATTCCAGTGTACCCCTGATTTCAATGGAAGGTATAGAAGCGGGCATTGTCAAAGCAGAGAAGGAAATGGTCCTTACCCCCCAGGAAATTAGCTCCTTTCAGAACTTGCTGGAGGGGGTGAAGCGTGTCAGGAAGTACATGGACAGCATGCAATCGATTGGTCCCAGGATTACTGCTTATGCCTGGTCCATGTATGAATTAAAAGAGCTGGTAGAGGAAATTCGCCGCTGTATCGTCAATGGGCAGGTTGATGACCGGGCCACGACTGAGCTGGCTCGAATTCGCAAAAGGATTTTGATTGTAGAGGATCGGATCAAGCAAAAATTAAATGAAATTCTGCGTTCCCCTGTCTACAAGGGTATGCTACAGGATTCCATTGTTAGCAGCCGGAGTGGCCGATATGTGGTGCCTGTGCGGCGGCAGGATATGAAGAAATTCCCCGGTCAGGTACTGGATATGTCCTCAACCGGTTCAACGGTGTTCATGGAGCCGGCTGTAATCACGAAGCTGCACGCAGAATTAAATCTATTGCAAATGGAGGAAAGCAATGAAGTCTACCGGATATTAGCTGATCTATCCGGGCAGGTAGCTGAGTATCGCCAGGAGCTTTCTATCAATATGGAGGCGATGGTCCATTATGATTTTGTATTCGCAAAGGCCAAATATAGCTGCAGTATGGATATGAAGGCAGTTAGTCTGAATCGTTCAAATGAGATTAAGATTTGTCATGGCCGTCATCCGCTGTTGGGTCAGATGGCAGTTCCTCTTGATTTCAGTATCGGCCAGGATTATCGAGCTTTGATAATTACTGGTCCTAATACCGGAGGGAAAACCGTCGCTTTAAAGACGGTCGGCTTATTGACCTTGATGGTGCAGAGCGGTCTCCATGTGCCGGTAGCAGAAGGCAGCCAGTTTGCCGTTTTCTCTGACATACTGGCCGATATTGGCGATGGACAGAGCATTGAGCAATCCCTAAGTACGTTTTCATCACATGTGAAAAACATTCAAATGATTATTAAGACTTGCAGCTCTTCCACATTGGTTATTATGGATGAGTTGGGAGCAGGCACAGACCCAGGGGAGGGGCGTGGCTTTGCAATTGCTGTGCTGGAGGAGATTTTTAATAGGGGAACTACTATTGTAGCGACCACCCACTTTGGAGAGATAAAAGAATATGCGCTGAATACATCAGGTTTTGAAAATGGATGTATGGCTTTTGATATTAGAAGCCTCCGCCCGCTATATCAACTGCACATTGGTAACTGGGGAGACAGCAATGCCTTTCTTATAGCACTGAGGTTAGGGATGGGTCGGCATATCATAGAGAGGGCACATGAAATTACCTATGGGGAAAGGATCAGCTACGAGGACGATTATGATCAATATGTGGACAGCATCGTAGATCAAAAGGAGATTCAGACACAGCTGGAAGGCAAACGCAGGATGGAAGAAAGCCATAAGGAAAAGGAGAAGCGAGAGCGGAGTGAGGGTTATGTTAAGAAAGATCTTAAACTGGGCGACCGTGTCTATATCAGCACTATGCAGCGTACCGGCATCATATGTGAGGAACAGAATGGGCGGGGGGATCTGGTGGTGTTGGTAATGGGCAAGAAATATGTTATTAACAACAAACGCCTCACCCTACATATAGACCGAAAGGACCTGTATCCTGAAAACTATGATTTGGATATCATTTTTGAAACCAAAGAGAACCGAAAAAAACGAAAAATCATGAGCAAGCGCCATGTGGAGGGCATGGTTATAGAACAAGACAATGAAAGCAAGGATTAAGAAAACAACATTTTCATAATTAGATGCATCCTTCATAAACTAACATCTATCCAAAATTGTTTTTTATTAAATGGAAAAATAAAGGGGAAATAAACATGGTAATCAAATGTGAGAACTGTAAATGGAGAGCGTCGGCAGAGAAAAATCCATGTGCCTTAATGAGTAAGCTGTGGTATTGGCATACAAAATGGTGCCCGGGATGGAAAGCCTATCAAAGAGAAAAACAAGCCGCAGAAAAAGAAGTCAAGATATAGGGAGGGCTTAATGTGGGGATCGCTAACACCTTGGGAATGACCGCATGTGAGCATAAACTGGTATTTCCGTGCGATAAAATGATGAAAGACTATGATCCGGCCTGTGCCCTCTACCGGTAACGTTTACGATTAGTGCAAGCTATATGTGTCTAATAACGAACGCAAACAGAGAACATTTCCTGAAAGACAAGGGTTGAAGTATTAATTAGAGGGCAATCTCGGTATACATGTTTTATCTTGTTGTTCCAAAAACTGCACCGGTGATCATCGGAATTAACCAAATAGCCCAAACTACAATACTGAATTTATGAAAATTAATGATTAATAACTCATTTTTTCTAATTAATACTATAGTAGCCCAAACAGCATGAATAAGCATAATCAATATTGCGGCTAAACCAGTTATTCCATGAAAGTTGAATTGCAGCAAACTACCTACCATCATGCTCATCGCCCCAGTTCCTATCGAATCGCATACTAAGCCAGCATAAAACGTTCCTACATGCCACCACATTAGTTGGCCTTGAAATCGTTCACTCCACACACCAACAGTATAAATTATCATAGCCAAGCTAATAAATACTAGTCCAACAAGTCCATAGGTAGTCATAATTCAAATCCTCCCCGGTTTGCAAGTAACTCATTTCAAAACTCTAGTCTAAAGTAAATGCTACTGCAAAATTCTTCTCAGCATATTCAATACTTTTAATTATGCTTTACAATTTTAGCTTTATCTTTTTGTGACATTCGTATTCCTTTTATAATCTCTTATATTACCGGACATTATATACCCTATTTAAATATTTCCATTGTTAGCTTTTGGGGCTTAATTAAATGATTCATAAATAATTCTTATAAGATAAGCTCGACTATGCCTGGGGCGAATATTTTTTAATAATATCTCCACATTGCTTGACTGAATTTAATTATTGTCAGAAAAGCAGGAAAAATGTAACAATTGACGAAATAATAGTTAATGTTGCTTATATAGAAATTGACTTACGTACGGATTAATGGAGAAATCCATTGAAGAATATTTAAATATTGAGATAGGAGAGATTAATTAATGAAGAGGTTTTTTATTATGTTAGTTTTACTACTGTCTGTAGTAATAAGCGGGTGTTCAGATAAAATAGCACCGAAAGATTTAAGCCCTGCCACGATCACCATTGAAGATAAGGCGAGTACCTCTGCAAATGATAGATACGAGATAGAAAAAGCCAGCTATACGGAAAAGAATGTAAAAATAACCTATCCTCAATTAAATAAATTAGGTGACACCAGTAAACAGAATAAAATCAACCAATTAATACAGACAGAAGCTTTGGGAGTCTTGGATAACTATAAAGACAACATAAGTAATTTGGATTTGAATATGGAATTTGAGATCAAATACCAGGGCACAGATTATCTAAGTATTCAATACCGGGGATTGGCCGTAGTGAAAGCAGTTGCCTATCCGGTCCACCTGCTTCATACCACCAATATTGACCTGGCCAAAGAAAAAAGTCTTGCTTTAAGTGATGTTGTGACTGTTAACAACAGCTTCATTGAAAAATTCAAGGCAAGTAAATACAGAACCTACAGTTCGGATTTGAACCTGGAGTCTGCCGGAGCATTAAATGACGTATTGAATAGCTTGGGTAGCAATAACCTTATGGATAGCTTTAAACAGCGGACGGCAGAGTTTTATTTCACGAAAGATTCGCTGGGAGTGAGCGTTGAAGTGGTACATGCTGTAGGTGATCATATGGAAATGGAGATGGCTTATAAGGATTTGACCGGCTTACTTCAGTTAAAACCTGATCTAAAATAGGCATAAATATTGAAAGGGGAAAAGGGATGAATTGCAAAAGGTGTAATACAGAAATCCAGGAGGATTCGGTTTTCTGCCCGAAATGCGGATTGAATGTGGGGGGAGCGCAAATAGCAGACAGTGCTAATACAAACATCGTTGGAAAATTTAATAATCTAAGCACTCTGAAAAAGATTTTGACAATAGGCATGGCGGCTATAGTGCTTTTTGTTGTGTATGCCGTTGCCAGTCCTGATGACACTGCTACAACGACCAAATCCACTAATAATCAGACTGTCCCAGCTACAACCGCAGATCAAAATGCACCCAAAAAAGCGACTACGCAACCTGAACAAAAAGATACAGGAACGCAAACAACACAAACCGATACAGCAGGGCAATCTGCAGAAAAACAACCAACGAATGAGGTAAAGAATGGCTTTTATAAAGTTACCTATAGTGACGGATCATATTATGAAGGAAATTTTGTTAATGGTAAGAAGCAAGGAAAGGGAACCTTTGTTTCTGCAAAAGGAATCAAGTATGTAGGAGATTTCACAGATAACCAGATAACAGGTCAGGAGGCTGTTACCTATACAAACGGTGACCATTATGAAGGAGCAATGGTTAAGGGGTCGAGAGAAGGAAGCGGTAAATATTCCTTTGCCACCGGTGAATACTACGACGGAATGTGGAGTGCGGGTAAGCGGCATGGCTATGGGACTAATTATTATGCCAATGGAAACGTTTACGAAGGCTCCTATATTAACGGCCTCCGTCAGGATTCCCAGGGCAAGTATACTTATTCAAATGGCGTCATCTATCAGGGCGCATTTAACAGTGATAAAATGACCGGACAGGGAACGAAGTATTATTCCAATGGTATTTATCGTGGTTCCTTCGTAGATGGCATACGTGATGGCTATGGCCAGTATCAGTGGGAATCGAGCAGCGTATACGATGGATATTGGAAAAACGATAAGAGGAATGGTCAGGGTACATTTTATAATGGCAACACTGGCGTTACGGATTTCGGGACATGGCAGGACGATGTCCTGGTAGCCAAGGGTTAAACTCCTTCCTAATCGGTAACGGTTAAATCTAAGTTGCTCCCGTTGGTCGATGGGATGAAATGCTGTAAACAACTGGCGATCCCCTCATTAATAAATGGATATATTTTACAACATAGGAGGAAGTTATGAAGAAGAAATTGGCTAGTTTGATCCTAACAGTGATGATGCTTTCTATCTTTTGTGTACCTGTACAGGCAGAAGACCCTCTAAAGGTTTTCGTTGATAGACGGGTACTGTCTTTTGAGGTGGATCCAATAATAGACAATGGACGGGTTCTAGTTCCTATGAAGGCCATTTTTGAAGCCCTGGGAGCTCTGGTTAGCTGGGATTCCGAGACCAGCACGGCTACCGGAGTGAAAGATGGAATTACGGTTAGACTCCCGGTAGGATCTATTTTTCCAACCATTAATGGCGAGGCCAAAACCCTGGATGTACCCGCACAAATTGTAAATGGGCGCATACTGGCACCGGTGCGCTTTGTAGGTGAGGCATTTGGGGGCAGCGTTTCCTGGAATCCTAACACTCGATCAGTCACCATCAATTCTGGGATTGTTAGCGTCATCGAATATGAGACCTACACCAACACCAAGTATGGTTATTCTCTGCCGTATCCAAACATTTATGATGCCACCGTGGAAAGCGATAATGGCGACGGAGTATCCATGGAAACTGCTGGAGGGTTATATAGGTTGAAGATGTGGGGAGCTTACAACATTAATAATAGTTCGGGCCAGGACTTGTTGGCCGAAGCCAAAAACCGGGTGTCCCACATAAGTGCCCAATCTGCAAATCAAAATTCCTATGATATTGAATACTTGGGAGGTGGGGACGGTCAGGAACTGGTCTTCTCTGAGCACGGGTTTTTGGCGGGAGACAAAATAATTGGTTTAATAATCATGTATCCCAGCCAGGATAAAGACAAATTTGCAGAAGTGATTGCCCATATAACTGCTGGGTTAAGAGACTAGTACTTAACTGCTCAGGCTATAGTAAAAGAGCAGGATTATATGTTTATGATAAAGGCAGTTTGCCTGAGCGAGTCATTGCTGAGCCGGTTCCCCCTGATGGTAACAGCCAGGATCCAATTCGCCAAATCTAGCATTATCAGCGTATCCTGGATATAAACAAGGTTGTACTGGGGCGTTTGCTCCAACTATGCGAAACTTTAATAAAGTGAAGCCATACGTACCATGAGGCAACGTGTGGCTTCTTTTCATGTGGTTTCGTATCAGCGCTGCCTACGTTCCAGTGGCGGATTTCTCATTTCCGATCAACTGCATAATCCTATACTATTAGCCCCTTCAGGACTACTTGATTAGAACTACCTATAATGATCGCCATAGGGTTAATTAATTTCCGTAAGAGAAAATAGCTGGTTCCATTGACTAAAAATGGCATTAATAGTATAATAAAGTCGGTAAATGTCGAATTATAATATAAAAGGGGGGATTCATGAATGATGAAATCAACTGGAGTAGTTCGGAAAATTGATGCTCTGGGTAGAATTGTTCTTCCTGTTGAGCTTAGAAGGACTATGGGAATTGATGAAAAGGATGCACTAGAAATCTATGTTGATAGCGATAGAATAATCTTAAAGAAATACGAGCCAGCTTGTATATTCTGTGGTAACGCTGAAGATGTAGTCAATTATCAAGGTAAAAATATTTGCAAGGAATGTTTTGGAGAACTGGCTAAACAAGCAGTGTAAATATAGTTTGAATTCATGCATATCAAAATAGTGCTTTATTGACGCCTTTTAAGGCGTTATTTTTTTGTGGTAATGGTAGAAATGGTGACATCCATTCGATCATTTATTTTACTAGGAGAGGACATTATCTCATAATGTCCAGTATTGATGTATAATAAAATCACGAACAACTCCGCCCGAACTAGAGGAGAGAGGGGTAATGCTATGAAGGAATTGGTTGAATTAATTGAAGCAAACCAAACATTTTTAATTAGAAGGACTTTAGAATATGCGAAATTACACAATTACACTAAATACACCTCTACTCTTGAAGAAGCCTGGCAAGTTTCAATAAATGGATTAACCGAGGCTTTGCTTTCAGCACTCAGATACTATGGATTGGTACCTGAACTGAATGTGGATGAAGATTATTCTACTGATCGAATCGGGATTTTCGGGGTATTGGAGGCACAGCTTCATCGCAGCCGCGGAGTAACTTTGGAAATGTTCCTGGGATTGATGAAATATTATCGTCAATCTTATCTGGACTTGGTGATGGAAGCTAACTGGGATAAGAACATAGAGCGTAAGTACCTATTGTTTATTAACCGCTTCTTTGATCGTGTGGAGCTGGCTTTTTGCAGCGAGTGGACCAGAGATACTAAAGAAGTGCTATTTCAGAACCTCCAGGATACCAATCGCACTATCATCAACGAAAAGAATAAATATTTAACCATATTTGAAAGTATTCCTACTCCTGCTATCATTCTTGACAGCGATAATATGATTGATAACATGAACAAGGCTGCTATTGATTTCCTTAAGTATACTGGTATTATGGGAACATCTTATTATTCCGGTAACAGGAACGTGAAAAATGTATCTCAATTATTACCCTGGCTGGTGGAGGAATTCAATTCCTTCATAGAAGGCAGCGATATTGAAGCAACCATTGAAAAAAATTTGGAGTTGTTCGGAATGGAAGCCAGGAATGTGGTAATTAAATTTCACCGTATGTTGGATGTAAGCGAAAGATACAAAGGTACCGTAATAATATTGACGGATTTGACTTATAGAAAACAAATAGAAGATAAGTTAAGATTTATAAGTTTTCACGATGATTTTACTGGATTGTACAACCGAGCTTTTTTTCAGGAGGAATTAATAAGACTGGACTCGGGTAGGTTCGATCCCGTAGCAATTATTGTTTGTGATGTTGATGGGCTCAAGGTGGTTAACGATACCCTGGGACATCAAGCCGGTGATATTCTACTCAAAACGACCGCTGCAATTCTTTGCCAGTCATTTCGAGAAGGCGATGTCGCGGCCCGGGTAGGTGGCGATGAATTTGCTATAGCCCTGCCGTCCAGCTCACCCGAAGGCCTGGAAGAATCCTGTGAGAGAATCCGAACAGCACTTGCAAAACACAATACAGAAAATCCTATGGTACCTCTGAGTTTTTCCATTGGGGCGGCTTTAGGAGACACCCGCAATATCAGTATTGGTGAGATTTACAGGAATGCTGATTTTGAAATGTATCTGGAAAAACCGGACAACCGGGAGAAATACCGCTTATTGTTCAGCTCATTGTACGCCATGTATGGAAACAAGCTATTTAGATAAGTAAATCAGGTTCTACTGAGCCATGGATTTTTACCAATTTCAGATCCTCAAACGCACGCAAACTGCTACTACAGTAGCAGTTTGCGTAATCTAGCCTATACAATTATCGGTATAACATTTCTTCATTTTCAGCTGGTGCTAATGATTATTTATCATGGCCGTGGCCATTGCTGTTACCATTACCATTGCTGTTACCATTACCATTACCATTGGCATTGCTACTGCCGTTGCCGTTGCTACTGCTGTTGTCGTTGCCGTTGTTACTGCTGCTGCCACTGTTATTGCTATTGCCATTGCCATTGACACCGCTGTTGTCGTTTCCGTTTGGACTATTATTGCCATGGCCGTTATAGTTATTGCCTTCATTCTTATCGCTTTGACCTATATTATTTTGGTTACTAAACGCATCGTCTATGACCTCTACGGTTGTGGGTGGGGGGATTGTGGGCGGATCTATTAAGGTTTCCTGGTTCTGGTCTATGATCTGGGCCGTCTGATTAATCCAGCTCTTTTCTGAAACGAAATACTGCACTTCACCAGATGAATCAGATGTTATTGATGTCGGTGGTGATCCTTCTTGGGTTATCTGAGTGCTCTGGTTTTCACCTAAGGTAATTGTTACTCCTCCGCTAGTTACTTGTACGTCTCCGGTCAAACAATTTACGATGGATTGTCCATTTGGCAATACTGTTATTTTTACAAAGGTTCCACGTATGGAAGCAACACCCCAGGGCATATCTACTTTGATTTTTACTTTTTTATCCTTGTTGGCCACATACCAAGGTGCCTGCTGTTGGGCTGCTGCCGCGAACAAGTCCCAGCCCCCTAAGCTGGCCAGTAGTTGGTTACTCAGTTTGTTTAGGCCAGTTTTTTGATTTTCTGCTGATGGCGGGGTCTTGGTGGTTTCGTGTTTGGTAGCTAAGGCATAAAATACAGTACCTTGTTTTAGTTTAGTATCCAACCAATCTATAGCTATTCCTTCGTTGCCATCAGCCTTGACATATTTTCTGCCCTTGAATTCAGCTACGGTCAGCTGGGTATTTTCTTCTAACAGCATTCGGCTTCCATCAGGATAGTTGATTTCTGCACTGCTTTTTACTCCTGTTTTTATGATGTCTCCTGCTTTTACCGTGATTTCGTTTCCGATTATTATTTCAATCTCCCTCTGGCTTCCGGTTGACAGTACGGTTGTATTTCCTTCGAGGGGTTTAAGTTTGCCTTCTAAGGCAGCGGTATATAGATCCGGAGCCTGAGTTAGGAATGTCCCCAGGGCATGGGCAAAATCGATTCTGGTGATGGGGGAATCGGGTAAATATTGTTTATCTCCGTCAATTATTCTTACCATACTGGAGGCAATACCTATCGCGATTGAAGGAGTTGCCCAGTGGCTAGAATTGATATCGGTCAGAGATGTTGGGAGCTTGGCGCCAGTAATGGGTTGTTTGGATAGACGCAGGATTAGGCTTATGGCCTGAGCGCGAGTAAGTTGTTCATCGGGATGGTAGCTGCCATCTGGAAAACCTGATACATATAATGCATTAGCAGCGGTTGCTATGTAGTCTTTAGCCCAGTGGGTTTCACTTACATCACTAAAGGGAATTGTTAGTGCCGAATCTACGGATAGCCCAGTAGCTTTGACTATGAAAACAGCGGCCTGAGCTCGTGTAAGTGGTTCACTTGGATGAAAGCCTCCATCAGCTAAGGTGTCAATGATTCCTTTTTTGAAGAGATAATTGGCGAAGGAACTATCTGGGTCTGCTGAGGTCATGTCAGTAAAGGTTGTTGCAGCAGGAGAAGGGGGATCTGCGGATTGTAACGGCTGGTTCATAGTAAATGTTATAAAACCACACATTAACAGTAATATGAATCCGAATATTAATAAATATTTTGGAGTTCTATTTGATGTTATCAATTAGTTTTCTCTCCTTTCCTTTTTTATTTCTTCTCCATTTCAATTATTATCCACATGTAATTATGGTTTGCCGGCCTTAGTACTGGGCCTTTTCCATTGTTATAGCAGTATTTCAGGGTATCTTCAGAGAAACCATTATAAATATCCTTAATAGCTACTGTTTAGCGGATGCTAAATGATTTGTCCCTCAATTTCTATTATATACCAATATCTTCACCTAAGAAACTGTTCAATAAATCATAATATAATAAATTTGTCAAAATAATATGATGAAAAGAGGAAATTGCGAAATAGTCTCGAAACAGTGCATTATTGAACCGTTACAAGGGAGGAAGAAATATAGATGAGAAAAATTGCCTTAGTTTTTATACTTGGAATTATCTTAACAATTGCATCTGTATCGGTGAGTCTTGCCAGTACCGTGAATGTAATTGTGAACGGAAATCCTGTTGATTTCCCAGATGTAGAACCTTATGTTAACGAAGAAAGCAGGACGATGGTACCAGTTCGTTTTATAAGTGAGCAACTTGGTGCTGATGTTAGTTGGGATCAGCTTAATCAAACTGTCAATGTTTCCTATAATCAAAAAAGGATATCCATTCCAATCGACAGTAAGTTTGCAGATGTTGATGGTAACGAAATTAAGTTGGATACAAATGCTGTAATTAATAATAACCGCACCATGGTTCCGTTAAGATTCGTTAGCGAAGCCTTGGGGGCTAGAGTATTATGGAGTAGTGCTGCTCCCGTAGTACGCATTAGTAACAGCAACTATGATTTAAGCACAACCCAGAGCCGGCATAATAAATACAAGTTACCTCCTATAATAACGATTGATTCTAAAAAACATTATACTGCTATGATTAATACCAACCGCGGCAACTTTAGAATTGAATTATTTGCTTCCCAGGCTCCGACCACGGTAAATAATTTTGTCTTTTTAGCCCGGGATGGATATTTTGATGGAATCAGTTTTCATCGAATTATAAAAGATTTTATGATCCAAACAGGCGATCCATTAGGGAGCGGTAGAGGTGGTCCTGGTTATACTTTTGCTGATGAATTACCGCCAGTAAAAGCATATGCACCTGGAATTGTTGCTATGGCTAACAGTGGGCCTAATACTAACGGTAGTCAGTTTTTTATCTGTAATGGTAGTGGGGCGAGTCAATTAAATAGCCAAGCAAACTATACCGTGTTTGGTCAGGTAATTGATGGAATGGATGTTATTTTAAAAATATCTGATACTCCTTTAGAAAATAATCTGTCCGGGGAAATTAGCAAGCCAATGGAAGATGTTTTCATCCAGAAGGTTACTATTGAAGAGAATTAAATATTTGGATGTGGTTTTAATCCACTCGAATATTGTGTTTAATTGAATTTGCATAATTCAAGACTCTGGTGAAAATGAGCAATTCTTAAGCCCCTCCTAGATGTCAAATCTAACGGATGGGCTTTTTTGTCAGTATGACTGGCTAACTTTAGTTAAACAATAGAATAAACGAAAGGAGTTGCAATTATGATGAAACCCAGTACTATGAAATGTTTATGGTTTTATGGATGTATCTTACTTGTTGCAGCTTGGAAAATGGGAAAAGTTCATGAGCAAATGGTCGGGTCATCAAAGGATTGTTGTAGAAGATAAAAAAAGAAACGCCGCAAATTTGCGGCGTTTCCCTCACTACCTACAGAATTGTAACCTTTACGGTTTTAATTCCCCAACTCAATCCTTGCTGATGACTGTCAAAGAAGAGGTCGATTCTATTGCCCTTGATGGCGTTACCCTGATCGGCAGCTATGGCTTCTCCATAACCTTCAACATAGAGCCTAGTTCCCATAGGAATAACCTTTGGATCTACGGCAACGATTCCTCTCCTCAAGGGAAGCCCAATATATGATGGCTGCCCATAGTATGGTTTATTGCACTCATAACAACCGTCATAACCGGTTGCTACCATTGTTATTACCCGTTTTCCCTGATAGTCACTAGAACTACCTCTAGATACTGTTGGGGCGGGTTTCGATACTGGCTTTGTGACTGACGCTGAAGTTGGCAATGAAGCCGGCTCTGCAACTGCCGTTGATTCTGGTGTTATAGCTGGTGTCGAAGAAGTGACAGTTGATAAACCTAGGGCTTGTCTGATTCTAAGTCCAACTATACCATCAGCAACAAGGTTAGCTTTTATTTGGAAACTAACAACCGACTGGTATGATTCGGAATTCAAAATACCATCCACTGCGCCGCACCAGTACCCCTGGGTATTCAAGGTTTCCTGCAATTGTACGGCTTCAGTGCTCCTTGAGCCCTCAGAAGGGTTAGAGGCTGCCATAGCAGCATCATTTCTAGCCAAGAACAGACCCGTAAACAAGAATAAAAATATGAAAACTGGAATTATAATCTTTTTACTTAACATCTGTTAACTCCTCTCTAAACTGTTATTCAGTTCTCTAAGAACGATAAAAGCTTCAATCGTTTAACGAAGCCCTTAGGGCTTGTCACGGACTAAATGTGTCATCTGATGCCTGAGCAGATTTTTCGTCATGCGAGGCGGCAGGAGGCGCAGATACTAGATTGTATCTAAGCCGACGACAACAAAGAATGGCGGAAAATCTGCCGGCATGCTTGATACGGTTAGTACGTGGCAAGCCCTTAAGGTAGTACTGGTATATAGTTTAAGGCATGGACTATTATTGTTCAAACTGGCTATAAGCTCTCTGAAATGGACAAGTCCAGCTACGATTGGAAGTTCTCGGGGATTTTGTCCAATTCTAAGATCTCTTAAGATATGCTAGGTGGTGGGATATCATGTCAGATATATTAGATTTTCATAAAATCACCGACACCAATGCTATGCACTATGCTATCCGGGTATAAAGTTATCCTGATTTCCTTTTTCTCTGGATCCATTTCTAAACATTTTATAAAGGTTCTAATAAGTTTTCTGCGTTCAGGAATGCTGGCATTATTAAAGGTGGTCGAGAACTTGGTGGAGAATCGGACAATTTTATTATTTTCATGGGCCAGATCTCGGGGAGGATTACTTTTCAGGGATTTCATTTTTAATTCCAAATTATTAATGTTTATTTGAAGATGGGTAGTTTCTTTGGCGATATCATCTGGGTGATAGCCAGTCTTACCAATATCCATTAACTCCTGTTGTTGTGTTGCTAGGTTTGTCCTCACCCTGGACAGGTTATTAAGCACATCATGATAGCCTTTATAAACAGCATTAAGATCCTTATGAACCTGCTCAGTTATTTCATTTAGTTGCTCCGGAGTTGAATATCTTTTATCGATTACATCAACAATTGTATTTTCGAGCCATTCCTGGTTAACCATAAATTTATATGGGCAAGCAGCTTCGCCTTTATAACGAGAAGGGCCACAGATGTATTTTTTCCAATTCGTGGAACTGGAACGGTAGCCAATAATATTACCACCACAAGCTGCACAAACGAACATAGGTTGATCTTCTAAATTATGTCCGGTAAATAGATAGGGGCTTCTAGTGGTTTTTCCTGTACTAGCATTGTTTTGGGCTCTCGTTTTCCGATATAACAAATTCTCTAATTCCTGGGGGCTTATAATAGCCGGATGTGCATTTTCAACTTTAATCCATTCTTCTTTCGGATTGAAACGTCCTATGGTATGCCTATTTTCTTTATTCCAATACGCTATACCGGCATATTGTTCTAGACGGTTATCTCTTAGCATTTCAACTATTGTAGGGCTTGTCCAGGGCTTACCCGTTGGACAAGGGACATTTCCTTCATTAAGGTAATCACGAATACCCTTATATGACATTTCTTGATTTAAATACAGGTCTATGATGATCATCCTGGCGCGTTTAGCATTTTCGGGATGTAGTTCCCAGATGCTTTTAGTTATTGGCCTACCTTTAGAATTGGTACCCCTGTCAAGGTGGATTATTTGATAGCCATATGCTGGTCTACCGCCATTTTTATAACACCAACCAGTTTTCTGGTCGCGGTTTTTTATATTGATACTCATACCTTGGAAAATTTTACGTGAAGGGTTATTAATTTGAGTGTTATCATTAGTTTCCTTTATGCCTTCCAAGCCAGTTTTCATCATATCACCCACCTTTTATATACTTGTACCAATTTATTCGGGCCTTAAGATAATTTTACTATAAATACCAGAAGATGAGTTAAACATTTATTCTCGTTTATCCGGCATACATATCATCTACGCTGGTAACAATCAATTAATGAGCTTATAAATTCACTTCGAATTGGTGTCCATGAAATAGGGAATCAAGTATACTAAGGGATATTTGCCGATCAACTTCCCAGTAACTAGCCCCGGAATAGGAATCTATATAGGAATATCCGGGTAATGTTTGGGTTACGATGTTGCTGTCATCTATTTTCAATATTAGGTTAGCTAGATAAAGCATATTACTAGCAGAAATATTAGTTTGCACATTCTCCTGTACCGCAGGTATTAAATCGGGAATTTTGGCTATAGTATCTTTTTGTAGGATTTGTTTTATTAATGCTCTCAATAAGTTTTGCTGGCGTTGGGTTCTCCCGATATCTCCATCCGTTTTTCCTCTATAACGCGCATATTTAAGGGCTTCTTTACCGCTTAAGCATTTATATCCTTTGGTCAGGTATACATTTGAGGAAGGACTAGATAAATTAATATCTACGTCCATGTACACACCTCCTAATATATCTATTGCTCTTTCAAATCCGGAAAAGTTGGTAAGAATGTAATAGTCAACAGTAGTACCTAATAGTTTTTCAACTTCCTGGCAGCTTGCGTTCGGCCCTTGGAGCTGGTTGACCATGTTAATTTTCTGACTTTTATTTGGTGATGATATTCTTGTATCACGGGGTATCCATACTAAAACAGCTTTATTTATATTATGGTTAATACTGACTAGTATAATGGTATCACTTCGAGCGTTGACTTCGTCCGGGCGGGCATCTATCCCCAATAACAAAATATTTATGGGCTCACCACTTTTTATAATGTCCTTAATTGATAAAGGAAAAGCTTTATCAATGTCGGTATTCAGGAGGGTAATAATTATTATTAACAGGAGAATTATTGACGGATCTCTAAATTTTTTCACGCAATATACCTCTTTTGAAAAAAAGCTATTAATAGCTATGTTTATACTGATTTAGGTCTATATATTACTGCTATATATTGACTATTAAGCACCCTTTAATAATACGAACATATTTTAAAATAAATACTCCTAATTATGGGGTAATTAAATAGGGGAGACGTTATATTTGATTTCATTTGAAACAGCCCGAAGATTAATGGATAAGGGAATTGACCCGGATTCAAGTTTTGAGGATTTTATATGTAGGATGGAAAACCTTGGTTACCACGGTATTTATTTGTCTCGCTCTTTAAATGGTTTTAAAATCACAATTATGTATCAAGGAAATACTTATGTTCACATAAAAATATTAGCAGATAATCGTAAAGAGGCCGTTGCCCTTGCCCTTCTAATAAGTGAGTTTCTGGAATAATCCTCAATTCATGAAAGGAGGGTGATTAATTTTCAGTGACTAATAATAAGAATCTGAAGGGTTGGTTATACTAAACCAATTTTCTTTTCATTTACTCTAACAAAATTGTCTAGTAAGTATAAAATAAGGTGTCTCGTACAGCAAATGTTCCTCAATTATTAGCAAAAAGTCAAAAGAAGAATGAGATAATTAATTAAAGGAATTATGTCCCTTATGACGAACTATATATTACTGGAATCGGTAGGGAGGAATGTATAATGCTAGGGTATACAGTAGGAGGCACACTCGTATTATCTTGCTTGTTAGCAATTATATCTCTGATAAGGATTTTTAACGGAAAACGCGCTGGAGGCTGGGGAAAGGCGACAGGTGCATTCTTAATCCTATTTACTTGCGCTTTCGTCCTGTGGGTAACAATAGAGATTCCAACATACGAGAGACAGCAGGCGAAGATTAATTATCAAAAGGGCCAGGAATATTTGAGAACTAATGATTATGATCAAGCAGTTAACAGTTTTGCCAAAATATCAAAGCTTGACAAACAAACCTATGCAGAAGTTCAGCCCTTGCTTCAGGATCTCAAATTAAAGCTGGCTCAAACTCAACTAGAACAAGCCCAATTATTGTTTGTCAAACAGCAATACCCCGAAGCATTGTTGGGGCTTAATAGAAGCTTACAATACACCGAACTAGAGGATGCTAAAGCTTTGTTGCCAATTTATCAGGCAGCAGCAGGGAAAAAATAGTATTTTATTAGAGCTTGAGAGGTAGATGCTTAAATGAGCTTTGAGATTAATAATGGAAAGTTTATGGAGAGGTTCTATACCGTAATAGCAATAATTGTAGGAATAATCTTTCTAATTGGACTTTTAGGACAGGAGATTATGATTGGCAAGAATATGCCGCCTAACATTATATTGTATGTGGACGAAACTACTAATACTTATTATGCTCCACCGTATATCGACGGAAAAAAGTACCCCAGTAATTTAAGCTTAAATAGTCTAAAAAGAAAGACTTTTTCCGAAGTCAAAATAAACAAATATAAGGCTGATAGCAACTGCGTTGAGTTGGGATATTTTGATGAAAAAACCACTTTGACTAATAACATCTTAGTGAGATTGGGCTGGGTGAAACCGAATCCGAGCAGATGGAATCCAGATGGGTCTTGGAATTGGTAAAATGGTATATAAATTCAATGTAATGATATAAAAATATTATGGAGATGATGCATAGTGGTACGGATCGCGGACCTGGAAACAGGTCCTTACTGGAAGCATATGAACATGAAAACGGTAGCCAGTGATGATGGGAAAATTCGGCTTGTAATGGATATCACTGAGAATTTAAAACAATTTTATGGAAATATTCACGGAGGTGTTATTGCCAGCCTGCTTGATTCAACCATTGCGGTTGCTGTCAACCAACAGTTAGATCCTGGGGAAGGTGCTTCGACGGTGGAAATTAAATTAAACTACTTCCGTCCGGTTAGTGAAGGACAACTCTGGGGTGAAGGAAAAGTCATTCAAAAAGGCAAAAAGATTATTGTTGGACAAGGCGAAATTAAGGATGATGCGGGTCGAATGGTAGCATTTGGTACGGCAACATTTATGGTTGTTAAAGTGGACCGGTAGTCCTTATTATTACGGTTGGAGTACTATTTACTGAACAGGCTGTTATTTGGCCCGTTTTTTTATTTAGCTGCTATCCAGGAGTAAATGGTCGCTTCTTGCCATCCACGGCAACGGCAGCTCTTTGCCATCCATGGCAACGCTGCACTAGTCCTTCCGTGGACGTCGCGACATTAGTCTATCATTGGACGTCACTAGTGATAGTTCCTCAAATGAGTTCAAAGCGGTTGACGGGACCGTTTAGGGCGTTAGGCCACTCCTTTTTGCCACAAAAAAGTTCGTATGGGCGAGCATAAAGCTGGTCGGTTTTTATATTGCGGTAGATAACCATGGGACTCAGAGTTTCAGTGTTTTCTACCAGATCGATCACGATTTCAAAGACTTCTCCGCTGAAATGTTTATATTTCTGTCCTGGCTTTATGTCCTTTTCCAGGGCTTGTGAATTAATTTCTTTCTTAACGATACCGATTAACTGATCGGTGGCGTCAGCAATTGATGAAATGTTGTAAACTACGTGATCGCAGGTAGGAAGGTCGTGCATCTCCAGTTTGGCCATTTCAAAGCGCTGGCCAGCTTCGGAGCTGCTAATATTGAGATCATTGATGGTTTTTAGAATCGCTGAGAGATCACGATAGATAAAAATACTAATTACCTTCTGATATCCAACATTCTGTTTGAGTATACGGATTCCTTCTAATGTCATAATAGCAATACCATTTTTGCCGGTATTTTCTACTCGTTTTAATTCGTTACGAGTAACTCCATACATATAATCCAGGTACTTAATTTGTTCTACAATTTGATCGGCTTTTTGCAGCGCCAGATACTGGTCACTAGAAATGAAATAATAGTCCTTGCCATAACGTTCACCACTTCTGGGTGGGCGGGTGGTAAAGGAGATGATTGGTTCCAAGAAATCATCGTTATTGTGAAGCAGGAAATCCAATAATACAGTTTTTCCCGCAGCGCTAGGACCATTTAGGATAAAATATTTCACGGCAAAATCTCCCTCCGAATATTTGCGTTAGTTTGTTCCAATAAAAGGCAGTATGCATTTATTATCGAATAAGGTATTAAATTGTTTTAGTTATTTTTTGTATTTATGATTTTAATGTTTGTATAGTACGCATATTGTGATCTGCACCCAAAGTTTCTTTGGTTGGAGCAGAAAAAAATAATAGATATTTTATTGCTATTAAAAGGGTTTAGGAGATTGGTGTCGAAAATTTGATAATAATTAGTTATGGAGGAAATATTATTTATAGGGGTGTTGATATGGCAAGTTGGATTATGGACAATCTACCACAGGTAATAGGAAACATGGTAAAAGTCTTACCCCATGATTTTGTGTTTTATTCAACCAATCTTACAGAATTTACATTTAAGGATGAGACCAATTTTGCTGTGCCATTCGTAGTGGTTGGGCAGGAATTTGCCAAAGGGGGAGCAGCTGATAAAGTTATTCAAACCAAACAGTCATTAGTAATGGAACTTGATGCAAGCTTATATGGAATACCTCTTAAAGTTACGAATAACCCAGTTTTTGATGATGATGACCACAACCAGATAGTGGGTACAATAGGCGTTGCTATAAGGCGAGACAACGCATTTAGTCTTCGTACTATGGCAGATACCTATCAGAAAGGGATGCATGAGATATCCGCGGCTATACAACAAACTGCTGCTGCAGCCAGTGATATTAATACGAGTGAACAGAAACTACATGAAGAAATTATGTCCATTCGTGAGACTTCTAACAAGATAGTAAAAATACTTGATTATATTCGAACTATTGCTGATGAAACCAAGATGCTAGGCCTCAATGCCGCAATTGAAGCTGCCAGGGCTGGTGAGGTAGGAAGAGGATTTGGCGTAGTGGCGGAAGAGATTCGTAAGCTTTCTGAAGTGTCCAAAGAAACGGCTAATCAGATAAAAGTGCTTACCAAACAAATAGAGGGTAATATTTCTGTGGCCATGAAGGGGTCGCAAGTTACACTGAATGCCAGTCAAGAGCAGGCAGCAGCGGCTCAAGAGATAACTGCCAGTGTTGAGGAATTGACCAGCATGCTCGAAGAACTGCATAGAATTGCGTATTCTATTTAGTGAAAATCCGAGACAAGTAGATTATATAAGCTATACATATTACAGCTTCTACTATACGAACTGATATGGCAATAAGTGTATAAGCATATAAATCTGAAAAACTCATATGTTTAGGCTTATTAGCTATATTTGCGGGAATACCTTTAACGGTAAAAAAAATATATACCAATAATGTGCTAAGACTAACGAATATTAAAAATACCACAACTACTGCTAATATCATTAGAGGGGTGTCTATACTAGTGCGCGTAGCTAGATATCCAATAAAGGCAGTAGCCAATCCAAAACCTATAATATTCTTAATTGAAGCTAATACTATTTTCCAAAAAACCTTTTTCTGCTCACTGCTGTTCATATCTTCCTCCTGTTGCCAATATTTAAAGCATTTTATCTTGAAACGGGTATATCTAATGTAGGTAAGCTAATAATAATTTTTGTGCCTTTGTTTTTAGTGCTTTCAACATTGATGTTACCCTGGTGTTGTTCTATAATCCACTTAGCAATTGAGAGTCCGAGGCCGGCACCTCCGCTTTCTCGGGTTCTGGACTTATCAGATTTATAGAAACGATTGAAGATATAAGGCAAATCTTCTTCAGATATTCCTATTCCGGTATCTTCAATAATCATTAAAGCTTTATTAACTCTAAGGCTGCTATTTATGGTTATTGAGCCGCCAGCCGGGGTATATTTTATGCTGTTATCTACAAATATTCTTAAGGCTTGCTTGATTAACCCCCTGTCCCCATTAACAACAATTATTTCATTTGTCGCACTGCTAATAATGTGAATAGAATCAATTAGACCGGTTTCTTTTATTACTTCATCAATGAGTTCATTCAATGCGAATGGGCTTGCTTCCAGTCTGTGGCTTTTCTTATCGGCACTCGCCAGGAATAGAAGCTTTTCTACCAAATCCTTCATATAATTAGATTCACTTATTATAGCATCAATGGATTCTAGTAGCACTTCTTTATCTTCTTTGCCCCATCGCTTAAGAAGGTTTGCATAACCCTGGATTACGGCTATAGGGGTTCTGAGCTCGTGGGAGGCATCGGAAACAAAAATATTTTGCTTCTCAAAGGATGTTTGGATGCGATCTAGCATATCATTGAAGGTTAGAGCCAGCTCCTTTAGTTCATCATGAGAATCTACCAGATCCAAACGGGTATTTAGATTCCCTACAGCAATAGACCTGGCTGTCCGGGTCATATTATCAATGGGTTTTAACATTTTACGACTGGCTCTGGAGCCTATTATAATAGTTAATATAATGGCTAAAAAAAAGCTTATGCTAATAGCTGTTATTAAGCTTGCTAGATAGACTTTTTCATTAGATAAATATTTGGAGACTTCAATTTTGCGAGTGCCATTAGTTGTTTTAACCGGGGTTTCGAAATGTAAATACTCCAAATTCTGATCCAGGGAGCTGTTAGGAGACAGCTTGGTTCGGTAGGTTAAGTTTTCTTTTTGACTGGCCTGGGCAGTGCTATAAATGGTATTGCTTTCTTCATCGAATAGGGTAACAGAAATAACTTCAATATCAGCGTAGTTTTTAATCTGTTCTTTGGGGATATCAGAACTTTCGCTGATTAAATTCATTATAACCAGACTATTCTTTTCCAGTGATTGATTAGATTCGTATAGAAGGAAAAAACCAAAGACGCCAGTGAGTAAGGTACCCAATATCAGAAGTATTTTTGAAAAAAGCAGGGTATAAGTGCTGGTAGTTTTAAAAGTAATAGAGAAGCGCAGGCGTTTGTTTATTGCCTTAATGACTTCACTAAATATGCGGGGCAAAAGATTCAAGGTGAGTTTTAGAATAGCCGAAATTATTATTAAAATACTTTTTACAATGTATTTTAATATCTTAGCGAAACCTCCTGCTTTACTCATGTTTTAATACATAACCCACCCCGCGTACAGTGTGAATGAGTTTTATGTGATACTTATCATCAATTTTGCTTCGCAAATATCTTATGTAAACATCTACTGCATTTGTGTCGCCATAGTAGGCATAGCCCCAGACATTTTGCAGGATTTTTTCTCTGCTAAGAACTAAATGTTCATTTTCTGCCAGATATTTAAGCAAATCGTATTCCTTTTTGGTAAGGTCAACGGATTCATTATTATAAAGAACGGAGTGTTTGCTAAGGTCTATTATTAAGGGGCCTAAAACAATTGTTTTAGCTTCCTCAGAATGGATTTTCTTCCGTTTCAGCGATACCCGTATCCTGGCCAATAGTTCTTCAATGGCAAAGGGCTTGGTCATATAATCATCGGCACCGATGTCAAGCCCCATTACTATGTCGGTAACGTCATCTTTGGCAGTTAGCATGATTACCGGCGTCTCCGAAGACTGTCGAAGACGCCTTAACACTTCCATGCCATTTAGAGAAGGCAACATCACGTCGAGTATCACCAGGTCAAACATGCCACTCACAGCTCTTTCCAGTCCTTCGCGGCCATCATGTGCTTGTTCAACCCAATACCCTTCATGGGTAAGCTCCAAATTCAAAAATCGTGCGATCTTTACTTCATCTTCAATGATTAATATTTTCTCAGCAACCATATAAACACAATCCTATTTTTTATTTATGGCATCCACCACTTGCTCGCTGACCTTAGATGCAGCAGATGATATATTATCCAATGTCTGGTTAATTTTCATATTTTCACAACCAGGTTTTTCCAAACGAATTTTGTGGTTAGTAAATATTGCAGCTAATAGGCCTATGACGGTTAATGGAGGCATTATTATAGTTGCTAATATTACAACAGTTAGAGGTAAATCGATAATGGTGTTACCATTTTTACTAATTATAAACTTGGTTATATTGCAGGTCTTAACGATCTTTTTGACTGTCGCCCAAAAACCGGACTTGCAGCAGGTTTCATTTTGGGGCGCTTTTATTTTATCCTGTTTTTCCAGATAAATTAGCGCTTCCAGAACATCATTATTGCATTTTTCCAGGGCTTCCTTGGCCTCCTCATAACTAATATTGGCTCTCTCTCTTAGGATTTCTATCATTTCTAAACTAACAGCCATGTTCATTCCTCCTATATATTTTTGTAACATCGTTAGTATAGAACCAATGAATTAGAGGATTCTTAGACAAAGATTAGAATTAGATTAAAAAACGAGTGGGTCTAAACCCCACCCGTTCGTCATAAATTATAGCCTATAACATATGCAATTTTAGCCGCAGGAGGAACAAGAAGAGCATCCACCGGTGTCGGCAGCTTCTTTCTCGGGAAGAATCTTAAAGTAGGTCTGTCCCTCTTGTTGGAAAGAACTGATTGTGAACCCTTTGCTCATTTCCAAGAGATTATCTTCTACTACAAAATGGAGGCCGTCATGTTCTTCAACCTTATCATTTTTAACTGGTTCATCCAGAACCAGATTATAAGACATGCCTCCTCAGCCAACACTCGCATTAATTCGTAAATACATGGTGTCCAGCTTTCTTTCCTTCAAGATTTCTTTTATATCCTGAACGGCTTCGGTTGATATTCTTACCATTTCCATATTCACACACCCTTTTAAAAATATTTGGACTACTATTGGCAATTAATTGTTCTTAGTATACCCAGAAAAAATTCTTGTCAATTACCCCCTAAGGGTATTTTAGATCAGTCTTTGTTATTTGACAAGGGGATATTGAATTTTATCATTAACAGAAACAATTTTAAATGTAATTTCACTGCAGTGCAAAGCAAAAACCCTTGTTATGAAACAATTCAAGGCAGACTGCTACCACATTCCGGTCATAAAGTATACCGGCATTTGACGATATTTCTTCCAATGCTGCCTCAATGCCCAACGCTGGACGATAAGGACGATGTGAAGAAATAGCTTCAACTACATCCGCCACGGTAATAATGCGAGCTTCCAGCAAAATATCGCTGCCTTTCAGACCGCCAGGATAACCGCTGCCATCGCATTTTTCATGGTGTTGTTGGATAATGCGCGCAATGGGAGAATCGAAGTCAATGGACTTCAGCATTTCATAGGCTATCTGCGGATGAGCTTTTATTATTGTGAATTCTACCGGATCAAGTGTGCCCGGTTTACTCAAGTACTCTGCTGGAATTGATATTTTGCCGATATCATGGAGTATAGAGGCTATATAAATGCCGGTTTTGTCCTTCTCATTTAGATTCATCTCGTCTGCTATAGCACAGGCCAACTGGCAGACTTTTTTCTGATGGCCTGAGGTATAGGGATCGCGCTTTTCGACCATTAGGGATAAACTTTCCACCGTTTGCAACAGAACCTGCTGCAGTTTAATTTCGGCTTTACGGCGAGCTATAATGTGCTCCCACTCTCTGAGCGCACGTACTACAAAATCCGGCATATTAGCAAAGGTCTCCGGGGACTTTACTATGTAATCCAACGCTCCAGCTTTCATGGCTCCGACTGCCAATTCCTCATTACCATGACTGGTGATAAGAACCAGCGGAAATAGAGAGTTCTCTCGGTTAGAAGGGAGCAATTCTATGCCTTTACCATCGGGTAGCAGCCAATCGCACAATACTATATCAGGAATGTTGTTGTGCAGGTAATAGCGGGATGCAGCTAGACTAGACCTGATAGACAGATTAAAACTAGCCCTATGAGCGTCAAAGGCACGTTGTATCAACTCTATATGAGCTTCATCATCATCGACAATTAATACGTTAAATGACTTCTCTATGTTCTGTCCCTCCTAGATGCAAATATATTAATAAGGTTTGGCATTCCATCCCAACCAGTACATGCCTAATTCGTCCATTAGTGTGGAAAATTTCGTGAAGTCAATAGGTTTAACCAGGAAACTATTGACATGATTGCGATAGGCAGCGCAAATATCATTTTCCGATTCTGATGATGTAAGCACAACCGTTGGGATAACCTTTAAATGTTCCGAATTTTTGATTTCACCTAGAACAGTCAAACCATCCATCTTGGGTAGACGTAGATCCAATAATATCAAATTAGGCAAAGGATTATCCAGGGCTCGGGTGTATTTGCCCCGACGAAATAAATAATCTAGAGCATCTTCACCATCAGAGCAATGTATAATGCGGTTAGCAATGCGTTGAGCTTGAAAGTTGCGTTTGACCATTTCGGCATGGTCCTCATTATCTTCTACCAGCAGAATTATCAGAGCTTCTCCGTTCATAAATACACCGTCCTTTCAATTGAATTAGTAGTTTGGGGTAGGGAAAAATAAAAAGTTGAGCCCATTCCTGGACCCGCAGATTCTACCCATAGCCGACCCTGGTGGTATTCAATAATCCTCTTTACCAGTGACAAACCGATACCAGTTCCCTCACAGTTAGGGTCGAGCTTGTTAAACAGGCCGAAAATACTGTCGTGATAACGAGCTTCTATGCCAATTCCATTGTCACGTACGAAGAAAGTCCATTCGCCGGGAGTGTCTAGAGAACCAATTTCAATCTGCGGATGGGCCTGATTCCCCATGAATTTAACCGCATTTTCTACCAGGTTTTGCAATACTTCACGAATTCGAGCATGGTCTGCCAGAACCTCAGGCATTTCAGAGTCAATGATTAGCTTGACTCCACGCTCATTTAGTCTGCCAGTGAGCAGTTCATCTACTTCTATAGCGAGCTTGCTCATAGAGAAGCAACTGAAGGTATTAAGCAAACGGCCGATGCGTGACAGCTCAAGTAAATCATGCAGTAAATCATCCATTTTTCCCGCAGCGTTTATAATTCGCTGTAGATCATTTTCCAAACGGGAATGATTACCTTGTTTTAGATCATCCAGCAGTAATCCGGCAAAACCCTTGATGGTGATAAGAGGGCTGCGCAGGTCGTGAGATACAGTGTAGGTGAATCGTTCCATCTCAGCGTTTTTGGCCTCCAATTCCTTTAGTTGCTCGCTTATAATTTGTTCAGTCTTTTTGCGATCACTAATGTCAGAATACATAACATAAAAACCGTAACTGGTAATAGGCACTGAATTAATCATAACATTGAACATGCTGCCGTTTTTATGCTTGCGAACGGTTTCTTTTTGGATTAACTCTCCATTAAAAACAAAACGTTGATTTGCTTTAAATTCCTCAAGGTACCCTGAGGGGACTATCAATTCATCCAGTCGCTTGTGCTGGCATTCTTCGAGCTTGTAACCAAATAGATTGAAAAACTGAGGGTTGACGTTAATAATCTCTTGCTCCAGGTTGCATAAGACAACAGCATCGTGTGAATTAAAAAAAAGTGCCTGTAGATTTTGCCTTTGTTGTAATAATTCAGCCTCAGCCTGCTGACGCTCGCTCAAATCGCGAATAGCTGCGGCTCTGATTCTACGTCCTTTATATTCAAACATGCGTCCCTGTATTTCTACAGGCAGACGCGATCCGTCCCTGCGCATTGCAATTCCCTCGTAGGGGAGTTCATAACCAGTAGCTATATGACTTTCAACTATTGCGCGTGATTCAGGAACTGCTAAGTCAATGGCATGCATACCTATCATTTTCTGGTGATCATAGCCAAACATCTCCGCCGCTTTCTGGTTAACCTCGATACATATTCCATTTTCAGTGAGAATAATGCCTTCAAAGCTCGCATCGGATAAGGCTTTGAAACGTGCTTCCCCAACTCTCAGCGATTCTTCCACCTGCTTTTGCCAGGTCATATCCCATAAAGAAATAATGGTGCGTTGATCCGGCAGCTCAATGCCATGAAATTCTATATCCCGTACCTGTCCGTCTTTACAGTGTACCCGGGCATTTCCCCTAGCTCTTTGCTTAAGCCGAAGCTGCTGGTACCAATCTTCCATCAAAGCATTACGTGAGTTTACTTTGGGGTAAGCCTTTTGCAGCCAAACTTCCATGGTAGGAATGTCTTCAAGAGTATAGCCAGTTATTTCAGTAACTCGAGAATTCAGAAAGACAAAACGATTACAATTATCAACAATAGCGGTTCCTGTGGGTGAATGCTCCAGGGTCATCCTTAATGATTCACTCTGGTTAATAAGTTCGTTTTCCATTTGCTTGCGGTAGGTAATATCGCGAATTGATTCGATAGCTCCGGTGATTTCTCCATTAGTATTATAAAGGGGAGTAGCCATTCCCCACAGATATGCTCCTTCATTACCGAAGTTGGGAACAAATAGTTCTACGGTTAGCTTATTGTCGATATGTGTTACATACGGGTATTGATGCTTGGTAACCTCATCTGCTTTCATAACCATGTCGATTAAAATAGGCCGACGCTCTCCATAAAAGGGGAGAGCGTATTCATAATTGCTCTTCCCCAACATTTCTGTTGCAGATAGGCCGGTCATTTTTTCCATAGCATGATTCCAGGCTAGAACCTGTCCATGAGAATCGATGACTAGGGTAGCATCAGGCAAGAAATCAATGATATTGTTCAGCAGCATTTTTGATTCCTGCAAGGCTTCTTGGCCATGTTTAAGCTCGGTGATGTCAATGGCTGAAGCCATAACTGCCGGCTCTCCATCATAAACAATTCGACTGCCGGTTAGATAAATCCAAACTGAATCAGTATTTTTGCTCAGTAGTTTAAGCTCATAGGTAGTAGTCACATCCGTACCTTTTTGTCGGCTTAGACCTCTTTCACGGGCTATTTTACGATATTCCGGGTGTACCACATCCCAGAAATTCATCTTGAGAAGCTCTTCTTCACTGTAAGCAGTAAGTCTCATTAGAGCCGGATTGACATAGACGAAACGATCGCCTTTTATAATGTATACAATGGCGGTGCTGTCTTCGGCCAGGGTGCGAAACTTTTGTTCGCTTGCTTCTAATGCTTCCCGGATCATTTTTTGTTCAGTGATATCACGCCCTGCTCCCTGAATAGCAAGTGGATGTTTACCAGCAAATATTAACCTTGTATGCAGTTCGATGCATAGCTTTTTTCCTTGGCGGTCGAAGACTTCTATATCATAGGTGGTGATGTCAATTCCCTTTAATTTTTCAGCAATTTTGGACTGGACAAGATTCCGATATTCCGGAAGCACTATGTCAATAAATGTCATGCCTAGAATTTCTTCAGGACGATAACCTAAATGAAACAGACCGTATTGGTTGAGACTTAAAAAACGCCCCTCTAAATCGGTTGTAAAAAGCATAATAGCGGCGTTATGAAAGAGGTCGCGGTACATTTTTTCGCTTGCTTGCAGAGCTTGCTCCGAATGTTCCAGGTCTACTCGAGAAGAGGGATAATCCATGTTAACCTCCTATATGAATGTGTTTTTGCACGCTATGTAATCAAACCGCTTACGAACGTTTTCGTTTCTGTAGGGATAGATAAATAGTGAAAAGCAATAGGAAGTGCAAAAATTTGACATTAAGGGTTAATTATTCTTAAAATTCAACAATATCATGCAAAACTCCTTTAATGTGAAAACAATCACTAACTCTGTTATTTTAATAATTAATTTGCGATGCGAAACGTAGCGGCAGGTGATTATCTAGTTCGGAATGGATGTGAGCACGGGGAAGAGGCGAGCCTATAATCTGGTAATTCAGCTCGCCTCAAAAATATGTTCATGTAAGTTAGTAATTAATTCAGTCTAGAAATAATTATCTTATGGGCATCCCCATCAACTTTGTACCCCATCTTCTCGGCTATTGCTTTCATAGGCAGCAGTGGGTTTGCGACTTTGCTTAAAATGACGGGTTGGTTTAGGGCGACACGCTTGCCATCAACTTTCATAAATTTCATCCCAGGAGTGATTTCTATATGTGCCGCTAGTTTAGGGAGTGTGATATCTGTAGCAGTCCAGGCTTCAAGCACACACCATCTCATATTACTCATCCTGCTTATCCATTCATACGGCAGGTATGCGTATCCTTTGTCACCCCAGTCGGCACCCCAGGAATTTCTAAGAATCAAACAGCCTCTGTTAGGCAGGTCACCGACTATTCCAACGGCATGCCCACCCCTAACCGAACCTTCTGGAAGTGGGAGAAAGTTATTTTCATCTGGCTCGAAATTATCGTAGACGAGCAAAGCTATCATAAAAGGTCCTTCTCTTTTTAAGGCCTGCCGCATAGCATTTAAAACCTGATCGCGGTTCAAATCATAGGATGAGCAAAGCTGGGCATAGGTTTCAATTCGAAAAACTGCCGCTGCATCCAGAGCCTTACCTGAAACATTCGGAACCAGGGGGGCAGGTAGATCTGTCAAGGTGGAATAAGGCATAGTATTCTCGGGGCAAACCCCATACTTTTGTAATACCTTCATGGCAGTTTTGGGCTGAGTCCCTTCCTCAGACGGCATGCCATCGTTTTGCTTACACAGGCTATATAGAAACGCGGCCGAAAGTCCGTCAGCAGGATAATCACCCTGTTTGATTTCTTCATAGGCTTTAATAGTCCATATAGATGCACAAGCTACACAACTTCCACGCTGTTCTTGATCGAAAACCGGGGGGAGGTTCGGCCTATAGTCAATGGAGACGGCAGGTTCGTCCGCTGCTGCACCGATAAGGTTGGTGTATATATAGTCTCTGGGGTCATAGGGTGAAGGAAAATACCGCAGCGGGTAGCCATTATGTTCTTTCGGCAGGTTCTCAAAAAACCTGCGTAGTTGGTAGACTATTTCAAATGACATCAAATTTTGCCTCCTTTACGCTTTTCAGAACAGACACCATAAAGTTTAACGATTCCATCCTTAAGTGCTAAGGGACTCCCGAAGTCCAAATTGAAAATAGATTGAATTGTTGTCTGTCACAATGTATGCTGAAAAAGGAATTTGCATGCCAGCGATTGGGGAGGCTAACAGACCATGAATTGTTAAGAAATCTTCACATTTTGCAAATATCATTTTAACAATATACTGCTATCATTAAACGTCAGGTAAAAAGTGCCAAGGGCAAACAAGGGGACGGTTCTCCTGTTGGGCAGCCCTAATACTAGGCCAAACAGGAGAACCGTCCCCTTGTTTGGCTTATTTGGTGTAATATAATTCCAATTGATAGAAAATGAGCAGAAACAATTTTTCTGCAAAATAATTAGTCATTAGCCCGAGCCGGGCTAAAAATTATAACTTATGAGGGGGATTGAAGAAATGGCAGGGAATGATACCGAATTAATAAATGCAGCGGTGACTAGAAAGAGTTGGCCGAAGCCAGTTAAAATCATTCTAATAATTATGCTGCTAGTAGGGGTAGGCGTCGGTGCATATTATACATACAAATCATTTAACAAGAAGGACCCCGTCAATTTGACCATGCCAGTTACCACCGGTGCCATCGTAGACCAAATTCAGGCTACTGGGACTGTAAAACCGCTCCATGAAGTAGACCTGTTTTTTAGACAGCAGGCAACTTTGCAAGCTCTGAACGCTCGCAGTGGTGATTCAGTGAAAGAAGGCCAAGTTCTGGCTATGCAAGATGATTCAAGTTTACAGGCACAGGTACAGTTGGCTAAGAGCGAATTGCAGCAGGCACAATATAAGCTTCAACAGACCCAGCTTAATTATGAAAAAGTCAATGCTGCGGCTATCCGACAGGATGAGTTATACAAGCAAGGCGCGATAACCAAGGTTGATTGGGAGCAAGCTAAACGCGATAACGATACTGAGGCTATTAACATTAAGACGTCTCAGGTTGCCATAGAGAATTCAAAGGCTAAGTTAGTAATCGCTGAGACTAATCTAAAGAACGCACAACTAACAGCTCCATTTTCTGGAGTAGCTGCGACTGTTAACGGTGAGGTTGGGCAGGAAACAGGTAATTCTTCATCACCTATGTTTCACCTGATCAGCAACGAGCTAAAGATATTAGCCATGGTAAACGAAGTTGATATTGGTCGTGTTAAATTAAATCAGGAAGTAGTTTTTACTGTCACCACTTATCCGGGGCAGTTGTTTAAGGGAACAGTTGCTAGGATAAGTCCTCAGTCCACGACCGTAAGCAATGTGCAGCTCTATGAGGTGGACATTGCTACTACAGATTTATCTAAACAGCTGCGGGCCGGTATGTCGGTAACAGCTAAAATTATTATTGATAAACGGGATAATGTGACCATGGTACCTAATATAGCATTTTCTTATACGCAGACTTACCTGAAAAACAATAGTCAGAGTTCGAAAGCGAATTCAAGCGGCCAAGTAAATCAAAGCGCCGATGGTACACAAGGATCTGCAAAAACTGCTGAAAAATCCGCTGTGAACCCTGATAAGAAGGTACAACGGGTGGTAGTTTTACAGGAGGGCAAACCGGTCGTGAAGCAAATTACAGTCGGGTTAAGCGATGGGCAAAACACTGAAGTTATCGAAGGCTTGAATCCAGGCGATCAAGTGGTAGTTGGCACCAGTGCAGCTACTCAGACTACCTCGTCAGGAAATAGCACTGGTCAACAATCCGGTGGCCAACAGCAGAGATCTCCGGGTGGTGGAGGTATCGGGGGCGCGCTACACTAGTATTGTGGTGCCCCAAGAGGAAGGGTGTACAGTTAGATTATGGGAAACATTAATGTAAGACTCGAACAAATAACCAAGACCTATTATGGAACAGATACGCCAGTCCATGCTTTGCAGGGAATTTCTCTAGTCTTAGATAAGCCTGAGATGGTAGCCATTATGGGGCAATCGGGTTCTGGCAAATCTACTCTGATGAACATTTTAGGCTGCCTGGATAAACCGGACGGTGGTACCTATACATTTGCCGGTTTCGATGTTATGCAAATGGATAGAGATCAGTTGGCTTACCTGCGTAATCGCCGTATTGGTTTCGTTTTTCAAAACTTTAACCTGCTGGCCCGCACTTCGGCACTTGAAAACGTTTGTTTGCCGCTCAGCTATGCAGGGGTGCGTGGCCCAGAGGCGGAAAAACGTGCTAAGGATATGCTGGGTTTGGTGGGTTTGGCCGGGCGTGAACAGCATCGCTCCACCCAGATGTCAGGAGGACAGCAACAGCGGGTGGCGATTGCTAGAGCTTTAGTTAATGATCCCGATTTATTGTTGGCAGATGAGCCAACTGGTGCCCTTGATAGCCAGACCGGCAAGGAAATTATGACTTTACTGCAGCAGTTGAATCAGGAACAATCCTTGAGCATAGTGATAGTAACTCATGATCCGGAAATTGCTGAGTATTGTAATCGTGTTATTCGGCTCAGAGACGGGCTTGTTATAGATGGATAGACATATAAATCGGATGATGGACGGATACATCAATAGTCGACGAAGGAGGCTAACTGGATGGATCTTTTAACAATATTTCGTACTGCTTGGCGCAGCCTGACGGTTAATAAAATGCGTTCCGTGCTTACGGCATTGGGTATTATTATTGGAGTAGCATCTGTAATCATGATGGTCTCCTTGAGCCAAGGAGCAACCGCCGGAATTACTCAGCGCATTTCCAGCATGGGTACCAATATTATTCAGATATCTCCCAGCGGGGGTCGCGCAGTAGGCGGTGCTGGCGTTTTGAGGCTTGAGGATGCCCAGGCACTTGTTCAGTTGCCCTATGTAAAAAATGTTGCTCCATCTATTGATAGCAATGTCACCGCTGCGGTAGGAAGCGTCACCTGGAACGCAACAGTCAGCGGTACTACTCCTGAAATGGAAAATATCAAAGCTTGGCAAATAACTGCTGGCGGGTTTTTCACCCAGGAAGATGTAGACAATATGTCCATGGTGGCGGTAATAGGACGCACGGTTGCAGATAACCTGTTTCCCGGCGCTGAAGTGCCGATTGGCACGGGTGTCCGCATTAATGGACTTTCATTTACGATCATTGGGGTGCTTCCCTTGCAAGGGGGCGGGGGTATGGGCGGCGATTCAGATAACACGATATACATCCCCCTGACCACGGCCCAACAGCGGCTGGTGGGGGGGCAGAATCTACGCCAGATTATCGTCCAGGCTAGCGAGCAGGATGCCCTTTCGTTTGTACAGAGTGCTGTTACTTCAGTATTACGTGAGCGTCATCGCTTAGCTGCGAGTGCAGATAATGATTTTCGCATCATGGATATGGCTCAGCTTTTAGCAACTGTAGAAGATACTACTCGCATATTAACCCTGCTTTTGGGTGGAATTGCTGCAGTATCTCTGATTGTAGGTGGAATAGGCGTGATGAATATCATGCTGGTTTCGGTTACCGAGCGTACTCGGGAAATTGGGATACGTATGGCTGTGGGAGCCACTACTCGTGATATTTTGAACCAATTTATGATAGAGGCAATTTTACTTTGCATAATAGGGGGTGCCCTTGGGACTACTTTGGGGTATGGGCTATCCAGCTTGTTTGGGTCCTTATCCGGTTGGAATATGCAGGTGTCACCTTGGGCAGCAGTAATCGCTATCGGTTTTTCATCCGTGATAGGTGTGGTCTTTGGATTCTATCCTGCTCGCAAAGCCGCAGAAGCCGATCCCATCGAAGCTTTGCGTTACGAATAGAAATACCCCATTTCTGACACCAATAAATGACTTTAGTAGGGCTTAGATATTTTGTGAGAAACAAAATACCTAAGCCCTTTTTTGTACTATCAAAAGGTTTAACAATTTGAATGATGATAGTATAAGTGCAACCTGACTTCCGACGACCAAGGATGGTTTAGTGTCGCGGTGCCATGGATGGCAAGGAGCGACCACTTTCTCCAGAGGCTCACCCTTCACCCTCCGGGTACTTCCCCCTGCGGGGACTACTGATGTGAACTTAGTTCACGATTAATGTTGCTGATGTTCCCGCTGGTCACTATTAATATAGCGGCGCAAGCCGGGTTTTCTTTATTGGGATGTATGCATGGTGCGCAGGGGATAAATACATATTTGTTTCATGCTAATTTGGACTAAAGTTTATTTAAAAAAAGTGATAAACCAAAATCATTAAATATTAATATAGTATTGTAAAAATTAAGTGTTGAGAGGTTGGGTAATATGGCGGGAAAAGTGAAAAAAAGTAAGCCGGTGGGTAAAAAAACCAGACCTAAAGAGGTGGTCAGCCTGCCAGTTTCATTAGAAAAATCGATTGAGGGGAAGTATTTTGTTGGGCAAAGCGAGACGGTCATATTTGGAGGAGATTTAAATGCCTGGGGAGCTTTGATTAATCCTTGGAATTCAGCAGTGAATCTATATGTTAATGTATTTACCATTACAAATATAACAGATTTATCTTTTTCAGCTCAGATATGGTTTAACTCCAATCCTCCTGGAGCCGGTATTAAATCTGATAAAATAACCCCAGCAAATACCACCCTGCGTCCATTAAGGGTTCCCAGGACAGAGTTAAAATATCAAGGTGCTACTAATGGAGTGCCTCAAGGTGGAGTCAATGGTTACAATAGAGAAGTACCCCCATTTGCCACTGTGGTAGGTGAAGAAGACGGCAAGTTTATTATTCCACCCGGGGGTTCATATCTTATTTTCCTGCCATCCCCGGGCTCTAGGTTAATAACTGCAAAATTCGCATTTGGATGGTGGGAGGAGAAAATAAAATGCAATGCGACAGCAAAAACCATCCCTCCTATGGATAGAATCAAGTATCGTGAGCTTGAGCTTATGAAAATTAAGACGGCTGGTGCTAGGCACATAAATGGCTAAAATTTTTTATTGAAATAAAACACACAAGCCTTTTGGGGGTGGGAAGTATGCATGGTGCAAAGTATCACCTTTTAATGCTTGACAACATACAATAAAATATATTGATTTAAATAAACAAAGGGGAAAAATATGAAGGTTTTATTTACTAATGAAGCTCCATTAATAAAATACGGGCTGGCTGCGGGTTTTCAACAGGCAGGACATGAGGTTAAGGTCATTCAAGGGGAATATGAAAGGTTGTGGGGACAAGCGGTTCCAGAGCAGATAAGGCGACTGACCGAGGCTATTAACATCTTCAAACCTGATTTTATGTTCACCGAAGGACATTCGGGTTTTGATATATACAGTATATGCCAGGTTGCACGTAAGCTGGGTGTTCCTCACTTATACTGGGCGATTGAGGATCCAATCTGTACGCAATCGCTCTCCAGGGCTTATGCGCCTCTGGTCGAATATATATTTACCACTACTGCAGAATGCATACCTCAATACGAAGCGATGGGTAAGAAAGCCGAGTTGCTATTGTTCGGGTGTAATCCTGAATTTCATTACAACACCGGACCTAAAAGGGAATATACACATGATATAGTTCTGGTAGCCAGTAACTATTCGTCGCGCTATGCGGAAGCCCAGTGGTTTATCTTACCCCTAATTGAGCAAGGGTACGACATTAAGATCTGGGGAATATGGTGGGATGACCCGGCTCGACCAATCAACCTGCTGAACTACCCGGATATATACGGGGGAGTACTACCTTATGAGGAACTCACCAGCGTATATAGTTCGGCCAAAATTATCCTGGGCATGAACTGTGACGATAGCTCCAGTACTCAGACTTCTATGCGGCCCTATGAAGCATTGGCTTGTGGAGGGGGGATTTACTTAGGTCATTATACCCAAGCCCAGCAGAACTATTTCGCAGACTTTATATTCCAGGCGCGAAACGAGGAAGAAACGATTAAGCAGGTAGAGACTATTCTGCATATGGATGAAAGAGAGAGAAAAGAGATTGCCTACCGGGCACAACAGGAAGTATATATGAAACATAGCTACCGTCTGCGCGCGGAACAGATTATACAAGCTTTCGTTCGCTTATAACTTGGAGGAATTGAAGCATGGAATGAGTTTCAGTGCAAAGGGGAGGTAATTAAATGAAGATAGCAATTTATGCGGATCGACTTGAATCGGGGGGAGGTTTGGAGACCCATGTAATTACCCAAGTGAATGAGTTATTACAGAGGGGACACCAAGTATTCCTTAGTGCAAACGCAATCGTCCCCTATTTTTTAGAAGCAATAAAAAACGATGGCAGCAATTTTATTTTTGCCCTATTCTCGGATGACCCATTAAATGACTTGGCGGAATTTAAGCCAGATTTAGTACATGCGCACCCGTTCTCGGCCATTTTCAGAGGCTATAAAGTAGCTTGCGATTTAAACATACCGCTATTTATCACCATACATGGGCCATATGATTTCGGCGTAGATCGCTCTCCTACTGGTTACCTGGTGGCCAGCAAAGCCAACAAAATTATTGCTGTCGATGATACGATTGAGAGTATGTTGAGACGCTGTGTTGATTTTCCCGAAAAGATTGTAACTGTATACAATGGGATCAACCGGAATGATTTTTACCCTGCCTCGCCGGATCTGACGTTAATGAAGGAATTAGATGTCAATGCTAGCTGGAGAACCATCGTAGTTGTGAGCAGATTAGAAGATGATAAAGAAAAACCGGTGTTTCAGCTTATGGATTGTGCTCCATTATTAGCGGAAAGGCTGGGCGGTCTGAATTTGCTTATCGTGGGTGATGGAGCCTATCGGGATGAGGTCTGGGAGAGGAATCGCGCCCAGATAGAGAACTGCAGTAATCTGAGGGTTTTCCGATTGGGAAGGAGAACCGACATATCCAAGCTTCACCATATTGCAGATCTGACCATAGCCTGTGGGAGAGCTGCCCTGGAAGCAATGGCCTGTAAACGGCCGGTGTTTGCTGCAGGGAGTAAAGGATTTGCAGGGATCATTACCTATAGCAATATAAGTTGTATGACAGGTCGGGAGGGCTATCACTGTTGGAACGACCTGGAGTTGTTGGAAAACCTGTATCATAGCTTGGCAGATGAAATGCTGTTAGAAAAAGCTATCATGGAGGGCTATAAACTGGTAGAAAAATATTTCGATATCCAGAAAAATACAGATAAAGTTGAAAGTTTATATAGGGAGGCATTAGAGGATCGGTGAAAAAGTTCGTCGGGCACTGCCTATTCTGAAAATTGAGAGGAGATTCGCTGCATGACCCCTAAAATCGATCTGCTATGTCTGTCATCTACCCGCTGGGACTATATCTGGCAGCGCCCCCAGCAGATGATGTCACGTATCGCCAGGGAACACCGGGTTATATATATAGACCACGTATATCCTATCGCCCGCCAGGAAATATTTCAATTATTAAACAATCTGCCATTATTGAAAAATCGGATGGAGCAAATTAGTGAAAACCTAATCAGATTTTCACTGGTCGAATTTAGTTCGGATGCCTTCGGAAGCAATTTAGACCCCGCTAGTATGAATGAATTAAATCGTTTGGTGAAGACCATTTTTATCAAGGCAGTATTAAAGGAATTAAATATTGAGGAACCGGTTATATGGACTTGCCTACCCAATTCACGGGCTATGGTGGAAAAGATTCCCCACCGATTGGTTTGTTATGATTGTGTCGATGATTTTGCCAGCTTCAGCTGGTGGCCACCAGAAACTAAAGTTGAAGAAATAGAATTAATCGAAGCAGCCGATATTGTATTTGCAACCGCGAATAGTCTATTTGAACGCTGTCAGACGCATAATATTTCAACGTACCTGGTCCCTAATGCCGCAGATTATGAACACTTCTCCTGTCTCCCAGAGCCAAAAAGCGATCTTATAAAAGCATTTCCCAAACCAATAATAGGTTATATTGGGGCTTTTTATGAATGGATAGATGTCGAACTTTTGTTGAAAATTGCTAAGGCTCATCCGGAATGGTCCCTGGTTATTATCGGCCCGATCCACGGGATTGACACTGCCTTGTTTTCTAATTGTCCCAATGTTTATATTATGGGCCCTAGGGATTACCTGGATCTGCCCCAATATTTGGACGTCATTGATGTGTGTATGATTCCGTTTATCCTAAACGAATTAACTTTTAATACCAACCCTATCAAAATGTATGAATATCTTGCTGCGGGCAAACCGGTGGTTTCCACTGATCTCCCCGAAGTAAGACGCTATGACGGAATAATAAAAGTTGCACGAAGCCATAACGAATTTATCGCTAAGCTAGAAGAAGCCTTAAGGGAGAATCGTAAAACTACGCCCATTAAACAGAAGAACATTGATGAGCGTAAGCAGGTTGCGCGGGAAAACAACTGGGATATACGTTGTGCGCAAAGTCTAGCCATTATCCAAGAATACTTGTCTATGCTTCAGGTATAGGGGTTGTTATTAATTGATGTTATTCAGATTTTGGATGAGGGAGTTGATTGGGGATGGAAGTGAATTGGGTGGCTCATCACCAACTTTTATCGAGCGCTGCGAGCCAGCTTAAACAGGTAAAAGTGGTCCTCGATATTGGTTGCGGGATAATACCTCAAAACCTGGTGAAGCCAGCGGTGCATATTTGTTTAGAGCCATTTCACCAGTACATTCAGGTACTGCAAAAAAAAACCGTCAATGCTTTGGATAGAGTTTATATAATTCTTAATGCTACTTGGGCAGAAGCAATAAAAATACTCCCGGAGCGTTCGGTTGATACGGTGTTCCTATTAGATGTAATTGAGCATTTGGAGAAAGAAGAAGCCAAGATTTTGTTAAAAGCAACTGAAAATATTGCCAGAGAGCAAATTGTCATCTTTACACCTCTGGGCTTTTTACCCCAGGAACATCCAGATGGCAAAGATGCTTGGGGTTTCGATGGCGGTAAGTGGCAGGAACATAAATCTGGTTGGCAACCTGAAGATTTCGATGATTCGTATAATATATACGCAAGCAAGGCAGTTCACATAGTTGATAGTATGGGAAGGGCGTTTGATAAACCGTTCGGAGCATTTTGGGCAATAAAGAACATAAGGAATGAGACTTAGCGCTTAGTGAATTATAACAGGCAGAAAAAGATAGGCAAACGGGAGTAGGGTATCTATAGTATGCCCCACTCCCGATTTTGATTGCGTACAATTTGATTGCGTCTTTCCAGGTACAACTTTTCATTAAAAGCAATGGACTCATACATATTTTTGCCCTGAAAAATATTTCGTTGATGATAAAGGTGTACGGTCTTAGCCTCGGTTCGCCAGTAGGTGCAGCCATTTTTCACTAACCTGTCTACTAGGTCATTATCGTCAAAGGATATACCAGTAAAGTCTTCATCATATCCACCGATAGCCATAAATTCAGCTCGACTTATGGAAAGCAAGAAGGGTAGGTAGGTATTTAGCGTAGGATATTGGGTAGGCATACTTTCGGCACTAATATTTCCACCCGTATCTATAACGTATTTTAAGAAAGAACCATCTTGATCATCCATTCCTAAGGGCATTGCTAATAATTTATTATCAGCTAACAAGGGTTTAGTTAACATGGGAATAGAGTTATTTATATGGAACATCTCGGCACAGGATAATATCAGTATCTCGCCACAGGATAATTTGGCACCAATATTGTAGGCAAAACCAGGAACACGCCATGTTATTTCTCCTCCCAGGTTTCTGTGCCCGGTAAAGACATATTTCAGGTTAAGACAGTCCTCGTATTCTTTACAGATGCTCTCAGTTTCATCGGGGATTCCATCATTAAGAACGATAGTTTCAAAAGGGAAAGGAATATCCTGTTGGGTCAGAGAATAAAGATTCCACTCAAGTAGGTTTGCCCGCTGCATGGACGCTATTATTATGGTAACTTTAAAATCCATTTATTTACCCTCCAGCCCTATGTCTTCTGTCCATGCAGGCAAGGGAAAATTTAATGTGGTATCACTGATTCGGGTTAAATCAGGATGACTGCATACACAAATGATCATATTAGCACACCGGGGGTTTTTATTAATATCATAAACGCTCCCCCCAAGGTCTTGGTAGAATATTTCTGCTTCTGGAAAACCTGCAAAAGATTCTTCGTTAATATTACTGATTAAATGATGAGGATTTCTACCCTTGGGTTCATTATAGGGAACATCAAATATCAGTCTGGAAGTCCATTTGCTTGATAGAATCAAATTTATACCATTGTCTATATGTTCGAAGGCACCACGTGACACAATATAGTCAAATTCAGGCATGGATAGAACATAGTCTTCTAAATTAGCAAGTTGGTAGCTGATATTAGGACTGGAGTAGTGAACTCCAGCATACTCCAGAGTGGGTTGAGAAATGTCTACACCTACTACCTCTGAATTTGGAAGCCGAGACAACATGTGGCAGCCATGACCAACTCCACATCCTAGGTCAACAATTCGTATAACTTTGTTGCTGTTACGCCTTTGATTTAGATCATATTTAATAATCCGGTAAAAAAATAAATAGGAACTTTTATGGCGCACCAGCTCATCCCGAGCATGGGTTACATTAGGGATAAGCCGCTCTCCATTATTATAAATAAGTGTTTCTAAATCACTAAGCTGGGGCAAGAAAACATCTCCTTTCGATACTACCAGTATTTTAGCGAGCATCGGTTTTATGGCAAAATATTTACCCTTATTACTCTGCCCTAAGGGAAGGCACGAAGAACTTACAGAATATGATATGCGTGTAAATAACAGGGGGTGAATATCTAAGCAAGCAGATATGGTGCTTTGGGAGGCTGGGGAACGGAGCTGTTGTACGAAAAACTTGGGGTGAAGGTGCCGGGTACGGTAGAAATTAATAATTATGAAGAAATAGATAGGTGCCTGAAAGAGATGACTCAGATTCCTCATCAATGGTCACTGGTGTCGGCCGGTGTAAATGCGGTGATCATTGCTGCGACTATGGCGAATAAATGGGGAAAAGTCTCCATCGACTTTGGCCATGCGCCTGATAATGTAATGGCACCTAATTATCCGGATTATTGGCTTGCACCGGTATAAACATTAAAGGAGTTAGGTATGAACACTTTTTAGTTAACGACATATAATAATTTAGATTAGGTTTGAACACAACAGCCAAAGAGCTATAGATTCTGATCTGGAATACATTCCAATATTAAGGGGTGGTCATTAGTGAAAATAGCAATTTATGCGGATAGATTGGAATCGGGCGGGGGATTGGAGACCCACGTAATTACCCAGGTCAATGAGTTATTACGGAGAGGACATAGCATATTCCTGACTGCGAACGCGGCCGCATCCGATTTTCTAAAAATGGTTAATGGAGAAGGCAGGAAATTTCGTTTCGAACTTTATTCTAACGATCCGTTGGAAGACCTGGCGGAATTTAAGCCTGACCTGATACATGCTCATCCTTTTACTGCTATTCTCAGAGGTCATAAGGTGGCCTGTGCTTTAAATGTACCACTTTTCATAACCATTCATGGACTGTATAGCTTCGGAGTCGATCGTTCTTTTAACGGTTACTCGGTAGCCAAGAAAGCAAGCAAAATCATTGCGGTAGACGACGTGGTAGAGGATTTATTGAGGAAAAGTGTAGCTTTTCCTGAAAAAATTTTTACCATATATAATGGGATTAACCGGAATGAGTTTTACCCTGACGCGGCGGATATGGAATTGGTGAAAGAATTAAAAATTGATTGTACTTGGAAGACCATTGTAGTAGTGAGCCGGTTAGAAGATAGTAAAGAAAAGCCAGTGATCCAGCTTATGGATGGTGCTCCCTTATTGGCGGAACGATTAAATGGTCTAAACCTGGTGATTGTAGGGGATGGAGCCTATAGAGATATGGTCTGGGCGAGAAATAGAGCCGAAATAGAAAATTGCCATAACCTGAGAGTTTGTCGGATGGGTAGAAGAATCGATATACCGAGGTTCCTAAGTATCGCTGATTTGGTAATGGCTTGCAGCAGGGCTGCTATAGAAGCGATGGCCTGTAAACGGCCAGTTTTTGCGATGGGAGATGGGGGCTTTGCAGGGATCATTAATCGTAGTAAAAAAGGAGTAATAGCCGGTCGGGAAGGTTATAGATGGGTAAGTAACCAGGAGCTTTTGGAGGATCTGTATAATACTCTTTTAGATGAACCGCAACAGGAGAAGGCTATTCAGGATGGTTATGAAATGATAGAAGAATACTATGACATCCAGAAAGTAACGGATAAACTGGAAAGCTTATACCAGCAAGTTTTAGAAGCCAGCAATTTTTAGGAGGCTACCCAAATGTCCCGAATAAGCTGTATATTATGCCCGCCCAGCCTTGATTTTTATTATATGTTTCAACGTCCCCACCAGCTAATGCAAAGCTTTTCTGAATTACAGATACGCAGTTATTTTATGAATCGCCCTTACCTTTTTCATCCGGAAGCTGGCATCAAACAGCTTAATCCTTACTTTTACATATTAAACCAGATGGACATTCGCCCATATTTAAATGATGTCCGACCGGTAATCTATTTCACATCACCTGATGAGATTGAGAGGCTGGATCAATATAACCCTGCGCTGGTAGTCTTTGATAGTGTTGATGAGCCCAGCGGAGAGTTTGCGTCCTGGAACAAAAACTATCGTCGGGCGTTGCGTCGAGCGGATGTAGTTCTGGCCAGTTCCGAAAATTTGTATAAGATGGCTCTAGGTGTCAACCCCAATACCCATTTGGTACCCAATGCCTGTGATTATGATTTTTTTTGTCAAGCTGTGCCTAAAAACCTGTCCATTCCGAAGGATATGCAAGATATCCATGGTCCTATAATCGCTTATAGCGGGGCAATCGCTACTTGGTGTGACCTGCAACTAGTTGAACGGCTAGCGGATAGTTTTTCGCATTGCAGTATTGTAATGATTGGACCTTTGTATAATGTTAGCCAGGTTCCGTCTCGTCCTAATATCCATTGGTTAGGTATGAAACCCTACCAACAACTACCCTCTTATTTCCAACAATTCGATGTCGGTATCATACCATTTAAAATATCCAGCATGGTAGAAGCAGTGAACCCTATCAAGATGTGGGAATATCTGGCGGCAGGTATTCCGGTAGTAACAACAGCAATTCCCGAAGCTGGAAAATATTCTGGGTTAGTTCTATTTTCCGAAAACGAGCAGGCCTTTATGGATAATGTAAAGGCAGCGCTTTATCACGACAATCCTGCCATTAAATTACAGCGTATGGATTTAGCCCGGAATAATTCATGGACCGCCCGAGCCCGGCAAATAATTGCTATTATGGAGGAGAACCTAGCTCGAAAAGGTGTATATCCCGAGCATCAGTTGCCTATCTCCCTTCCCACAATATCCCGGAGGTCATCACGTCTCCATTGTATTGATATAGGTGTAAAACGATCAATTAATATTGACCTGAGACCGGACAGGAGGTAATAGTGCTAAAAAAGATAATGATAGGCTGTCCGGTACGCAACCGCGCCTGGATATTACCCCGCTATCTTAAAAGTATTAGTGATCTGGAGTATCCCACCGAATATTTGTGCTATTGCTTTATTATTAATGATTGTATTGACTCGACCCCGAACCTACTAGCGGATTTCGCCCGGGAGCGACCGGGTCAGGTTAAGATCATAGTTCAGAACTTGGGAAGGCGCCAGAGCAGGAGTCATTTGCGCGGATATTATCATTTTGCTCATCTGGCCCTGCTTCGAAATACCCTCTTGTTAGCTTTTCAGAAGTCAGATTGCGACTATCTATTCTCCGTAGATAGCGATATACTGTTGCCCCCTTACGCCTTAAACTGCTTGTTGGAAGACGATTGTGCCATTATATCAGCATTGGTTTGTAATGGCCATGAATTAGGTGACCCTAGTATTTATAATATTCTAAGGCATGACGACCAGGGCGGGTGGAGAGCTATACGAGACTTTCCTCGGAATAGGGTTTTCGAGGTAGACTGCACTGGGGCAGCATATTTACTAAAAAGAGAAGTTGTCGACAAGTATGGAGTGCGTTATTCGGCGACTTATGGTGCGGAAGATATTGGATTTTGCCAGGATGCCACTTCCAAAGGGCTGAAGATATTTTGTGATGGTAGGGTTGAAGGTGAACACCACATGGGAGAAAGATAGTAAAAAGATGGGGCGGGTACTCACATTTTGCAGGCCTTTTTAATATAATACTTTAGTTACTAAATATAGATAACCTGGTGTGGAGTGAAGCTAACTGCCAGGAATAATAAGAGATGAAAAGAGGGGCAGTATTATGGCAAACCTAAAATGTGAATACCCTGATGATTGTATGTTGAATCTTGAAGCTAAGGTAATTATAACCCGGTATATTGAAAGACAGGTAAAAATCTTGGACATAAATTTTGTTGTGCCAGCGTCTCAGGTAGGCGGCAAAATAACCAGCATTAAGAATATTATGGTAAATGTTTTAGCAACTCAGGGAGTAATTAATTCCGTAGAAATATTTATTGAATACCAAATAATAATGACAGTTGCTGTAGGAAGAGAATTCCAGGTGGTAACGATAGACGATATTTATGAACAGGTAATTGACTCACAGGATTTTGATCCCCCGCTTAGTCCCCAAGAACTAAGAACGGAGGTTCAAGGTACCGAAATAATACTTTCAAATTGGAACTTTAGCTATGATATTTTAGGCAATAGTGAGGATGAGTCCAATCCCTGCAATCTGACCTCACCCATTGTGGGAACCTGTATTAATCTTCAGGTATATGTGGACATAACCGTTTTACTGGATAGGGTTAATGACATAATCATATTCGGAGAATTGGATCCAGAAACAGAGTTTTGATTGCTGTAAACTCGTGCTTGTTGAACTATGCTGGGCTCGCCCGGCTCTTTTCTTTTTCTGTGCTTAGCAAAGTCGAATTTGATGAAGTGTAAATCCCTAGTCTGGTATTGGGTAATCTAGTCACCAAAGTATCTGGAATAGATGGAACCTATCATTAAGCTATAACGTATTATACCAATGAAAAGGCTTCAAATAGATATGAGCCTCTGAGCAAAAACATCAGAGCGGAGAAGGCAGATAATGAGCAATCCCTTTAAGTTCCAACGAGAGGAGGTTATTTATGAGCAGGAAATATAATTGGACTACTGGTCCTGTGCGCAGCAGTTTGGGTTATGACAGTACCTTGATTGTACTGTCAAACGATTCTTCCAAGACCCAGAAAGTGGAGGTACGGTTCTATGATCTTGGTTATACACCCAAGAAGAGAATATTGAGCAAAAGTATAACCCTGGAGTTAGAGGATACCAAAAGCGTAGATACTCGGAGGCCAGAAGTTGCATGCTGGGAAGTGCAAATAAGTGCTGACAGCAAAGATGTGCGCGCCTGGATTGGAGGTAGAAGGCTCAATTCCAACCTTCCTGGCAATATTATTTTAAACCCGGAATTACAGAGGTATTAATTAAATTTTGAAATACGATTAAACCGGAAAGGATGGTATGAAGTGGCAACAAAATTTCATTGGACCACCGGCCCTATCAGCAGCAGCCTGGGCCTGGATCATATCACGGTGGATGTTTTAAATAACACTTCTGATACTCGTTCTACCAGAATTAATGTTTATGACCTGTCTGTCGGAGCGCCTATTCTTATGTTTACGAAGAAAGTGACTAATAAACCCTTTTCCGATGTTAGCCAAGAGGTAGCGGCGGCTGAATCTAGTATTTGGGAAGTACAGCTAATAACGAGCAGCAAAAGGGTGCGTACCTGGGTAGGGGGGCAGGATGACGCTGGAATGAACCTAATTGGCAATGTTGTTCTAAGTTCACAGTTTCAGTTTTTATATAGCGAATAACTTATAACAGAAGTAATAAGCTTTTAGAAACCTGTCTTAGGGCAGGTTTCTGAGTTTGCCGACAAAGTCGCCAAACTGCCAGGCTAATGACAGGAGTGAAGATCAAGGCATGAGAAAAGCCCGTGATTGAGGCGTACAAAGGTACGCATCGTCTGTGTACTATCAAAGCAATAATACCAAGCTCTGTCTAAATAATACCCACCTATCCCATTTACCCTTGCCCCTGGAAATATATACGTAGATCAGTAGTGCCACTATCCGTTCTGTATTTTAACCGGACATATCTGGCAAAACGGTTATAAACCAGTATTCTCATTTGTCCCGCATCGATATGATCATCAGCAATTGGGTCTTCCGCCCAGTTAATTCCGTTCGGACTCAATTGCATTTGAACTATAGCTTCGGTAGCTCCCTCGTTTATAACACAAAAAGAATAGGTAGCTAAATGAAAAACATCCTGCATTGTTGAAGACCTCTCAGTGGTATCCGCTGTAACGTCTTCGGAAAAATCACGGGTTGTTCTAACTAACTCAAAAGTTCCATTAACATCTACTGGCTCAATTATCCGGGTTACTGATTCAACATTATTAATATTCAACTTGCCCTGGGCATCCACATCATATTTTTCCACCGGAAAAACCCGCGTAAAAAACACATCGATAATACTAAGCATTCCAGCTTCTGAGGTGCCTATTTCAATCAATGCATAATCTACCCCTGTTGGCACAGTTACTATTCCACAATAAAAATCCCGTTCTGGCTCCAGCATAAAATCCAGGCTGGTATATATTACCCGGGAAGAAGATGGGGAAAAAAAGTGAACTTTAATGGCTGCCGATATTTCATGATTAACCTTTATTGCTGCTCCAACTTGCCACACCTGTTTTTCATAAACAGGTATTCTGTATGAACGTTCTTGGCATATGCTGGCCGGGAGCCTAGATACTCGATTCTTGATCTTCACACAGTAATTTTGTTTATCATCCCTTTCCCAGTAAAAATCAGCCGTGGTACGTCCACGGTATTTCTGCCATCCAGCCGGAAATTCTCCGGTTTTATCGGCATATGCAAACATATGATTGAAAACTTGGTTATTTTCAAATTCAAAACACATTGACTCCATGCTTTTCCCCCGTTTCTAGGCGAATAGGTTAATAAGTGTGCCACTTCTGTATCTATATGAATCATAATATTTGGTCTATTTTATCTATATGCCAGTTACTTTTGAAATATATTCTCATAAGCTCGATTTGGTGATAGTATGTATACATTTTGAATATGTTTTGAAGTAAATAGATTTAAACTAATGTCTCAGGGGGTAAAGCAGTGAATCTGAAAAACAAAAAAATTTTGGTCACGGGTGCGGATGGTTTTATCGGCTCACATTTAAGCGAAGAATTGGTAAGAACGGGACATAATGTACGGGCCTTGGTGCTGTATAATTCATTTAATTCCTGGGGATGGTTGGATGAGGCACCGCCTGACATTCAGGATAATCTGGAGGTGTTTGCCGGAGATGTTCGGGATCCTCATGGAGTTAAAGAGGCCATGCAGGGCTGTGATGTAGTAATACACCTTGCGGCCTTAGTTGCCATTCCTTATTCTTATCACTCTCCCGATACTTACCTGGATACCAATATAAAAGGAACCTTGAACATTCTCCAGGCAGCCAGGCATTTGGATATAGAAAAAGTTGTTTGCACCTCGACCAGTGAAGTGTACGGTACCGCCCGATATGTTCCTATCGATGAAGAACACCCTTTACAAGGACAGTCACCCTATGCCGCTACCAAGATTGCTGCTGACCAGATGGCCATTGCCTTTAATAAGTCCTTTGCTACTCCAGTTGCCATCATTCGGCCCTTCAATACCTACGGCCCTCGTCAATCAGCACGGGCCGTTATACCTACGGTAATAACTCAGATTGCCAGTGGGCAACGCGTTATAAAGCTAGGCGCTGTTCATCCTACCCGGGATTTTAATTATATAAAGGATACCGTCAGAGGATTTATGGCCGTGGCAAAATCAGATAATGCTGTGGGGGAAGTAATCAATATTGGTAGTAATTATGAAATATCTATTGGGGGACTGGTTGAACTAATAGCCGAAATCATGCAGGTAAAAGTAGAAATACAGACCGAGCAGGAGCGCCTGCGCCCAGAAAAGAGTGAAGTGGAACGATTATGGGCCGATAATAGCAAGGCTAGAGGAATTACAGGCTGGAAACCCGAGTATGGCGGACATGAGGGTTTTAAACGAGGATTAACCGAGACTATTACCTGGTTTAGTGATATGGATAATTTAAAGAAATATCGGGCGGGTACTTATAACCTATGAAGAGAGAATTTAGTATAAATACAATTATACAAACCTTGCAAGAGGTCTTGCCCAAGGATCGAGAATTTATTGCCCTGCATGAACCGCTATTTAAGGGTAATGAATGGACTTATGTAAAAGACTGCCTGGATACCGGCTGGGTTTCTTCTATAGGACAGTATGTAGACCGTTTTGAGCAGCAATTGGCAGACTACACAGGGGCGAAATATGCAGTGGCCGTCGTAAACGGTACAGCGGCGCTGCATATCTGTCTGCAAATGGCAGGAGTAGCCGCAGGGGATGAAGTCATAATGCCCGCATTAACATTTGTAGCCACCGCCAATGCAGTTTGCTATTGTGGGGCCATTCCTCATTTTGTAGACAGTGAGGCAAGAAGCCTGGGATTAGATCCTTACAAGCTGGCTGATTATCTGGATGATATAAGTGAATTGCGACTTAAAGGGTGTTTTAATAAAAAAACCGGAAGGAGAATAAAGGCAGTAGTTCCCATGCATACCTTTGGTCATCCGGTGGATATGGAACCACTGGTAGAAGTCTGCCGAAAATTCAGGCTGGAACTTATCGAAGATGCGGCCGAATCATTAGGTTCATATTACAAGGGAATTCATACCGGGAACTGGGGCCGATTATCCGTTTTAAGCTTTAATGGCAACAAGATTGTCACCACTGGTGGGGGAGGAGCTATATTGACCAATTATGAATCACTAGCCCGTTTGGTCAAACATTTATGCACCCAAGCCAAACTACTTCACCCATGGTCATTAAACCATGATATGGTGGGCTATAACTACAGGATGCCCAATATTAATGCAGCCCTGGGCTGTGCCCAGCTCGCGCAATTACCAGAGTTCATTGAGAAAAAAAGAGCCCTGGCCAAGCGATACCAGGAGGCATTTAGCGAAGTTGAAGGTGTGGAAATATTCCATGAGGATGACTATGCTTATAGCAATTACTGGCTGAATGCTCTACTACTTGACGAAAAATATTGTGCTGAAAGGGATAAGTTGCTCGAAATAACCAACGGTCATGCCATCATGACGCGCCCGGCCTGGACTCTGATGCACAGACTGCCTATGTATGTAAACTGCCCACGTATGGATTTGAGCGGAGCTGAAAGTCTAGAGCGGCGGATAATTAATCTACCCAGCAGTGTATTTTTATAACTTACCCCATTCCCGATTTTGATTGCGGACAACCTGGTTTTGTCTTTCATAAAAAAGATTTCTATTATAGATGGTCTCGGGAGAATTTACCCGAGCATACCAAATCCTTTCATGATATAAGTGTATAGTCTCGGCTGCAGTCTGGGAGTAAGTGCAGCCATTATTGGCAAGCCTTAACATCAAATCATTATCATCGTAACCGATACCGATAAAGTCTTCGTCATAGCCTCCGATAGCAAAAAACTCCTCCCGGCTGATGGAGGTTAGAAATGGTAAACTGGTGTTTAATCCCGGGTAGTTATTATAAAAGCCATTATAGTCAAAAGATCCGTTCGTAGCGACCAGATTATTCAAAAAGGAGCTATCTTGGTCATCTCGTGCAATGGGAATGCCTAATAGTTTAGGGTTGGAAAGCAAAGGGATGCTTAAATGAAGAATACAGTCATTTAAATGAAACATTTCTGCACAGGAAATAATTAATATTCTGCCCCTAGATAGTCTAGCCCCGATATTAATAGCGAAACCCGGTATGCGCCACTTGATATTACCATCCAAATTCCTTTGTCCGGTAAAGACATATTTTAAATTAAGCTTTTGCTCGTATTTTTGACAGATAGCTTCAGTTTCGTCGTGAATACCATCATTAAGAACGATGGTTTCAAAATCAGCTGGCATGGCTTGTTTAGCCAGTGAATAAAGGCCCCACTTCAATAGATGAGGCCTTTGAAAAGTGGTTATAATAATGGAAGTTGTACAGCGCATCTGGATGCTTCCTTTCGGATGTTCACTTTTTATGGTTCTTAAAGGGTTCTTTTACTAATTCAAATTAGCACAGTCTTAACAATCTTTTTCTCCACAAAAACTAGGGCTCGAAAACTTCTGCGCGGTATTCTTCTACATAAGACAGGGACTCTTCCCAGGTAAACGGAACTGGTTTCTCATCATCAATCCACAGGCCCTCCGGGAATAGCTCTCGGGGCACCTTTTCCAAGACCAGCTGCTCTTCGCTGATCAAGCGGTCCAGCATATCATAACCGCTTTGACCATGTGACTGGTAAACCAGGTATTTATGAGCCAGTCGCTGCTGGGAGGAAAAGCCATAGTGTAAGACCTGAACCGAATCTGTCCACTGTAGGCGTTGCACGCTGGAAGGATAGGATCGCTGGTGAAGTCCCGGTTGGGTTTCTTCATAGCCCATGCCCGGAGTAACCCGCCATAAACGTACAAACCAGCCAACATCATAAAGACTATCTGTTCTTCTCCAGGTATGACTGCGCCACAGATTTAGTTCGTGAAAAACCACTCCGTCGTTATTATTCTCAATGCACGCAGCGCACAAGGTTTGCAGGTGCTCAGATGCATTGGCTGTCAATACTTCATCAGCATCCAGCCATAAGATAAAATCGGGGGAGAGCTTTAAGGCCTCTTGCAGCAGTAATTGTTTATGGCTTCTTTCATTTACAAAGTCATTTTTGTGTCCGCGAATTACATAAGGAGTTTGGGTCAACATGTACTCATAACTGCCATCTGTGCTGCCGTCATCATAAACGACCAAGGCGTCCGCCAGTGGCTTTACGTAATTTGTAAAGCGCTCCAGGTTGCCCTTGATCAATTCGTTATATATTTGACAGATACAGACGATGGAATACCTTTTCTTGATAGCTTGCTTATTATTTTTCGGCTCTTGCCAGGATAATTGCACCTGGCGTTTTCTGCAGATAGCCAGGCCAGGGAAGACGGGGATGGTCATCATTTCATATTCATCACTATGCCGTGACAATTCTTCTGCAGCCTGATAAGCGGTTCCGCACCAGGCTGGTTGAATCAGTTCCTCATTACCCGGGTGTACATCATGTAAAAGAATAAGCCCATGAGGAGCGATAAAAGGTAAATAAGTACTGAAGTCTTTCAACAACGCTTCTCGGACATTATCGGCATCAATAAACAACATATCTATCATTAGGGATTCGGTCATTAATTTTTGGACAAAATCCTGGGTCATAGCATGGACAAAGCGAGTCTTGTGGGAAACTAGCATGTATTTGCCCGCCTCAGGGTTGATATCCACCCCTATTAATTCTTCAGCATAGGGGATGATCCGGTTAAAAACCGCACAATGATGTATTCCCAGTTCTACATATACTCTGGGTCGAACGATACTGGCCAAGTGAACAATAAAGTCCTCGTGCCAGGTTAACCCCGGGTATTTGTTTAGGTCAATAAGCTGTGGAGAATCCACTATTCATTACCTCCTTAAAATTATCCTGGTAAAATTCCGGAAATGATTTTTACCACAGTAGCACCAACCATTTTCTTCATATATTCAGGCGGAGCCACCCATAGGCAACCCAGGCTTAATGCAGTATTGACCGCAGACAGAATGGACTCGGGTTCACAACCGGCGATAATGCTGCTGCCGCCTTCCACCGTCTCAGGTCTCTCTGTAACATCCCGCAGAGTAACATTAGGAACTCCCAAAATGCAGCACTCTTCCTGTACCGTTCCGCTGTCACTCAAAACACAGCGAGCCTGCTTTTCCAGGTGAACAAAATCAAACAGTCCGGCAGGATCGATAACTTTAACCCCATCTCCAGCCATAATCTGCCTGCTTTTATGTAACTGGGAGCGGGTACGGGGGTGCAGACTGCAAATTACCGGCATTTCATATTCCAGATGCAGAAGATGTAAAGCCTCTATGAACTGACCCAGACGGTAGGGAATATCTACATTTTCAGCCCGGTGCAGGGTTACCAGAAAATAGCCTTGAGGATCTAATTCAAGCTGGTTCAATATTTTACTGGAGTCGATCTGGGCAGCATAATATTCCAGGACTTCTAAGATGGGATTACCGGTTACTAAGATTTTTTTACTGGCAATACCTTCTTTAAGAAGATTGGCTCGGCTGCGTTCAGTGTAAGGGAGCAGTATATCGCTGCAGTGGTCAACGATACGCCGGTTTATCTCTTCGGGAACCCGGTCATCATAACAGCGATTGCCGGCCTCCATATGAATTACCGGGATACCCATTCGTTTGGCAGCAATTGCTGCCAGAGCACTGTTGGTATCACCAAGTATGAGTATACGATCCGGTTTTTCGGTAGATATTACTGTCTGACAAGTAGTTAGAATAGCGGCAATTTGCTCTATGGCGCTTCCTGAGGTGCAATTTAATGCGTAATCAGGTGAACGCAGACCCAGTTCATCAAAGAAAACATCGTTCAGACGAGGGTCAAAGTTTTGTCCGGTATGTACCAACACATGCTGGCCAAGCTGGTCGAGAAGGGGGATCACCCGGCTTAAACGAATAATCTCCGGGCGAGTACCCAGTATGGTCATAATTTTCATCGCAAGAACTCTCCGTCATAGTTTAGCTCTGCATCAATATTTAGATGATGGCTGTATAGTAGTTGTTTGGTTTCCTCTAAGCTCAATACCGAATCACCTGAGCTGAATTCTTTTTGAAGGGCCTCTAGGCCGGGTTCTTCCTGCCAGAGTTCAGGCAGCATAGGTTTGATAGCATAGTGTTCACCTCGGTCATAAGTATGCCAGGCCTCTTCATGGGATACCAGAATTTCATGAACCTTCTCCCCCGGTCTGATGCCGGTAACGCTTATATTTATGTCGCGGTCTTCAATTAATGCGGTGGCGACATCAATGATCCTGGAAGCAGGCACCCGGGGAATATAGATTTCTCCCCGATGGGCGTATTCAACAGCAGCCAGGACGGTATCCACCGCTCGATCCAGTGATAACAAAAAGCGGGTCATATCAAGGGTGGTTATGGTAACCGGCCCTCCACTCTTGATTTGTTCATGGAAAAGAGGGATTACCGACCCCCTGGATGCCAGTACATTACCATAACGAACACAGACAAACCGAGTGGAAGGAATTCCGATATTGGCATTAATAAAAACCCTTTCCTGGATAGCTTTGGTCATACCCATGACATTTACAGGCTTACAGGCTTTATCGGTAGAAACTCCAACCACTGTTTCAACGGGCAATTTATTCTGCCTAATTGCCTGGACTATATTCTCTGCTCCTCCAATATTGGTTTGCACGGCTTCAGAAGGGAAGTACTCACAGGACGGAACTTGTTTCAATGCCGCAGCATTGATAACTATATCGACCCCTTCCAGAGCGGCACATACCGAATAATAATTACGGATATCCCCTATTCTAAATTCCACCAAGCGCTCAAAGTCCCGGTAGATAATTTCGTCAGTTGCCTTCATTTTCTGTTGATATTCTACTCGCATGAAATGCTGTTTAGCTTCATCACGCGAGAAGATAATAATTTTGCGGGGAGAATCGGACTGTTTGGACAAAAGACGGCGGGTCAGCACTTTACCCAGAGATCCGGTTCCACCGCTAATAAGAACTACTTTATCCTTGAAAAGGGACATCTAGAGCCTCCTATCTTTTACCGTAAGGGATGATGAGATAATCCTGGTACATCATATCAATCATTTCTGGCCAGGATTGCGGAGAAAAACCTATTAAATTACGAAACTTACTGGAATCAAGAGAGCGGTCGCAAAAAGTGTCGTCATAAGGCTCAATCGCTATTTCATGGTTGTATTTAAGGGCTACTAATTTCAGCAGGTCATATTTGGATATTGGATCAGAGGATAGGTGATAAACCCCACTAATTGAGGCATTGGGGATAATGTAGTGGGCAATAATACTGGCCAGCTCTACAGTCGGAAAACCTGAGTAAATGTGGCGGGTATAGCCTTGAATCCTATCCTTCTGGGCAAAAAACCATTCAATGAGGCCAAGCTGCGATTGGAGTTCATGGCCAATAATAGATGTGCGCAATGTCAGGCAATGAGGATAACTAACTTCTCCCAGCAGTTTACATTTTCCATAGAGATCAATAGCATCAGGGAAATCAGTCTCGCTATAGTTACCCTTATTGCCGCTAAATACGCAATCGGTACTGATGTGTAACAGGCGTGTACCGTATTCTTTACAGATTTGAGCAATTCTATGGGGGAGAAGTGCGTTGATAGAGATGTTTGCCAATGGATCTTGACCATAGTAACCCTGCTTAACTATACCGATACAATTGATAACCAGCTCCGGTTTGATAAGGTCTATAGCGCTTATCAAGCTATCAAAGTCATTGGCATCAACGTTTAACTGCAGTTTTTTCAATAATTCCGGGGGCAGTAATTTTGCCCAGGTATCCTTATAACGCGCAGTAGCAAATACATCAAGGTTTTCGTAGCTTGAAAGATGGAGGAACAGCTTATGTCCCAGCATTCCATTCGCACCAAGAATTAGCACTTTTGCATTTTTCATACCATTCAGCCTTTCTTAACTCAAAACAAACATAGATGCATTTTTTCGGTTGTTACTATGTTTATTGATATTTAAGCAAGAATATTCGACATTTATGGTTATGGTATGTTAGGAGCATAAAAAACGTGCCATCATAAATAAATGAGAGCCATTTTTAGGCCATCAATTCACAGCTTTGCCTATTATTTCATATCCTAATATGATCCTTCAATTTAATGGCCAAGGAGGCTTTGTTAATGGATAAATATCATCACCATAACCATCATCATCATCGTTGCTCGTCCAGGTGTGAATCTTGGACGACAGAATTTTTCGGCAACCACTTTCCACCTGCCCCCACCGGATCGACAGGTGCAACTGGGTTTACCGGAGCAACGGGGGCAACGGGGGCAACCGGAGCAACCGGAGCAACGGGGGCAACGGGGGCAACGGGAGCAACGGGAGCAACGGGAGCAACAGGGTCAACGGGTGCAACTGGAGCAACAGGGTCAACCGGGGCAACAGGAACCGGAACCACTGGAACTACAGGGTCAACCGGATCTACAGGATCTACAGGAAGCACAGGCGCAACCGGAACTACAGGAAGTACGGGAGCAACTGGTTCAACGGGACCAACTGGGGGAGTATTAAGCTTTGCAGATTTTTTTGCGTTGATGCCTCCCGATAATGAAGCAACAGTTGCTGCCGGTGCAGACGTACACTTTCCGGCAGATGGACCTACCAGTGGGGCTGCTATTGCCCGTACTGGTCCCAGCACATTTAACTTGTCTGCAATTGGCACTTATCAGGTGATGTTTCAGGTGAGTGTGGACGAAGCTGGCCAATTAATTTTAACTCTCAATGGTGCTGATCTGTCATATACGGTGGTCGGGCGAGCAACAGGGACTTCTCAGATAGCAGGAATAGCTCTTGTGCAGACGACAGTCATAAATTCATTACTCACTGTACGAAATCCTGCTGGTGAATCCACAGCACTAACCATCACTCCTAGCGCTGGAGGAACAAGGTCTGTTTCGGCACACCTTGTTATTACGCGAATTGCATAGAAGGAAATAGGATGTAAATATGAGCCATTTTTAGGCCATCCATTCACATCTTTGCCTTTTATTTCATATCGTAATATGATCCTTCAATTAATGGCAAAGGAGGCTTTATTAATGGATAAATATCATCACCATCACAATCATCACTATCACAATCATCATCATTGCTCGTCCAGATGTGAATCTTGGACGACAGAATTTTTCGGCAACCACTTTCCGCCTGCCCCCACCGGATCGACAGGTGCAACCGGATTTACGGGCGCAACCGGAGCAACGGGAGCAACCGGAGCAACGGGAGCAACCGGAGCAACTGGGGCAACGGGCGCAACGGGACCGGCAACAGGGGCAACTGGAGCAACTGGAGCAATCGGAGCAACTGGAGCAACTGGAGCAACTGGCGCAATCGGAGAAACCGGAGCAACCGGAGCAACTGGAGAGACTGGAGCAACAGGTGCAACCGGCGCAACCGGAGAAACTGGAGCAATTGGCGAAACAGGAGCAATTGGAGAAACGGGAGCAACTGGTCCAACGGGAGGGGCAACCGGAGCAACGGGAGAAACAGGGGCAACCGGAGCAACGGGAGCAACAGGAGAAACTGGAGCAACGGGAGAAACTGGCGCAACCGGAGCAACCGGAGCAACGGGAGCAACAGGAGAAACTGGTGGAACTGGAGCAACAGGAGAAACAGGGGCAACCGGAGCAACGGGAGCAACAGGAGAAACTGGAGCAACAGGGGCAACGGGAGCAACCGGAGCAACAGGAGCAACTGGAGCAACCGGAGAGACTGGCGCAACCGGCGCAACCGGACCGGCAACCGGTGCAACGGGAGCAACCGGAGCAACCGGAGAGACCGGAGCAACCGGAGAGACCGGAGCAACTGGAGCAACTGGTGCAACCGGCGAAACGGGAGCACTTGGAGAGACTGGTCCAACTGGTCCAACGGGCGGCGCAACTGGGGCAACGGGCGCAACTGGAGCAACCGGAGCAACTGGCACAACGGGCTCAACCGGAGCAACTGGCGCAACTGGTTTAGGATTAGGCGCCTATGGCTATATCTACAATGTGGGTGTACAAGATCCTATCCCCAGGGGAGGAGATATTAGTTTTGACAGCCATGATTTCCTATATGGAATCGACCATAATTCTGGAGATACATTTGCAACCATTCTTGTAACTGGAGTTTATGAGGTTACCTGGTCAGTATCAGGTACTGTAGTAAACCAATTTGCTCTGGTTTTAAATACATCAATAGTTGGCAATTCCAGGTATGGTATTGGAATGGGTAATTGTGAAAATACCGGTCAAGTAATACTGCACATAGATGCCGGCCAGACGCTCAGACTTAGAAATAGTAGTTCCCTCACGCCCACTGTTCCTTTAGATAATGGAGCAGGTGGAACGCTTACCACTGTAAGTGCCTCCATGATTATTAAAAAATTGAATTAGTATCGTTATTGTTAAAGCTCTCCAGACTAGGTCAGAGGGCTTAGAACTTAGAAAAAACTGTTTTTAGGCTAAAAAGCTTGGAAACGGTTTTTTCATTACTTATTGTGTGGATGCATTGCAACAATTGTGACTATGGAATAGGTTCCAAAGCTTCAGAATAATTAATATATTAGTTAGTAAAAAATTAATGTGGGTGAAAAAATGCATATTAGTATAGTTCTTTTAACTTGCGAAGATCTGGAAATAACCCGGCAATCCTTGGAACATATCATAAGATATACCGATGAACCCTATGAACTAATTGTTGTCAATAACGGATCTAATGATGAAACCATAGAGTACCTTAAATCGCAAAAGGATATCCAGCTAATATTAAACTCGGTGCCACCGGGAATTGCCAAGGGCTATAATCAGGGGGCCGAATTAGTCAGTGGAAAATTTATTCTATTTATGAGCTGCTATAGTTTATTAACGGAGAATGGCTTGAAGAGCATGCTGCGATGTATTCAAGCTCAAGAGATGGCTGCCATGGTAGGTCCTGTGAGCAATGATGTCAGTGGTCATCAGCGCATACCAATCCCTTATAAAGATCTAAGTGACTTGGATGACTTTGCCAGGCAGAACCGAATGCAGAACATGGGAAACAATAAACAGGTATTTAGGTTATTGAGCCACTGTCTGCTGGTGAAAAAGGAAGTAATAGAAGAACTGGGCGGATTTGATGAACGGTTTGGGTTGGGGACTTATGAGGATGATGATTTGTGCTTCAGAGCCTTAAATAAGGGCTATTCTCTATATATTGCACTGGATGCTTTTGTTCATTACGTCAACCCTCTATCGCTGCCATCAGCTGATCCAGCCAGTTTTTTTAGGCTGCTCGCAGAGAACCGGCAAAAAGCCATTGATAAATGGGGCTATGATATTGCGGATTTTCTTATTAAGGCAAGAACTCCCATAAGCATCAGTCTTTGTATGATAGTCAGAAATGAGGAAGAGGTTCTGGCCCGGTGTCTTGACTGCGTTAAGGAAATAGCTGATGAAATTATAATCGTCGATACCGGTTCAACCGATAGTACCAAGAAAATTGCCCGCCGTTATACCGAGCAGATATTTGACTTTAAATGGATCGATGACTTTGCAGCCGCTCGCAATTTTGCCTTCCAGCATGCTAGCAAGGAATATATTCTTTGGTTAGATGCAGATGATGTTATATTTGAAGATGAGCAAATCAAATTTCTCACCCTTAAACAAACGCTGGATCCATCCATTGATGCGGTTACCATGAATTACAATCTGGGATTTGATAAGCATGGAAATATAACCACCAGCCTGCGCAGGAATCGCTTGGTCAAGCGCTCCAATCATTTTCAGTGGATCGGAGCGGTACATGAATACCTGGCTGTACATGGGCAGAGCCTGGATAGTGATATTGCCATCACCCATAAAAGTGAATGGCATGACTCTGAACGGAATCTGAATATTTATGAAAAGCGCCTGGCGGCAGGCGAAGCCTTTTCCCCCCGTGATCAGTATTACTTTGCCAATGAATTGCTGGATCACCAAATGTATGATAGAGCGATCGAATGGTACCAAAAATTTCTAGAGACGGGACAGGGCTGGGTGGAAGACAATCTTGCGGCCTGCAGAAAGCTGGCCAACTGTTTCCACAGGCTCGGTGATCTTTCGAATGCAGAAAAATACATTTTTAAATCATTTATATATGACACCCCACGGGCTGAGTTTTGTTGTCTCCTGGGCTATCATTTTCAACTTAGCGAACAATTCAGGCAAGCTGCTTTTTGGTATAAAATGGCTAGCGAATTAGAAAAACCGTTAGGCAATAGGGGTTTTATTGATCATGCATCCTGGACCTGGGTGCCGCACATTCAGCTCTGCGTTTGCTATGATCGATTAGGGGAGTATGAGCTGGCTTACCGACATAATGAGATCGCTGCCACATTTATTCCGGATGACCTTAGCGTTTTAAACAATAGAGAATATCTTGAAAAAAGATTGGGGAAAGGATAAAGGAATTATTCGGAGGTGAATTTACTGTGCTTATCGACTACGAAATAATCATACCCTCCCATAGACCTCAATTAAGCCATGAAGCGCAATCATGCGTTAAATATTTCAATAACCGGATTTTTGATGGTACCGGTTACCCGTCATTTTCTAAGCTTATTAATGACTGTATAGTCACTAGTAATTACGAAAAAATTATTATATGCAATGATAAGGCCCGCCCCACAACTTCAGATATAGGAAAAATTTTAACCATGCTGGATGAAGGCTGGGGAGTAGTTGCCCCTTACCGGTTCGGTTTTTTCGGATTTAAAAAAGACTTGATAAGAAAAATTGGTTTTTTAGATGAACGCTATATTGGCGGTGGATATGAGGATAATGATTATATCCTCAGGTTGAAAGAGGCAGATGTTAGTTATTATGAGAACGAAGAAATTGAGTATGTTTATTTACCAACGTCCTGGAACTATGAAATATCAGGTTTGACCGGAAATTATTATCAAACCAAATGGAGACAGGAAGGAAATACTTATACCAGGCGATTACCTGAAGAAGATTATGGATATGATATAGGCCCATTTAAAAATTCGTATTTTACTACGTTTGATAAGTCAGTACTGCTTCCCGTAAGGCGCAACCTAAAAGAGCAAATAATGCAGGTTGATTTTATATAGTGAGTATTCAGACTCCAAATTGACGGCGCAAGATAAGCAGTGGAAATTTCGCCAAGGTTTCAAAGCAAACAGGAATTATGGCTCCAGCCATGTAATACTAACTGAAAGTGTGTTGGCTTCGCTGGTATTGTTTTTTATACGTAATGAGAAATGATTATCTGAAGTGGTACCCGGTAGAACGAATTCACCATCATATGTCATGGAAATCTTTCCAGATGTTTGAATAACTGAAGTTAGGAGGTCTCCACCCGAGGTGGGGTCAGTAGCCTGAGTAATATACTTAACTGTCATAGCACTACTGTCGGTACAATTCCAGTTTCTATTAAGCGGGCTTAGCGAAAACCCTGATACGGCAAGGGGAGCATTGCGTAATATATCAATGGTTGTAGTGGTAAGCGTACCCCCCTCAATTCTAATTACTTCAATCATTTTATTTGAGTCTGCCGGGTTTGTAACCTCTAAAGCCAGATATCCACTGGCGTCAATTGACTGGGATCCCGTTGCAACTGAATATATTTTCCCTTCTTCGCTCAATAACTGATGTCGAGAATCTCTAGTATCATCGATAAATCTGCTAATTGCCACTCTGTCTTTTCTCCCCTCTATGTTTTATCATTTCATGATTATGACACTTCAATCTTAGTTTTGATTATCAAATATTCAAAAGTCCCAGTTAATAACAGTATATGCCAGTTTATAAAATCAGGTACACCCTGGCGAGCTTTGTAAATTCGTTAATTTGACATATCTTGTGAATTACCAATGGAATCAACCCCCATTTTCACCATATCAACCATGTAATCATATAATGTAATGCTATTCGTATATTGTTTAACTTTTTAATCACTGCATGAATTTTTGCTTGGGAGGTTGAGCTTATGCCCAACTATAAAATCATATCCAGTGCTTCTGACCCGCTGGTTGTTCTCAATAATCAGCCGTATACCGATGCTGCGAAAAATGGACAAGTGTATGATATAACGACGGGAGACGTGACGGTATCTGGAAGCGGGTATCTGGCGGCTCAGTTAACTATACCGGCAAATCAGAACATAACCGTTTATATACTGCGACTGATAGGAGGATCCACCGTTAGTACGACATTCGAAATATACCGTAATGCTGCTTTCACGGGTGGAACATCAATAACCCCTGCTAATAACAACTGGGATTATTCGGGGGGCAGTGTCTGTACTGCCAAGTATATAAATCAGTTGGCTGATCCTACTAGCGGCGGCACACTGTTGATCTCGGTTACTCAGGCCGGTGGAGGTGTGCTGCTTCCCTTTGATGGCAGGATTATTATTCCCAGTTCAACTGTAGATAGGCAATTTTATTTGCTTCTTAAAAACAAAACGACTACAACCAACGTTTGTTCGATAAGCTTAGCCTATTGGGAAGTTTGACTATGCGAATAAATGGGATTAAAGATCATATATAAGAATCATATCAGGTCATCATTGCAATAAATGCTTGGATTGGAAAGTCGAGGGGAATATGAATACAAGAAAAATATGTGTGGTAACCGGAACAAGAGCTGACTATGGGTTATTATACTGGCTGATGAAAGAAATACAGGCTGATGAAGATCTGGTACTGCAGATCGTGGCTACAGGTATGCATCTTTCTCCAGAGTTCGGTCTTACCTATAAAACTATTGAAGAAGATGGTTTCAAAATTGACCAAAAAGTAGAGATGCTGCTATCCAGTGATACGCCGGTAGGAATTGCTAAATCTATCGGTCTGGCCACTATCGGCTTTGCAGATGTTTTGGAACGTTTAAAGCCGGATATTTTGGCCATATTGGGTGACAGGTTTGAGATTTTTGCGGCGGCGCAAGCAGCCATGGTTGCCAGGATTCCAATTGCCCATTTGGGGGGGGGCGAGTCAACCGAAGGGGTAATAGACGAAGCTATAAGACATTCAATTACCAAAATGTCTCATTTACATTTCGTAGCCAATGAAACCTATCGGCAAAGAGTGATTCAGTTAGGAGAGAACCCGGAACGAGTATTTAATTATGGTGAAATAGAATTGGATAATATAATGAGGCTTATTTTGCTGGATAGAGAAGCTCTCGAACATAAAATAGAATTTAAATTCCAACCGACGGTTTTTCTGGTTACATATCATCCCGTAACCCTGTGTAATAATTCGGAGCAAGCAATGGCAGTTTTATTGGGCGCTTTAGATCAATTTCCCGAGGCCAGTATAATTTTTACCAAACCCAATGCTGATACCAACGGCAGAGTACTGATAAAAATGATAGATGAATATGTTGCAACTCATTCAAGCCGAGCGAGGACTTTTACTTCTATGGGCCAGCTTTTATATTTGAGTGCTATAAAGAACGCGGATGTAGTAATAGGAAACTCTTCCAGCGGTCTTACGGAAGTTCCGGCTTTAAGCAAGCCGACAGTAAATATTGGAAATAGACAAAAAGGACGGTTAAAGGCTAGTTCGGTTATTGATTGTGAGGAAAATGAGGAGCAAATCATAGCAGCTATTCAAAAGGCTCTTTCGCCAGATTTTAAGGGTTCATTACGCCAAGTTCTTTCGCCATATGGGGAGGGCAATGCTTCCCTGCGAATTAAAGAACATCTTAAAACAGTTGATTTAGAAGGTATAACTATGAAAGAATTTTATGATTTTGTAGGTAAGCGATAAGAATAGTATTTATTTTATTCCTTTCAGAACGTAGTAGTACACTCGAAGAGAAAGACATCAAGTGTTGTCCTTGCCTGCCCCAGCCCCTTCGCATAACCCCAATTTGGTAATCGTCTGACCCCATCATTAACACATAGGATTGTAGAGCATATATTAGAAGCAAGTCATCATTTCCATGGATTATTGGTTTGGGAAATCGACCATGAATACAGATGGGTGGAGACTGGATCTTTGCTCCTACAAAGAACCTGGAAGGTGGATGTTAGAAAGTTGGATATGGATAGAAACTTTCTTGAATTAGTATTGCAATATGCAGAGAAAAGTTCGTTTTACCGCAATTTGTACCATGGACACTTCATAGAACGTTTTACAGACGTTCCTTTAATTAACAAGCAGATGTTATTGGACGATCAGTCGTTGAATCCACCTTTTGGTTCGAACGTTTGCGTTGAAAGCAAAAAGATTGCTCGTTTGCATAGAACATCCGGAACCACCATGCGTCCGCTGACGTTAGTGCTGACCGCCAGTGATATTGAACACGTTATTATGGGGGGGAGGCGGGCTTTCAGAACAGCCGGGATGGATGAGAATGATATTGTTTTTAATTGCATGAATTATTGTATGTGGATGGGTGGTTTCATGGATCATCAGAGTATGGAGGCGACCGGAGCTGCTGTTGTTCCCTACGGGGTCGGAAAAACGGAAAATTTGATTGCCATGTTGCTTGAGATTGATTCACCCTGTATTCACTCTACGCCTTCATATCTTGCCGCGATTCGAAAAGTGCTGCGGGAGAAGTATGGTTTGTCTCCACGATATCTGGGGCTGAAAAAGGGCTTTTTGGGTGGAGAAGCTGGCATGCAGGATGAAGTTTTTCGCAAAAAAATTGAGGACGAATGGGAAATGAAGGCGATCAACGCCAATTATGGACTTTCCGAGGTTATGAGTATCCTGGGTGCGGAATGCGATCGTCGGGAAGGCCTCCATTTTACAGCTTCACCATTTTTGCAGGTGGAGATAATAGATTCGGCAAGTGGGCTAGAACTACCGCTGAAGGCCGGTGTTATCGGGGAAATGGTTCTGACTAACCTGGTCAAAGAAGCTCAACCTTTAATCAGGTATAGTACTGGCGATATTATAGAAATCATTTCAACCGATGTCTGTCCTTGTGGTAATGAAGGTTTTCGCTTCCTTATTCGTGGGCGCAGCGATGATATGCTGGTTATCAAAGGGATCAATTTTTATCCGGAAGCCATTCGGCCTTTGCTTTCCAAGTATCCCGAATGTACCGGCACCTATATAGTCAGGGTTCCGAATCGCCAGCCGATTGATGAGATTTCAATCAGGGTACAAGTGCTTACCGGAGAGCAGAACCATTTCTCCCTTGCCGAAGAGATTAAAAAAGAAATCAGAGACCGGCTGTTTATAACGCCGGAAATCATCCTGGTCCAAGACCTTGAAGGCGGGGAAAACAAAATCAGACTGGTGGAAAGGTGGAGTTAAGCCCTATATGCATTAAAGGAGAAAATACTGTAATCATGCGGGTTTATCCGCGCTACCGATACCCGCCAAATAGAATGGGAGGATAGGTAACGGATGCAGGAGCCAAAAAAGGTTGCTTTTAAACAGAAGGTGCCCAACTATCTGCAGCATTTGCTTAAAGGAATACAGCATGAATTTGGAGAGAGATCTCCTGAATATAATGCAATATATAATCAGTATTTTTATTCGCCGCTGGAAGACATAGTCACCAAAGAGCATAACATGAAGCATTATGAGGCTGCAATCAGGAGCAAGGAAGAATTACCCCGCGGCCTAGAACGGTTGTACAGGCGGTCGCTGGTTATTGATCTAACCATGGTTTGCGCAGCCCACTGCCGATACTGTCTCCGTTCTAATTATGAACCGATACAGATCAAAAGAAGCGACATTAGAGGAATTGTTGCTTATGTCGGAACGGATGAATATTTGAAAGAGCTGCTGATAACAGGCGGCGATCCATTCATGGTACCCCATTTGCTGATGCAGTTGATTGCGGAAGTGGTTAGAGATGCACCTAATATTGAGATTATAAGGATTGGTACTCGTCTGCCGGTGCAGTCTCCCGATAAGTTCAATGAAGAATTATTCGATTTTTTCAAGTCATATTGTAATAGGGTTCGTTTTGAATGTGCTATTCAGATTAACCATGCTATTGAATTGCAGGAACAGCCTCGGAAAATCATGGCAAGATTACAGGAGTCCGGGGTTAGAATTTACAGTCAGAATGTTTTACTTAAAAATGTAAATGATAATGTCGAGGCACTGGTGGAGTTATATGATAATCTCAGATATCTGGGTATCGAGGCCCATTATCTTTTTCATCCAGTTCCTATAATTGGCACTCAACATTTTCGGATAAGTGTTTCCAGAGCTATTTCCCTGGTCAAAGAACTGACATCATCCGGTCAGATATCAGGCCGTATCAAACCGATGCTTTCCTTAATGACGGATGTTGGCAAGGTAACCTTATATGAAGATACCCTGGGTGTTAAAGACGAAGCCGGATATTATGATGTCAGAACCTGTTACCGGATTGAGGACAGATGGCGCTGGAACCCTGATTACTTGCTTCCGGATACGGCCAGGATTGATGAGCATGGATGCATCACGGTCAAATATCTTGACGGGGGGGATGACTGATGAAAAAAGAGAGGATTATCATTGTTGGTATTGGTCAACATGCCCAAATGATCATAGATAATATCGACCAGATTAAGAATATCGAGATATTTGGTTTGATTGCGGCAGATAAGATGGATGTCGGTAAGAAAGTAATGGGCTATGGGGTCCTCTGTACCGATAATGAGGTAGATGCTTTGTTAATGGAAAATCCTGATATTAGCGGATATTTTCTGGGAGTGGGTGACCTGCGAATCAGGCAGCACCTGGCAGCCAAGTATGATCAGAAGATCAGAGCTGTCAATATCATTCATCCTGCTGCCATCGTATCGCGGTATGCGCAAATGGGCAATGGCAATGTGTTTGAAGCTTATACCAAGGTTGCCAACGGTGTGATCGTTGGATCTCATTGTATTGTTAATAGTTTTTCCAGTGTGAACCACGATCAGACAATTGGCAACAATGTTTTAATTGCCGGAAACGTCAGCATGGCGGGTAAAAGCATTGGTGATAATACCTTGATTGCTGACGGGGCTTCGATTGGTTTCAAGAAGAGTGTAGGGCGTTGCTGTATTGTTGGTGATGGCGCGGTTATTACCAAGGATGTTCCCGATTACTACATTGTCTACGGCAATCCGGCTCGCAAGGTCAGAGACAATGTTTGGTAATAATGCGGTGTATATCATTGCTGAAGCTGGGGTGAATCATAATGGTTCTGTTGCCACAGCCAGGGAGTTGATCAATGAAGCTGCTAAGGCAGGGGTAGATGCCATAAAATTTCAGACCTGGAAAACGGAAAAAGTAATCACTCGTTCAGCCCCAAAAGCAGCCTATCAGAATGAACAGGTAGGTGCAGAACTGGATCAGTTCACAATGTTGAAAAGGCTGGAACTGTCGTTTGACCATTTTACCCAATTAAAGGAACATTGCGATGCCTGCGGCATCACGTTTCTTTCCACTGCAGATGAATATGAAAGCGCCGCCTTTTTAAACACGATGCAGGATTTGTTTAAAATCGGGTCGGCAGAATTGACGGACTGGCCGTTTTTGCGGAAAATTGCGGCATTTGGCAAGCCTGTGCTATTGTCCACCGGAATGGCAGATCTTGCGGAGATTACGGATGCCCTCCGGGTGCTTGGCGAGGGAGGTCTGACCAAGGAGCACGTTGTTGTCCTACACGCCAATACAGAATATCCCACCCCATTTTCTGATGCGAATCTGCGTGCTATCCAAACTATTGCTGTAGAACTTGGGGTTAGAGCGGGATATTCCGACCATACGCCAGGTATTGAAGCTGCGATTGCAGCAGTTGCACTGGGAGCCTGCGTAATTGAGAAGCACTTTACTCTGGATAGGCAGATGGAGGGGCCGGATCACCAGGCCAGCATTGAGCCTGCAGAGCTAAAGCAAATGGTTCGGACCATCAGAAATATTGAACTGGCACTGGGAACGGGCGTTAAAAGGCCCAGCCCCAGTGAGCAGAAAAACATTCCTTTTGTTCGTAAGTCGATTGTCGCCAAAAAAACAATACGTGCAGGGGAAGTTTTTAGCGAGAAAAACATCACGGTAAAAAGACCTGGCACTGGGTTAAGCCCGACACAGTGGGATCAGGTAATTGGAAGAATAGCCGCAAAAGATTACGAAATGGATGATTTTATATGCCTTTAAAATGCATTTGTCCGGCAATTTTAAAACTAATCCCCCAGGTACTTGAACCAGTTTTCCGTCGCATTACGAATAGTCTCCGGGGTCCAGACCGGGGCTTCCCTCCAGTATTCTATGTTTTCCAAAACCCTGGCCACCCCTTCGGCAAGGGACACTCGTGGATACCAGCCTAGCATTTTATTGATTTTAGTCGTATCCGCAAAGGTACAGTCCGGTTCTCCGGGCCGTTTGGGTATATATTTCACCGTGCCGCCCAACAGATTGACCAGTTGATTTACCGAATAAGTGCCGCCGCTGCCTACATTAAAGATTTCATTTTTCACATGGGATTCTGCCGCACACACAAAGACATCAGCGATATCGCTTACATAGGTAAAATCCCGGGTTTGGATGCCATCTCCTACTACAGTAAAGGGTTTCCCGGCCAGTTTCTGGGCCAGAAATACACCGAATACAGCTCCATAGGTCCCAGAGGTACGAGAACGAGGCCCATATACATTAAAAAGCCGCAGGGCAATAACCGGAATCTTATATAAACGTCCCCAGTGCATTAGCATTTGCTCACTCAGGTTTTTGGTCAAAGCATAGGGATATTGAGGTTTTATCTCGGCAGTTTCAGGTGTGGGGTAAACATCAGGAATTCCATAGCAGGAGGATGAGGCTGCATAAAGGAATTTCTTTACTCCTCCATTCTGACGAACCGCCTCCAGGATTGCCAAGGTTCCATCCACATTGGAATGGAAATATTCCTCCGGTTTTTCAATAGAGGGGACAATGTCCGCTAAAGCAGCTAGGTGAAATACCCAATCCACACCTTTGAAATATTCTTGTATAGCCCTTCTGTTCTGTATATCGACTTCAATAAGCCGCAGTCGTTTTTCATTTTCCTGATGCTTGAGGTTTTCCGGCCTACCGGTACTGAAATTATCCAGCACCGTAACTTTATGACCGTCGGCGAGTAGTCGATCGACCAGATGTGAACCAATAAAACCAGCTCCTCCGGTAACAATTACTTTCATTTATTACCTCCTCTTGCCACTAAAACATCTGAGCGAGTTGCCCGGTACATCAAAATATCTTCCTTTGGTTGACCCAATTCAGGTCACCATCTTTCTAATGGTTGTCAGTATTTGATCAACACCGGGATAAAACTGTCTTTCCAGTTCAGGTCCAGCTGGAACGGTTGCTGATGGCCATCCTATCCTTTGAACCGGTGTTTTCAAAAAATCCCAGCAGTTCTCCATTACTCTGCTGGCGATTTCAGCGCCGATACCGCAGCAAACAGGCCCGTTTTCTACGATCAGAAGTCTTCCCGTCTTAGCTACTGAGGAGTATATGGTATCCAGATCAATTGGATTAATGCTGCGCAAATCAATCCAATCCGCAAATATTCGTTCGCTTTTCAATTTTTCCCGGGCCATATAAATATCCCGGTTGGTCAATGACATTCCTATTAACGTTATGTCAGAGCCTTCTTCCCTCAGAACCGCTTTACCCAGCGGTACCAGGTAAGTCCCCCGGGGCACATAATCCCGGTCACCATATAACCACCTGTGTTCAAGAAAGAGTACTGGTTTCGGAGAGGCAACCGCGCTCAGGAATAAGCCTTTAATATCGTATGGAGTGGCCGGCATCAACACCTCCAGCCCCTCAAAACTGGCAAAGAGGGAGTGAAAGGATTGGCTGTGCTGGGCTCCAGAACCCCATCCGCGCGCAATTACCGCCCTAATTACAAGTGGAGTGTCATTCCCAAACACCCTTTTCCAATGGGCAATGTGATTAATAATCTGATCCATGGAGACCAGCAGGAAGTCACATCTCATATGGATAAGTACGGGTCTCAAGCCTGCCAGAGACGCGCCCAGAGTGACTCCGGTCAGCGCTGCTTCAGCAATAGGGGTCTCAATCACCCGCTTGGTTCCATAGCGCTTGCAGATGGAACGGGTGGTATTATAGATAAAGCCCGGTTGGGATACTCCCTCTCCGAGTATTATTACCCGGGGATCGATTTCCATGGCTTGTTCCATCGCTTCCGAAATCGCTTCGCCATACGTCAATACTCTATCGCAGCCACCTCCACCAACAGGTTCGAAATTTCGCCTTTGGTCTGCCACTAATTTAGTCCACGGCATAGGGTGCCTCCTTTGCCTTGCTGATTGCCGAGTCGATCTCCCTCTGCCAGTAATCCCGCCTAGAGAAGAACTCGATCTCCGCCTTACCTGGGTACTGTTCAGTCAGATATTTCTCCAGCCATAGAATAGGGCACCTGGTCTTCCAGATGGATAATTCTGCTGCCGGACGGTATCCCATATCATCATCCTCTGAACAACCCACATGTCCCTTCCAACGATAGGTTCGGCAGCGCATAAAACAGGGGCCTGCTCCTTCTCTGATCCGGTTTATCAAGTTCCCACTCACTTTGGCAACTTCAAAGACATTGTTGCCATCCAACGTTAGTGTCGGGATCTCATAGCCCTGTACAATATGTGCGATATCGGCATAGGCATGCCTTTGTTCGGTTGGAGTTTGTGAGGCATAATGGTTGTCTTCCATAACAAATAGAACCGGGAGATCATTAAGTTTACAAAAATTCAAAGTTTCCCAGAAAATGCCTTCATCAACTGCTCCGTCACCAAAGTAAATCACAGTAATTCCTTCACTCAGCATTTTCTGGGCCAAAGCTACACCGGCCCCAATAGGTATCCCCCCGGCGACGATAGCAGATGTCCCAATAATCCCGCGCTCAATATCTCCGATATGCATAGAACCTCCCCATCCGCTGGTTACACCACCCTGTTTCCCATATAGCTCCTTGAAAAAACCTTCTAAATCCATTCCCCGGGCCAGGCAGTGCCCATGGGAACGATGATTTGATACGATAAAATCGTGAGGTTGAAGATTTATTGCAATACCTGCTGCAATAGCCTCCTGTCCAATGTACAAATGTACTGGGGTTTGAATTTCTTGTAAGGGATACTCATTTACAATAGCCTCTTCAACCAGTCGAATCTTAAGCATAGTACTGTACAAGTAAAAGGCTGTGGTTATGTCCATATAGACCACCTTTTAAATAAAATTCACATGTGCTCCAGGATGGCGGAGCATATGCAAATAGTTGTTAATTTCATCTAATCTGCAAAGCTCACGACAACCAGATATATCCATGTGGGCAAGTGTTTCAATTAGTGCTTGGCGCCTTTCTCCTTCCCAGATAGAGACAAAATTTTGAGTTTTCAGATTTCCATATGAAAAGTCTTCATTCCCTAAGAACACCACACACGGCAATACATTTGCATTGGCATCAATATACGTGAAAAAAGGTAAGCCCCAGCATTGGGTGTAGGCTTTAGTTGTTTTCAATTTTTTCATAGAATTTGATCGAAAAATAATTTTATAAGACTCAGTTTCTAAATTTTTTAATTGGATTTCAGTTTCCAAAAGCTCTTCATAATCAAAATTTTCATCTATAGATGAAATGCTGGCTGGATGTTTTGAGAACGGTTTAATAGTGAAATAGTCTACCCCGATCTCCTTGAGCTTTTTGGCTAATTCCAATACTTCACCAACATTTTCAGGGATCAAAAGTAGTTGAACTCCCAAGGTGGTGTTAAGCTGGTCATGGCGTTTTATCTCTACCGCCTCATGCAGGTTATTAATTACTATTGAAAAATCTTCGCATCTACATCGGTGTATTTGCTGATAAACTTTTTCCGTTCCGGCACTAACACTAAACCGAATCCAACTCAGGGAGTGAAGACAATCCTTGGCTACCTCCCGTTTAAACAAAACACCATTGCTGGACATGGCTGTATCTATTCCCAGACTTTTGGTTTGATTAATCATATCAGGAGTATCCTTGTTTAAAAGGGGTTCTCCCTCTCCGGCGAAAACTGCGCTTTTCAACCCGCGTTTTCCCATTTCTTGAAGGGTTTCTACAATGAGTTTTTTTTCTAGAAGGACTGGTTTATATTGCATATAATCGAGAGCACAAAATATACATCTGTGATTGCATGCTGATGTGGGAGCTATTTCTACTCCTATAGGATATATTGGGTATCCTCTTAACCAATCCACTACTCGCTCAGGATGAAACATTAACTTATGGGAATCTATTCTTAAATCCTCAATCAAAGTTATCCTCCTTTTCTCAAAATGAAAATTACTTCCAATAACTTCGGATTTTTTATTTTCCGGTTAAAAAATCAGCTAATTTTCTCAGGTCAGCAAAGATGTAGTCCGGTTCTACCGGTTGTTCCAATCTCATTGCTCCATATCCGGTACGCACTAGAACGGTTATAAGACCTGCCTTTTTCCCGGCCAGGATATCACTGGCCCGATCACCTACTAAATATGAATGTTTAAGATCAATCTGGTTTTCACGAGCTGCCCGGAGTATCATACCTGCCGCTGGTTTACGACAATCGCAGTGAATAGAATAGGGAAGGGCTGCTTTCCCATATGGGTGATGGGGGCAATAATAGATTTTATCGACCGGGACTAATTCCAGTAAGCGTTGGTGAATGAGCTTCAGATCATCTTCAGTCAATATGCCTCGGGCTATACCGGCCTGGTTAGTTATGATATAGATTTTCCAATGAGCTTCCTTTAACTTAGTTATAGCTTCCCAGGTAAAGGGATATAGCTCCAATTGCTCCGGAGAGCTAATATACCCCTTTTCCAGGCATACAACTCCATCTCTATCCAGAAATACTGCTTTGTTCGGTAGATCTTTCATTAGCGTTTTCCTTCCCCCCAGCACACATCAAATCCAGTATCATATGCAGAACCAGTTGATGGGTTAATTCTACAAATCCATATTCATGTGAAGCACTGTAAATATTTATGTCCCCCTGCTTGCGTAAGGGGTTTAGAGGAGAAAAACCGGAAAAAGTTATGGTCTTACAGCCTACCCGAATGGCAGCTTCTACCCCTTTCAAAATATTGCTTGATTGACCGGAACTACTGATAGCTATCAATATATCTCCCGGCCTAGCAAAAACCTGAATCGGCTTTTCGAAAACAGCATCATAACCATAGTCATTGGAGAGACAGGTTAATTGAGCTCCATCGTTAAAACAAAGGGCAGGAATACCCCCGTTTTTCCAATAATCTATTGCCATATGGCTGGCAATAGCGGCACTGCCGCCATTCCCAATAAAGATCAGCTTGCTATCAGAAATATAAAGACCGCTGAATAAAGTCATTATTTGCTGGGTTCCTTGTTCAAAATCTATCAATTCCCCCTGTTTATTGCTAAACTCAAGCTTCTCAAGGACTGTGAATAAATCATTGATGTAGTTTTTAACTTGCATGAATTATCCTCCATTCGGTTAGGCTTTATGTTTTTTCAATAATTGAGCAGGGTAGAAGCATATTTGAGTAATTTAACTTTTTCAACTGCCTGGGAATTGCCTAAAATATTGGCGGCTAGAGCACCGGCAATGTTAGCCAGAAAACTAGCCATCTCCAGGGGAACTTGCACCCGGGTGCATAAGCTGGCCATGGCAAAAAAATGCATCTCCTGCACCTACGGTGTCCTGTACCTCCAAGGTCAGGGCAGGTATTTTCAGGAGTTGATGGCCCCCAATTCCAACCGCCCCTCTTGATCCCAGGGTTAACCAGCCCATTTGAGAGTTGAGCTGCGCTGCCAGGTTTTGTAACTGGAAATCAGTATCCTTGGTGGAGCTGCTAAATGCCAACTTTAATTCCCTGGCGTCCAGGGTAAAAGTATCGGCCCTTCGATACTTGCTTATCGGGTTATTGCCATAATTGGCAGAATTAGTCTGACAGTTCACGGCTAAAAAGCTGGCATTATCCTGAACAATTTCCATAACCTGTTCATCGACTACTCCGTGTCCAAAATCACTTAAAACTATCAGATCAAAATTGGGAATTTTCTTTTTGAGCTTTTCATAAAAAACATGTCGATCTACTTTATCAGCTATCCCATTGGTAACGTAATTAATGGAAAAAAGCTTATCATAATCATTACGGATACCACGCCTTTCGACATATCTTCTTTTTATAACTGTCTGGAAATTGGCATCATAATATAAATCCAGAAGAATCTCACTGCTTAGTTCATCTAGGATACGGCTGTGAATCCGGGGTTCATTTCCCGTTATGGTACACAAGCTGACATGGTTGGAAAATTGGGCCAGGTGCCGAGCAATTGCCAGGACTCCGCCCGAATATTCTTCTTCCCGTTCATAAAGGGCTGATAGAGCACGATCTTTAGCACTCAAACCCTGTACGGTACAAAATACATATTGGTCGATGATAATATCCCCAACCACCAGGATTTTTACTGCCTGCATTTTTTCGGTGTAACTTTGTATATCAGCAAATGAAAATCGGGAGCCAAATTCTTTCAAGAATTCTTTAACCTCAGCAGACAAGATGGGAAACTCATTATTCAATAACTTGGTGGAACTGAAAATCTGCCCGCCGGTAAAATGAACTGCGCCTCCATAGGAATGTACCTTTTCTGCTTCCAGCTCAATATTCCGCGTTAAATCATTGCTCATTTCTTCATAGTCGGACCCTTTTACATATAGATCAGGTTGAATAAAATCTAAAATTTCCAGGGCCGTTTCAGTCTCGGATAGAATGACATAATCCACGCACGACAGAGAAGCAATGCTCTTCATACGAAGATCGTCAGAGAAATAAGGTCGGCCAGGACCTTTTTGGACATATTCCGCTGCTGTAATTGAAACCAGCAATATATCTCCTAAGGCTCGGGCCTGTTCCAGGTGAATAATATGTCCAGGATGTAAAAGATCAAAGACCCCGTGGCAATGCACTACTGTAAGGCTTTTTTCTCGAAACTCCTCGCGTAATTTTTTAAATTCATCAATCTTTATAATCTTTGACTCTCCGGAAATCACTTTAGCATTACACCCCATTCCCGACATTTTTCAGTTTCCGGTGTATTTCTTTCAAAACTCGATTGATTAATGCTTCATAGGTCAAGTTTTCCAGGATTTTTTTGTGGCCCCTGTGGACTATCTGTCTGCGCTCCACTTCGTTTTCCAGGTAGTAATCTACTTTTTTATAAAGATCCTCCCGGTTATAGGCAAAAACAATTTCCTGATCTTCTATAAGGTATTTGCGAATATTGGCCCAGTCATTTTCTGCGGGAATACTGTATGCCAGGTAGAAACTATTGCTTAAAATACTTTCGCCGACTCGTGGGTGAGTTGTTACCACGGGGTTGGTTCCAATTACAATCTTGCAGGCATTTATTATCCTGGAAAGGGTTTCTCCATTGGCAGCTACCCCCTGAGCATAATCAGCAAGTACGGGGTGATCTACCCATTCCCTTCCCCAGAGTTTCATATCATAGCTTCTTTCGTGCAGCCATTCCAAAGGAATTGACCGTAACATTCGGAATCCCACTTCCTGCCTCCAATTCTGGGCTAAATAATCCAAATGTTTCGCGGGTATTGATAAGTTATGGGCTCCTAAATGATTTAAAAGAAATCTCCTGTAATCCTCCAGGGAGTATATAATATTTTCCTGATAAAAAGATTCGTACATATCCCTGTAGGCCAATTTGAATATTTTTTCCAAATCGCTGTAAATAGGGGAGTCACTAATCAGAGTAAGGCAATAATCCAAGCCTATTTGAGGATTTCCCGTATTGGAAAAAGCACAGATATTCGCACTATAACGGTCTTTCTCTTCCTGATCTAAGGAGTAGCTTTTGTATATACACGGGTTGGCAACGATAGGAGCTTCAATAATTGCCTCGCTGGGGTAAGCAAAGTCACGAAAAAAATTAGGATAGGAAACAAAAGCATTCAATACAAAATCCAGGGGGCCTATCTTAGCGGCCGATTCCTGGGAAGCGATAGTGGGAAGAGCATCTTGAACCCAGCAAACATAGATGATATTATCAGGCAGAAATGGGTATTCCCATCTAAAATGATCAATGGAAAAGATAATATCCGGTTTAAAATCGTTAAGAACTTTCAGCCAGTTGTGTCCAGAAACCCGGTGCAGATTTGATTTTTCGATAAGTACTTGATTGGGAATGCCCAGTTGGTCACAGGCTGAAGCGCAGTCCCGGGTGTAATACTGCAGGGCAGTGGTAAATCTGGAGGTAAAAAACAGAATTCGCGGGTTTCCGCTGGCAATACTCTCCAGAAGTTCATTTCTGGTGATTGCTGAATAATAGCTGTATAGCCTGTCTTGAAGATCATTAATGTCCTCGAGTTTTCGATTATACTGCTGGGATATGAACTTCACCAGATCATCATTCTCTTGATCCCAGACATTTAGCAATCTCTGGGGCAATAGTGCTTGGGGTTCCGAAAAGTATTGTTCTAATTCGGTTCTTCCGAATAAAAACACCAGTCTTTCTGATTCTAAAGCTAGGCTGAGATCCAAGACCTGTAAGTACTCTGCAAATTCATCGAAATCTTGATAGAAAAGGAACAGTGGAATTTTAGCCCATAGATATGGCTGGGAAGCCCATGTTTTATTTTCACAGGCTATAATATTGTCGAGCTGAAACTCGTTTTTAATCATTATCACGTCATTGGGTTTACACTGGCTTAGATTAAGGCTTATTTTTGAATCAAAATCAGCAATAAATGCACCCTTATTCCGATCATATATGATATAACGAGAAGCCGAGAAGGGTATAAACTCATAGCTCAGCTCATCAAAATCAGGATAATCACGTCTATAAATATAGGGGTAGTTGGCCAATAATTCCATGTTTTTGAAATATGTTTGCTTATATTGATTTCGGTAAGGGAGATAACAGTTTTCCAGGATAATATTTTCTGTTTCTTCTTGCCTATAACCAAGGCGGTGGCATTCCAGCAGAGCTTCCAGGGCAGTCTCATAGTTCTTTCTCTCCAGCCAGAACAGCCCGCTGGCAAATAAATCAGAAGCCAATTGTTCGGATTTTTTATTCCCTTTTATATACAAAAATATCAGGCTCCTTTTCATGACACTTCAATTGCTTACACACCGATTAAATCTAATGATTTCATCTGGAGTGATGACTTTATTGCTGCCTAAACTTTGCTTTTAACTTTGTCGGAAGCCTCTAAATAAACGATCCTTCTCGATATACAACTTGTGGAGTACCTCATCGGTATTTTTAATGCACGCTGAGTAATAGTTTAAAATAAGTTTTTGGTTAGCTTCATATAAAAGTCTATGAAAATCATCATCACTGAGATTGGTAAAATTGACGGATTGCAGATCGGAATTTACATGCTTATGCTCATAAAAATCTGCACAGTCTTTCACAAGGCCTTTTTCAATGGCGTAATAATATAAAGGGCAACCGGGATAAGGAGTTACAGGTCTTATGGTTCTCATCTGCGCATGATCGTCGTATTTCAATAAAAATTCAACCCCGAGCCGAAGTGATTCAGCAGTTTCGCCTATGTTTCCAAATATAATATTAAACCCCGGGCTTATCCCGACTGCCAAAGTGTTCTCAATACCGCTGATAATTTGCTTGACAGTCAGGGCTTTATTCATGTTGCGCAGAGCTTGTTCGTCCATCGATTCTATTCCATAATTAATGAAAACACAGCCTGCCTCTTTCATCAGTTTTAAAACATCCGGTTTGGCGTAATTAAGCCTGCCGTTGCAATCCCACCTTATGTTCAACTTATTTCTTATAAAACTTTCACATAATTCCACGGTTCTTGGCGATGAACTCATTAAAAGTTCGTCGGAGAAGATAATATATGAAATCGCATACTTTTCCTTCAGGATTTTAATCTCGTCGACTATACTATCCGCACTTCGTCCCCTGAACCCCTGGTCCAGGCGGTAGCAAAAATTGCACTTGAAGGTGCATCCCCTTCCTGATAAGACCGGCATGCAGCGTTCGCTATTTTTCATGTTGGGCACCCTGAGCAAAGCATAATGGTCTATAGGAAACAAATCCCACGCCGGAAAAGGTATGTTATCTATATCAGCAATTAAGGCTTGCCGGGGTGTCTGGATACATTGGCTGTTTTCCAGGAAAGCTATGCCGTTTACCGAGTGTAATGATTGCTTATGCTCCAGCGCATCTAATAAATTAATAACCGTAATCTCGCCCTCGCCAATAACAATGGCGTCGGCCAGAGTCTTTCTTAAAAAATAGTCGGGCTCGGGCGCACACAAATGTCCCCCTAAAACATAAAATGGTCGGTATTTTGAGTTGTTAATAGCCTCGGATATTTTCAACACCTTGCGATATTGGTAATATCCCCCGCACGCGCTTACGCCAATAAAGTCATAGCGTTCCTTATTCAATAAATCAGTTAAATGAGACTCTGGCCAGTGATAAACGTCCTGGTTATAAATATTAACCTCGTGCCCTGCCTTAAGACATGCTGATGCGATATACGCTAACCCTTGTGGAAACCATGAAATATAAGAGTCATTATCGTACGCCACTAAAAGAATTCTCATTTCTTCACCTCAATCATATTAGGAGAGCCTTTCGGTTATTGCCTGCCTCTAGTTATTAAGTTATGTGAGTCGAAGCAGGGATGTTACAGACTTCTCAGCTCCTTTTCCAGGGTATCAAGGCACCCGACCTTCGCAGTCACTTTAGCCTACTTCTTTACCCATCAATGGTTCCGAAAATTAGAAACGGCAGCACTCATTCTCAAAAAATCACATATTATGGAGTACCATTGACGGTTGCTGCCATGAAAAAGTGTCAGAAGCAGGAATGAGGGAATAAAAGATGTGGAAGCAAGTTTGTATAAGACCTGACACTCCGATTGTAAAAGCTATAGAAATAATTGATCAGGCAGCCCTGCAGATTGCTCTGGTGATAAATGAAAAGGGGCAGCTGCTGGGAACTGTTACCGATGGTGATATACGCCGTGCCATCTTGAGGCATCTGAGCTTGGACGAACCTGTAAACAAGATAATGAATATGAATCCTCATTTTGTTTACCGAGAGCAATCCCGGGAAAAAGCTGTCATGCTGATGAAAAACAGCAAGTTGCGTCAGATTCCGGTAGTGGACGAAGTTGGGCGTCTGGTGGGAATGGAAATTGCTGATGAACTCTTAAGTCCTCCTTCCCGGGATAACTGGGTAATACTTATGGCTGGAGGACTAGGTAAACGTTTGAACCCGCTCACCGAATCCTGCCCCAAGCCTCTTCTGAAAGTGGGTGATAAACCCGTACTGGAGACTATTCTGGAGAGCTTTATTGACCAGGGATTCAAGCATTTCTATATCTCAGTAAATTATAGGGCTGCAATGATTGTAGAACACTTTGGTGATGGCTCCAGGTGGGGGGTAGAAATCAAATATCTACATGAAAAAACTGGCCTGGGTACGGCCGGGGCCTTATGCTTGCTCCCGACCAGGCCAGAAAAACCACTGCTCCTGATGAATGGAGATATCTTGACCAAAATCAACTCTGGACAGTTGTTGGATTTTCACAAGAAAAATAGCACTGAAGCTACTATCTGTGTAAAGGAACAACAAAGCCAGATACCCTATGGGGTAGTTACTATTGACAAAAACCGGCTTAAAAAAATAGAAGAAAAACCCATAAGGCGTTTTTTTATTAATGCAGGAATATATGTATTCAATCCTGGAGTTCTCGATTATGTCCCGGTTGATTCATATTTTGACATACCCGATCTTCTTGAAAATATTTTAAATAATGGAAAAGAAATAGCGGTTTTTCCTATCCGAGAATACTGGATAGATATTGGACGCTTTGATGACTACGAAAGAGCCAACCATGAATTCCCGGAGGTATTCGGATGATAGGCGGTCAAAAAGTCCTGGGAATAATCCCAGCCCGGGGCGGTTCCAAAACGATTCCCCGGAAAAACCTGAAGCTTCTGGCAGGCAAACCGCTGATTGCCTGGACTATTGAAGAAGCGCACAAGTCTCAGTATATTGACCGTTTGATCTTTTCTTCTGAAGACGCTGAGATTATTAGAGTGGCAAAAGAATGGGGATGCGAGGTGCCCTTTGTGCGGCCGGCTCATCTGGCTGAAGATGAAACTCCGGGAATCGAACCGGTCATCCATGCTATTAATAACATCAGGGAAAAATACGATTACGTCGTACTATTACAGCCCACTTCACCCCTGCGTACCGTAAATGATATTGATGACTGTATCCGCTGCTGTATCCAGGCAGATGCACCTGTTTGTGTTTCGGTATCCGAGGTGGATAAAAGCCCTTACTGGATGTATACCCTGAACGAGCACCAAAAAATATTCCCCTTGATACAGACAGAGCATTCTATTGAGCGCAGGCAGGACCTCCCCCCGGTATATGCACTCAATGGAGCAGTTTACGTAGCCCAAACGGATTATATATTAAAGGCAAAGAGCTTTATAACCGAAGAAACGCTGGCTTATATCATGCCGGCAGACAGGTCGCGGGATATTGATAATGAGATGGATTTTATTTATTGTGAGCTGATAAAAAGTCAGGAAGTCCAAAAAAGGTAGCATAAGCCATTACGGTACATATTATACATTAACCGGAATTAACGGAATAACATAGATGGATGTGGTGAAGATGCCCAATTTCAAAATTTTCAATGATAAAGAAAAGCCGATATATGCGGAAATTACAAATGGCACCAATACTTTGTGGATTGAGGACAGCGCAGCCGTAACCATTGAATTTGCGCATGCCAACATTCATGAAGGAGTCTCTTATTCGGTATCAAAACTGTTTCAAAATTTAGGTGCTGGTAGTGGTTATGCTAATTTGCGTATTTATACGGGCAGTACCAAAGAAACCCATATGGTAATGGAGGTTACAGCTGATGGAAAAAGTTATATTTCTTTATATAGCGGCACTACTTATTCTGCCAGTGGGACTCTTGTGACGGTTTACAATCTTAATCGTAATTCTTCAAATACAACAGATTCCAAAGTTTTGTTTACGCCAACTATTAGTGATTCAGGTACCCTTTTGTCTCAAACTCTGCTGCCTGGCGGTACGGGTTCCAAAACCGTAGGTGGACAATCCCTAACGAGAGCCGAAAGAATACTAAAAACCTCCAGCGATTACCTTGTAAGGGTACAAAATGTATCGGATGTCGCAGGTGACGTTGCCATAAATTTCACTTATTATGAGCTTTCAGTTTAAAACCAAAAAGTTAGAACATGCCAATGTTTTAGCAGGGTAGGAACAAATGAACCAGGCAAGAGTTTCTCTGTTCACTGATCAGTTCCAGGGATATGAAAGTGGTGGGTTGCACTTGTAATGCGGCTGATTTACCTCAGGGCTATATGGTGCTGCTTAAAAAGGAGAGTATTATGGCATTCATAGAAAATATGGAGATATTAAAAGAATCGTTTCCTGATGTATGGGCGAAAATGTCGGAATTAGAAGGTAAGCTAGATAAAGATCTGGTAAAGACGATTTCGACTAGAGATGGTACTCAAATCCTTAAGGTTGGGAAACAGTTTATACATGACAAAAAAGTCCCTCTTAGTGAAGCGGAAAATATTATTAAACAATTTAATAATGTGAAGGAGCATTCGGACATTCTTTTTTACGGTATGGGGATGGGATATCACATTAAGGCCTTTGTAGATCAATACCCGGGGCTCTCTTTCTCGATATATGAACCGGTACCGGAAGTATTCTACCAGTTCCTGTGTAATGCAGATTTGAAGCAGATGCCGCTTCATTTATTAAAAAATATATACATTGAAAACTGTCCAGAAGATCCAAACATTTTCTGTGGTCAATATGTTAGAAAAATAAGTAACTCGGTAATGGTTATCGATCTTCCTGCTTACCGCACCATATTTCCGGATAAGCATAAGACCTTTTTTGCCGAATTTGAAAAGCAGATAAATGAGCGGCGTTTGTCAGTGGCTACTAATTCCACATTTCAAAAACGCTGGACAATAAACAGCCTTAAAAACTTTATCCAGGTTTTAAATAGTCCTAATATCCTGGTCGAAAAGAAAGGCTATTTTAGAAATAAGCCGGCTATTCTGGTTGCAGCCGGGCCATCCCTGGAAGAAGAAATCGGAAATTTGCGCAAGATTAAAGAAGATGGGCTGGCTTATATTTTTTCAGTTGGAACAGCTCTTAATAGTCTCATTCAACGCCAGGTTTATCCTCATGCTGCCTGCACCTATGACCCTTCCGAAGAAAATCAAATATTTTGTAAAGAGGTTTTGGAAAAGGGCATTAAATCCATTCCCCTTATTTTCGGCAGCACCGTGGGATATGAAACCCTGGCAAAATACCCTGGTCCTAAAAGTCACATGTTAATCAGCCAGGATAGTCTGGCAGCATTCTACCTTAATGCGGTAAATCAGGAAAGAGTCGAATCTATCAATGATGCTACCACTATTGCGATTATCACTCTGCAGCTTTTATATAAGCTGGGTTTCAACCCGATCATACTGGTCGGGCAAAACCTGGCTTATCTAGATGGTAAGAATTATACAGCCGGATCAACTTATCCCTCTCAAGAGGCTATTCAACCAGAACCGAATAATGCCGTGCTGGTTAAAGATGTATACGGTAATGAGGTGTTCAGTAACCATAGCTACATTCGCATGAGACAGCAAATTGAAAATTACCTGAGTCATTATACAGATATAAATATAATTAACACTACTAAATATGGTGCCCATATTGAAGGGACCCGGTTTGAAACCCTGGATACAATAATCAGCCAGCTGAATCACAGGGTGGTTGAGGATGAATGGCTGGAATCTGAAAAAATAGGTTATGATATGGAATATTTAATAAAACAAAATCATATAATGAACGATGCCCATGCCAAGGTTGCCCAATTACTGGAGAAATGCAAACTAAATCTGGATAATGTCCGCCAACTTGCAGATAGCGGGAATGTCAGGAGAATCGGCCAGAGTTACGAGCAGTTTAATCTTAGTATGGATGAATTGAGGAATAATCAGTTCTTTGCTACTTTTATCACACCTATGAACCGGGTCGAGCTGGAATTTTTGATACTCACAGTTTCTGATATTTCCAGAGAAACAGACCCCATCATAAAAGCTCAACTAATGGAACAGCATTTTCGTCCATTCCTGCTAAATTGTGAACAGGATATTATTTCAATCAGTCCGTTTTTCCAGGAAATGAATCAATCCATTCAGGACATCTATAAAATACGCACAGTCCGGCAAAAAGCTGCCGGAATTAAAATATTGCTGGTAGACAGTGACGGAGTTCTTACCGATGGAAGCATATATTATTCGGCTTCCGGGGACGAAATAAGGAAGTTTCACTATAAGGATTGCACCGGTATTAATCTCCTCAAGGAGAAAGGCATTAAAATTTTAATCAATAATCCGGATGCCAACCCGGTAATAAAAAATGCCGCTGAGAAATTGGGGATCCATGAGATCACTTCAGGAAATAAATCAGGGATAATAGCGGTGGTAGCTAAAGAATATGGACTTGAACAAACAGAAATCGCCTGCATTTTCAATGATATGTGTGATTTGGCATGGTTTAAGCAGGTTGGCTTGAGCTTTGCGGTTCAGAATGCAAGCCAGGATCTGCAGAACGCAGTTGATTATGTACTTGCTGTAAATGGTGGTCAGGGAGCTATGCTGGAAATCGCGAAACTACTGGCAGGTTAAATAATGAGCGTCGATAAAAGTGAATCTCTGCGTCATAAGCCAAATCCCGCGATTAAGGCGGGATTTGGCTTATGCCTTGATCTTCACTTCCATATTATTTCGAGCGCAGCGAGCCCAAATTGTAGTCCTGTTAAGGGCTTCTATAGATCGCTCTGCCAGTTTGCCAGCTTTATTTAAATATTAAAACCCAAAAGGCGAGATAAACTC
>PHAA01000009.1 GCA_002840245.1 Firmicutes bacterium HGW-Firmicutes-15
GTTGTTTTTGTGTTCCATAGTCCTGGAGCACAGTGGTAGCACCCTGGGTCAGACACCAGAACATCACTATAGACGCAGATGCAGCGGACTGCATTTCCAGAATCGGAGCATACCAGGACAGCGGTATTTTGCCATCGCCACGGAATCCGAACTGGGGTCCTAACTCAGCATCACAAATCGTTTTGTAGACTGGCTTGAAAGACTCGGGGGTTACGACGGCATGCTCATCGCCGCCCACAAACGACGCACCGATTTCATCGGCATCTTTGTTAGCCGGGCACATAACGTCGCGGCAGATCTTGAAGTTAACATCGAGGAAATTATCGATGTCATCGATTCCATAATATTCTTTATAGGCATCCAGGGATAACAGAGTTTTCATGTCGAGCCATTCTTTAATCACGAATTTAATGTCACGCGTATTCATTAGAAAAGTATTATGTGCCAAAACAATTCCCCCTCATTTTTTTATATTCTCTATCTAATTTAACTCCGCTCTTTACTATAGTAGGTTCTCGATAATTACGGTAGTACCCATGCCGCCGCCGATGCAGAGAGTGGCCAGACCATATTTGGATCCGCGTTTTTTCATTTCATATAACAAGGAGACCAAGATTCTGTTTCCAGATGCGCCTACTGGATGACCAATAGCAATAGCGCCGCCGTTAACATTAGTCTTCTCCATGTCGCCCCATCCCATTTCGCGTCCTACCGCAATGGACTGAGCAGCAAAAGCTTCATTGGCTTCAATCAGGTCTAAATCAGCAACAGTCAAACCAGCTTTTTCCAGAGCTTTCTTGCTAGCAGGTACCGGGCCAATTCCCATGATCTTAGGATCACATCCGCCGGATGCATAACTTACTATTCTAGCCATAGGCTTAAGTCCTAATTCTTTAGCTTTATCTGCGGACATTACGAGAACTGCAGATGCACCATCATTGATTCCAGAAGCATTACCAGCAGTTACACTGCCGTCTTTTTTGAAAGCTGGCTTCAATGCGGCCATTTTTTCAAGGGCAGCGCCCTTATTGGGGAATTCGTCAGTATCAAATACTATATCAGCTTTTTTACCCTTTATAACTACGGGAACGATTTCATCTTTAAACTTGCCAGCTGCGATAGCTGCGTTAGCTCTTTGCTGACTTTGGAATCCGAAAGCATCCTGTTCTTCTCTGCTTATTCCCCATTGATCATTGATGTTCTCAGCGGTAATACCCATGTGATAGCCATTGAAAGCTTCCCATAGGCCGTCTTTGATCATGGTGTCGATTAATACGTCGTTACCCATGCGATATCCGTAACGAGCTTTAGCCAATGCATAAGGAGCTCCGCTCATGTTTTCCATTCCACCAGCCAGAACTATATCTGCATCCCCTGCTTTAATGATTTGGGCAGCTAAGCTCACAGCTCTTAAGCCGGAACCACAAACTTTATTGATTGTCATTGCAGTAGTTTCAACAGGAAGTCCCGCTTTAATCATGGACTGGCGTGCTACGTTCTGTCCCTGTGCAGCTTGGATTACGCATCCGAATATTACTTCTTCTACGAGTTTGGCATCAATTCCAGCTCTTTTGACAACTTCGGCCATTACGATGCTGCCGATATCGGTTACTGCCATATCTTTCAGTGCTCCATTAAAACTGGCAACTGGTGTGCGACATGCGCTTACGATTACTACTTCTCTCACTTAAATGTCCACCTCTTCTTTCTTTATTCTATGCTCCAATTATTAAGAGCCTTTAAATTTCTAAATATCTATTTCCCTGTAAATTGAGGTTTTCTTTTTTCTACAAAGGCTGTCATGCCTTCTTTTTGATCGGTAGTTGCAAAACAAAGACCAAACACATCAGCTTCAATGGTCATGCCCCGGTCAATATCCGTCTGCATTCCTTCGTTAGCGGCTACCTTGCTAAGACGAACCGCTACTTGACCCTTGCTCAATATGCGCTTGGCTATTTTTTTAACAAAATCCAATAATTCTTCTGGTTCTACTACGCTGTTCACCAATCCTATACGTAGGGCTTCCTTGGCATCTATTGCATCCGCTGTATAAAGCATTTGTTTGGCCATACCAGTTCCTACCAGACGGGGCAAACGCTGCGTTCCGCCGAATCCAGGAGTAATTCCCAGGCCCACTTCCGGTTGTCCGAATTTGGCAGTGGTTGCAGCAATCCGAAAATCACAACACATAGCTAATTCGCAACCTCCACCAAGCGCAAAACCATTGACAGCAGCAATAACCGGTTTTTCTAAGGCTTCAATCTGACGAAATGCGTCTTGCCCCAGAGCACCAAAAGCACGCCCTTCCATGGCTGACAGGTTTTGCATGAAACTTATGTCTGCACCAGCAACAAAGGCTTTATCACCGGCACCAGTAATGATCAATACATCAATACCGGAGTCTTCTTTTACTTCTAATACTGCACTTTTAATCTCCAACAAGGTATCATTATTGAGAGCATTGAGAGCTTTGGGTCTATTAATAGTGAGTATGGCGACCCTATCTTCTCTTTCCAGCAGTACGTTTTCGTACGCCATTAAATTTCCTCCCTCCAATCACGTGTAATTCTCTTTGGATTACACCCCACTTCGGGATTGACCCATATAAATGTTTAGTCTAGCAATACGACCAATAACTCCCCCCTTTCAACTAATACAAAGAGGACTGTATTAGTATTGGATATCAGAAAACTTCTATTCAAATTTCGTAAATAGCAAATAGAACCCCTTAAACAGTTTGTCCAATTTTTATCCGTTTACAATAAAAGATCAAAAAAATGTGCCCCATACAGGTAGACTTGAAGGGTGATTATGCGAACTTACTTATGATTATATATTTATGTAGCAATAAACATGCCAAGATACAGCATTTACAGGCTTATCCTATGCAAATCCCAAACTACCCGACCGCAATCGCTTTCCCATATATTGTCACCACTATACAGTTCGACGGTATTTAATGCATTTTTGCATTACTCGATGTACTATCGCATTAATTTTTAGAGCGCTACCCATAATTTATCACCCATGTACGCTTAATATATATCTATTCATTTAATCGCTATAACTACATTTTTATTTATTTTTTTCTATATTATTGTTCTTGTTCGACACTATTATCCACATAGGTGGATCTAAATAAATTACTATTATGGAAGCATGTCTACCAAAGATATATGCAAGAATAATGTTTTTAAGAAAAATGCATTGTCGCATCATTATTAATATTGAAACTGCAAGCTAACTGTTTTAATAATTGGCCATGTTTTGTATACCCTACATTACCACTATTAACTTATAGAGTAAGGCTTTTTTTATGTTATAATATCCAGGAACAAAATCAGATCAATAAATTTTTAACTACTATAATATTTGCTTGGGAGTGATATTTTGGAAAAGATAGCAATTCAAAAAGAATTAATTAAGATGTTTGGAAAAGATATGCTGCTCAATGAAGAACTTGATCTAATGTATTATTCATACGATAGTTCATTCTTGACCAAACTGGAACCGGCTTCGCCTTACGCAGTAGTTTTCCCCAAATCAACCGAGGATATCCAGAAAATCATGCAGTTTGCGTATCAAAATAATATTAATGTGATTCCTCGGGGAGCAGGTACAGGTGAAACGGGCGGGTGTGTAGCAGTAGAGGGCGGCATAGTCTTAGATTTATCTAAATGGGATGAAATCGTGGAAATAGATGCCAAAAATATGCAGGTTATCGTACGCCCCGGTGTGATTCACGCCAAACTGAATGAAGAACTAGCGAAAGTCAATCTTTTCTTTCCTCCTGATCCAGGCAGCAGCCAGATGTGTACGATTGGTGGAATGGTAGCCAATAATGCCTCGGGTCTACGGGCTGTTAAATATGGGTGTACCGAGCAATATATTTTAGGCTTAGAAGTAGTTCTAGCTAATGGCGATGTTATTATTACCGGAGGTATGAAGTCTCGGGCCATAAAAAATGTTTCTGGCCTAAACCTGACCAAACTGATGGTTGGCTCCGAGGGCATTCTAGGAGTAATCACCAGGATCAGGCTGAGATGCTTCCCCAAGCCAAGGGCTAGAGGTATTGCTATGGCGGTTTTCGATCATCTAGACGACGCACCAGCAGCAGTCTTGGATGTGTATCAGGCTGGCATTCTCCCATCTGGAATTGAAATACTGGATAGTTCTGCTATTACCGCTGTAAACCAATTTAAACCTCATATAAAACTACCCGCTGCCGAAGCTATCCTGCTATTTGAAGTAGATGGCAACCCACCCAGCGTTGAATTTGAAGGGAATGTAATCCAGGACGTCGTGGGGAAAAGAGCCCGCTCGGTTGAATGGGCCACGGATCCCAAGAGGATGGCCGAACTGTGGGAGGGCCGTGCCGTAACATCTACCGTAGCTACCCGGGTACGTTCAGATGGAAGCAGAGTTTTCGCCGGAGAAGATATAAGTGTCCCTCTTTCACGAGTAACTGAGGTCCTCCGTAAAATAAAGGCTCTGGGCGAAAAATATAATATTCAGGTGGTTAATTATGGACATATTGGTGATGGCAATGTTCATACCGCACCAGTAATTAACCCAGAAAATCCTGAGGAAGTTGAACGGGTATTAAAACTAGTCGATGAGATTCACCTTCTAGCTATCGAGTTGGAAGGTACAACAACGGGAGAACATGGGGTAGGTGCTGTTCGTCGACGCTATGCGGCATTGGAACATGGCACTGCCCTGGATTATATGCGTAAAACCAAAGATGCTTTTGACCCTAAGGGAATTATGAACCCCGGAAAACTTATCTAGAGGTTCTTGTCTTTCTAGGAGTTCAATTCTTGAGTAAGGAGAAACTGATATGCAATTTAAGGATTTGCCACCCGTAAAAGAACAATTAATGAAATGTGTGCGTTGCGGAAAATGCAGGAGCGTATGTCCTGTTTTTGCCGAAATTAGAAATGAAACAGCTGCCCCACGTGGGCACGTTTTTATGGTAGAAATGTTAAGAGACGGTAAGGTGGAAGCGAGTCAGCAGGTATATGATCGACTAAGTAATTGCTTGATGTGTGAAACATGCAGCGTGAACTGTCCATCCGGGATTGATATCCATGAACTGAATGCCGCCGCCCGATCTTATGTCTATAAGAACAATACCAGTCTCGCTAAAGACATGATATTTGATACTATGTGGACCAATCCTGGACTTCTCAAAACAGCCATTAAGATGATGTGGGGAGCCCAAAAGACAGGTATGCAATCATTAGCTCGCAGCTTAGGTATCACCAAATTATTACCGGGTGATATGCCCAAAGCTGAACAGATTTTGACCAGTATCCCCTCTCGTTCTGCGAAAAGCCAGCTTGCTGAGATTAACAGAGCCCGGGGCGAGAAAAAATATACTGTGGGTTACTTTCTGGGATGCGCTACAAATTTACTAAATCCCAAAGTTGCAGTGGCAACCGTGGATGTTCTTACCCGCAACGGCTGTGAGGTAATAATACCTGAGGGTATTAAATGCTGCGGCTTACCCCAGCTCGCTAACGGCAAAATGGATACCGCTCAGCAACTGGCAGCTCACAATGTTAAGGTTTTTAACGCGTACAACTTTGATTATATAGTTACTGACTGCGCTTCCTGCTCATCGGCTTTAGCGTCTAAAAACATGCATTTTTTATTAGGTGGATCAGAATTTGAAAATGAAGCAAAGAATTTTTCTGCTAAAGTAATCGATCTTACCAGTTTCCTGATCGATATTCTGGATGTAAAACCGCCAGCTAACGAGAAGACCAACAAAATTAAAATTACTTATCATGACCCCTGTCACCTGGCTAATGCACAGGGAATAAAAGCAGCGCCAAGAGAACTGCTGCAACGCATACCGGGGGTAGAACTGGTAGAAATGAAGGATGCCAACCGCTGTTGCGGAGGTTCTGGTACCTACAGTTTGACCCATTATGATTTATCCATGCAGATACTGGACCAAAAAATGCATAATGCCAAGCAAACCGGAGCCAGCAAGATAGCCACTTGTTGTCCTAGCTGTATGATGCAGTTGCGCCATGGGATCAACCGGGAGCATTGGAATGCTGAGGTGGTTCACCCGGTAGAGCTCTTAAGCGACAGCTATAAGAAAGTATAAAAATGAGTAAGAAATTAAAGAAAAGCATTTTTCGCAAAGTTCGCAATGCAAATTTAAAATACCAGCTGATTGAAGATGGAGACATAGTAGCGGTGGGCTTATCCGGCGGGAAAGACAGTACTATCCTGCTCTACTTTCTTTTTTTACTTAAGAAATATACCCCTCTCAACTTTAGCATAGTACCGGTTTATCTAGATCTGGGTTGGGAGAACGATATAGGTGAGCTGGAGGTCTTTTGCCAATCTCTGGGCCTTACCCTAATAACTGAGGAGACCCATATCGGATATATAGTCTTTGAAGCCCGGCAAGAAAAGAACCCTTGTTCTTTGTGTTCTAACATGCGCCGGGGAGCCCTCAACCGGGTTGCTAAAGCCCATGGCTGCAACAAGGTGGCCCTGGGACATCACCTGGATGATGCAGTGGACACCCTATTTATGTCCATTTTATTCGAAAGCCGCTATCACCTTTTCAAACCCCGAACCTATCTGGATAGGATGGATTTAACTGTCATAAGGCCGTTAATATATGTGGAGGAAAAGGAGATAAAGGCTATGGTCTCCATCCTCGACATTACTCCGGTAAAGAACCTTTGCCCTGCCGATGGCTACACCAAAAGGGATGAAATAAAGATACTCTTAGGAGATATTGAGGCCAAGTATCCTGGAGCAAGGAAAAATTTCTTGAGCTCTATCGAAAATGTGGATGCTGGCAGCTTTTGGTCATAGATTTACAACCCCTTATATCTCGAACGTTTGTTTTCAACGTTTTCTATGCTATAATTTAGCAAAAGATGGGGAGGTTGCTTTATGAATAGCTCAAATGATCTTAATCATCGACAGAAATTAATTCTGGATTTCATTCAGGAAAGAATACAGACCAAAGGTTATCCCCCTTCAGTTAGAGAAATTGGACAAGCAGTTGGTCTAAAATCAAGTTCCACCGTGCATGCCCACTTAGTTAAACTAGAAGAAAAGGGTTATGTTAAAAAAGACCCATCTAAGCCAAGATCTATCATACCAGTTAACATGGAAAAATTACCGGCCTCAGACTTTTCTACCATAAGCCTGCCAGTAGTAGGTAATGTTGCGGCTGGGACTCCTATTTTGGCCACCGAAAATATTGAAGCTTATTTCCCTGTACCAGTTGATTTTGTGGGCAGCGGCAATCATTACATACTGCATGTCAAGGGTGATAGCATGATTGAAGCTGGTATATTGGATGGAGATTATCTGATTGTCCGGGAGCAAAGCAATGCCTCCAACGGTGAAATAATAGTGGCTATGCTAGAAGACGAGGCAACTGTGAAAAGGTACTATAAGAGGGATCAGTATATCGAATTAAGGCCTGAAAACAGTTCAATGGAGCCAATAATTTCTTCAGAAATTGCTATTCTCGGCAAAGTGACCGGACTATTACGCCACATGTAACCGGATAGAACTCTAAAAAGCCACCCGGACAGCAGTTCCCCACTGCTTCCAGGTGGCTTTTATTTCTATCATTAGTTAACGTACTAGAATTTCTCCAAATATTCGTCGATTTCCCATTGGTGAACCCTGGAACTATATTTTTCCCACTCTTTGGTCTTGGCCAGAACAAAGCGTGAATAGATATGAGGTCCCAGCGCTTCCTGTATTAACAAATCCTGCTTTAATTCCCTAATGGCCTCATATAAATTTTCCGGCAAAGACGCTATCCCTTGCTCGTTTCGATCAGCCAACTCCATTTCATAGATATTCTGTTCTACCGACGCAGGAGGTGCTAATTTTTCCCGAATACCCTCCAAACCAGCTTTCAGAATAACTGCCAAGCCCAGGTAAGGATTACAAGAAGGATCTGGACTGCGTACTTCTATTCTGGTACCAATGCCACGCCGGGCAGGAATTCTAATTAATGGGCTTCTATTGCGGTAAGACCACGCAATATAAACCGGTGCTTCATAGCCTGGCACCAGGCGTTTATAAGAGTTGACCGTTGGGCTGGTAATGGCAGATATAGCCCGGGCATGCTTTAAAACCCCCGCTATGAAAAAGCGGCAGGACTCACTCAGGCCGTCCTCCTTACCCGCATCATAGAAGATATTCTCCCCATCCTTAAATAAGGAAATATGCAGGTGCATTCCAGAACCAGCAATACCATGAACAGGTTTGGGCATAAATGTAGCATGCAAGCCATGGCGCTGAGCTACTGTTCTAACCACAATCCTAAAAGTCATAATGTTATCAGCCGTTCTAAGGGCATCCATGTACTTGAAATCAATCTCATGCTGGCCAGGGGCTAATTCATGATGAGAAGCCTCAATTTCAAAACCCATACTTTGCAGTGTTTCTACCATATCCCGCCTTGCATCTTCCCCTCTGTCAACTGGCGGCAGATCAAAATAGCTGGCTTTATCGTGGGTCACAAGGCTAGGTAAGCCATTATTATCCAAAGGGAACATAAAGAACTCTGGTTCGGGGCCAACCTGCATGGTATAACCCATATCTTTAGCTTCCTGCAAAACATTAGTCAGGGCATAGCGTGGACAACCAATAAACGGTTTGCCATCAGGATCATATATATCACAAATAAACCGTATCGTCTTACCAGATGAAACCGGACTCATCCAAGGAAGCACTAAGAATGAATTAATATCAGGTTTCAGATACATATCCGATTCTTCAATGCGCACAAACCCTTCTATTGAAGACCCGTCAAACATTAATTCTCCATCCAAGGCCTTATCCAACTGTTCAACAGGTATGGAAATGCTCTTCATCACTCCCAAGATATCGGTAAATTGCAAGCGAATGAACTTTACGTTCTCTTCTTGGACGATCCTAAAAATATCTTCTCTATTCACGAAATACCCTCCTTTGAGTCTTTCATTTTATCAACCAAATCAGGTTACCATATATAATCCGGTCTATCAATCAAAAGATTATTATTAAAAATGAAACCAGCATCAGCGTAGCTAGCATCAGCTTGAAAGCGATTCCCGAGAATAGACCTATTACTGCTCCCATTCCTGAACGCAGAGCCTTATTCCAGTCGTTTCCGTCAATAAACTCACCGATGATTGCCCCTACCCAGGGTCCAATCAAAAGCCCCGCCGGAGGGAATATAAAAAGTCCCACAAAACTACCAATCACTGCCCCGTAAAGTCCCTTTTTGCTGGAGCCAAAATATTTTGCGCCCAAGTAAGTGGACAAATAATCAACAAACAAAGATAGAACTGTGACCCCAGCAATAATAGCCAGATACCTGGGGGTAACGGTTTGAAAACCGTCGTGCCATCCATAAGCTGCAATTGCAATAAAAACCAGGGGTACACCTGGTAATACAGGCACAAATGTTCCTGCAATTCCTAAAAGAATAACCGCCAAGGTAATTATCACTACCCAAACATCCATTACGTAACCCCTCCTGTTTTTAGTCTCTACCTCAGTATACGCCTTAGGGGACATTCCCCTTAAGGGGTGTGTCCCCTTACCTTATCTGGTGTCCCCTTACCTTATTACACCTTCCAAGAGTTGTTTAACCACGAAACGACAGTGCTCATAGCTCAAACCACCTTGTAAGTATACCGCATAAGGCTCTCTTAAGGGAGCATCACAGGATAATTCAATAGAGGAACCCTGGATAAAGGTTCCGGCAGCCATTACGATTTGATCGTTATATCCGGGCACTTGCCCGTATTCCAGCCTCACGTCGCTGTCCACCGGGGAACTGCTCTGGACTATCTGACAGAAACGGATTACCTCTTCGGCACTATTCATCTTAATAGCCTGTACAATATCACCACGTGCTTCTCCCCAGCGAGGATAAACTTCGCAGCCGCATTTTTCAAAAACATAAGCGAGCAGCGCTGCTCCTTTCATGGCCTGCAGAACTGTATGAGGCGCCATGAAAATCCCCTGGTAAAGCAAGCGGTTGTTAATAAGACTGGCTCCCAATTCTTTACCCAGACCGGGAGCAGTAATCTGGTATGCTACATCTTGCACTAGCTCTTTTCTGCCTGCGATATATCCCCCTGATGGGACTAAGCCCCCACCCGGGTTTTTAATAAGGGAACCGGCTATAAGGTCTACCCCTACCTGGGATGGTTCACGGTAATCAGTAAACTCTCCATAGCAATTATCCACAAAGATTATCGTTTGCTGATTAGCAGCTCGAATCGTTTTAACCAGGATTTCTAAATCTTCTATTCTCAGAGATGGCCGTAAACTGTAACCTCTCGACCTCTGCAAAAGGACCAGTCGAGTATTGGAACCAATACTTGCCTGAATAGCCGGTAAATCAGGCCTGCCATCCGCAGTCAGCGCCACCTCTTTATACTTGATTCCTCTTTCTACCAGTGTCCCCCTTTCGGGATATTTCTTGCCGATTACTTTGGAAAGGGTATCGTAAGGACTTCCTAAGAGGGAAATCATTTCATCACCAGGCCTCAAAAGGGCCATAAGGCAGGCCGATATGGCATGAGTACCCGAAACAATTTGAGAGCGAACCATGGCATCTTCAGCTCCCAGCACTTCTGCGTAGATAGCTTCTAATTCGTCTCTGCCTATATCTCCATAACCATAGCCGGTGGATGAATTAAAATAGCTATCTCTTACCTTATGTCCTTGGAAGGCTTTAAGTATCTTCTCCTGATTATAATAAGATGTTTCCTCAAATAAATTAAAAACGCCACGCAAAGACTCCTCCGCCTGGCGTATCAAAGTTAAGCCATCCAAATATTTTTACACCACTTTCTTCCTAGGATTTTGAGCCTCTATTTATCCGGTTATTTTTATCATATTTAATTTGATAAGATTGATTGCAACGACCACAAACCAGGTGCTTAAATTCTAGCACTTCTGGAGTATTGGGAGTCAAGTTAATTGTTCCAGGTACTCCGTCAGCGTGTATTTGGTAGGTTCTTGCTTTTAAATATGCTTCCTGGTAAAGCAAATCACTATCACATTCAGGACATTTAGGTTGATTATATTCCTTTTCAAATAAACTCATTAAACTCCCCCCACTTATTAAACAATTTCCTTCTATATTATAATATACTTAAGAGCATATCTGAAATCATACTATTTTATAAAACCACTTGGCAAATCATCTTCTTCTATCATCATCAAATCCTTACGGTTTAGATAATCCTTATCCACAATCCACAAGGCTTGCAACCTGATCGATTATCAGTAAACCGTTAGATGAAATTTCTACCCCGGTAACAACCATACACAAAATGACCTTCTGATACTTCGAACAACCGATTATTTTCTTCTGAATTAGCACCGATACTCAAATTATGTTTTATACGAATTCTCTCCCTGGCACTATCTGGATCAGGAACAAGTATTGATGAGAACAATGCCTTAGTGTAAGGATGAATCGGATTGCGATATAACTCCTTGGTTTCGGCCAACTCAACAATTTTTCCATGATACATAACGCCGACTCGATCGCAGACATACCTTACCATGGCTAGGTCATGGGAAATAAATAAACAAGTCAGGCCGTTCTCGTGTTGAAGTTTTTTAAATAAATTGATAATTTGAGCTTGGATAGAAACATCTAAAGATGCAATCGGTTCATCTGCGATGATGAATTCGGGATCAAGACTAAGCGCCCGGGCAATTCCTACCCGTTGTCGCTGTCCCCCTGAACATTCATAAGGGTAATGGTCCAGATAGATTTTATCCAGTCCCACTAAATTTAAAAGCTCGTAAACCTTTTCACTGCGTTCTTCTTTCTTCTTATATAATTTTTGAATTATAAGCGGCTCCTCAATAATTTCTTTTACTGTCATCCGTGAGTTGAGGGATGACGTTGAGTCTTGAAAGATGATTTGCATATTTCTATAAATAAATGTCTTTTCCGCCCTATAAGTTTTAGGATCTGATATAAGTTTTCCTCTATAATATATTTCTCCCCCGGTGGGTTGATAGATATTAATAATGCTTCGGCCAGTTGTGGATTTTCCTGAGCCGGATTCACCCACCAAACCCAATATCTCGCCTTTATAGATATCGAAAGATATATCATCAACTGCTTTAATAAGGGTATTTCTAGCTAGCTTAAAATACTGCTTTAAATTCTTTACTTCCAATAATTTTTCAGTCTTCACTACATTTCACTCCAGAAACTGAGGGACTGTAAAGAAATAAACTATTCCTTTACAGCCCCTGAAATCTTACCGGTGGCTGTACTTTCGGAGCATCCTGGTGCAAAAGCCAGGTTGCGGCACTATGGGTGGCGCTGATTTTAAACATGGGAGGTTCAGCTAGATAGTCTATCTTCAAGGCATATTTATTCCTTTGGGCAAAAGCATCTCCCCGGGGCAGGTGCAATAGATTGGGGGGCATTCCTGATATGCAATTTAATAATCCCTCATCGGAATCTATTTTAGGTAAAGAAGACATTAATCCCCAGGTATAGGGGTGGCGGGGATCGTAAAAAATATCTTGAGCGGTACCTATCTCGACAATCTTGCCGGCATACATGACTGCGATCCTTTGGGCTAATTGAGCAGCTACGCCTAAATCGTGGGTAATAAAAATGATCGATATGCCAGTTTTGGCTTGTATTTCCTGAATGAGTTCCAATATTTGCGCCTGGATAGTCACGTCCAAAGCAGTGGTTGGTTCATCGGCAATTAACACTTTCGGATTGCAGGCCAGGGCAATAGCAATAACACTTCTTTGTCTCATTCCCCCGGAAAAATGATGCGGATATTGAGCGTGCCTATTTTCGGCATCATCCAGCCCGACCAGTTCCATCAATTCGATACTTTTCTTTTTGGCTGCACTTTTGCTGATCTTTTGATGAATGAGCACCGCTTCCATAATCTGTTTGCCAATAGTAATGGTAGGATTTAACAAAGTCATAGGGTCTTGAAAGATCATCGAAATCTCTTTGCCTCTCACCCTATCCATGGACTTGGGCGATAGCTTGGTCATATTCTCCCCATTAAGGATAACTTCACCGCTTTTTATTGAACCATTCTCGGGCAGGATGCGTAAAATGCTTTTGCATAATACTGATTTACCACAGCCTGATTCTCCCAGTATGGCTAAGGTTTCCCCTTTTTTCAGAGAGAATGAAACATCTCTTACCACCTGCACTTCGCCTTCTTCAGTGCTAAAGCTAACCGCCAAATGATTCACTTCTAATAAATTGCTCATATCTCCACCCGTTTCTCAAAAACCACAAAGGAGCCGGCAGCTCCTTTGTGGTTAAATTATGTTCTTACTGAATTGTCCAGTCAGTAACATTCCAGAATATGCCCACACCATGATGGCCTAAAACTGTTTCCGGGGTTATCCCCTGTAGATTCGGCTTGGCCACATACAAGGCATCAATATAGGTAATAAAGGTATAGGGCATATCCTTGGTCAATTCGGTTTGGAATTCTTGATAATATTTTAATCTATCTGCTTTTACATCGGTTTCTCTGGCTTTAGTTAATAACTCATCAACCTTGGCATTGGAATAGCTGCTGTAATTATTACCTTTTCCGGTTCCAAAAACCTTATAAGTATGGTCATCCGGATCAAAAGGACTTCCCCAACCAATCAGATAGGCGTCCTGATTATCCCAATCAATTTTGGACTGTACCGCAACCTTCATGTCCACGCCAATGGCTTTAAACTGTTGGACACAGATATTGGCTATGTCGGCTCTGACCCTGTCTCCTTCCTTGCAGACCACGGTAAATGATAATTTCGTGCCATTCTTGGCATAGATGCCATCCTGACCGAGCTTCCAACCCGCTTTTTCCAATTCTGCTTTCGCTTTAGCCGGGTTATAGTCAAATTTCTCCATAGCGGGATTGTTATATTCCCCGACCTGAATAGGTGAATAGGCTACTTTGCCATGGCCTAAAAGGACACTATCCAAAATAGCTTGGCGATCAATGGCGTAGCTTAAAGCATTGGGTAATTCCCGATTCACTTTAAACAATGGATTGTTGAAATTATACATAATACCCCGGTAGTCTGATGTTTTCATGTTATAGACCGTAAAAGCCTTATTGTTTTCAAACTGGTTCAAATCCTGGGGTGTAACTTGTGCCAAATCTAATTCTCCGGATTTTAATTGCAGGGCTCGGGCTTTGGTGTCTTCGACGATTTTAAAGATCACTTTATCAATTTTCGGTTCTTTTATATAGAAATCCTTGTTTTTTACCAGGGTAATACTCTGGCCCTTGTCCCAGCTGGCCATTTTGTATGGGCCGGTTCCAATGGGAAACTGATTGAATTTATCGGTCGCAATATCTTTTCCTTCCAGCAGGTGTTTAGGCAAGATGCCGATGGTCAAGTAATCCAGCATGGCTACATTGGGTGCCTTTAAGGTTATTTTCAACGTCGTATTGTCTGCCACTTCTATCTTAGTAATGTCTTCATAGTTGGAGGCTATTTCCGAAGCATTTTTGGGATTCATAATGGTTTCCAAAGTAAACTTCACGTCTTCAGCAGAAAAAGGTTGGCCGTCATGCCATTTAACATCTTTACGCAGCTTAAAAGTATAGGTATTGGTCGCTTTATCAAGGGTCCAGCTTTCGGCCAGATCCGGAATCACCTTATTGTCTTTATCATGAACCGTCAGTCCGCTAAAAATAAGGGAGTTTATTTCGCCATGTTCATATAAAGCTGGATTAATACTGCTATAATCCCCGCTGCCGTAAACCAGGACCGTTTCCTTGGCAGCGTCCGAGGTCTTTTTTGCAGCTCCTCCACAGCCTGCCATTAGAAGTATGCCCATTAGCAATGCCAAACCTAAAATCAACCTTTTGTTAACTTTCATCATCTTCCCCCCTGAATATTTTTTCTCCTCTAGCCCTAAACCCTGACTTACAATCTAAACTATCTATCCCCTTTCCGTATAAGAATTATTAAGAGCTTTATCAGGTACAACAGCGATTATTTTTGATCTAATAAATGCAGCACTGACTTGTCTTATAAGTTGCTAAATTCTTTATTGTTTTTCTTGCGCACATAATCACCTATATTGGTGATGCAAAACAAAGTAACTACCAGGAATACTCCGGGAATCAAGATAATCCACCAATAATTTGAGAGCAAGGCTTTCTCCGCCAACGAAAGCATGCTGCCCCAGGAAATAATTTCAATGGGCAGTCCGATTCCCAAAAAACTCAAGGTGGATTCGGTGGCAATGGCCGATCCTATGTTCATTACAACCATAAACATGATGGCTGAAATGAAGTTAGGGAGAAGATGCCGTTTTAATATGTAAAAGAATTTTCCCCCTGCGCATTTAGCGGCCAGGATATATTCACTGTTTCTAATTTGCCTTACTTCACTGCGCACAATTTTTGAAATATTCATCCAACTGGTTATCCCAATAACAATTGATATGGATAACGGATTGGATTGTCCTATCATGGCTTGAATGAAAATGATAATCAGAATGGATGGTATACTCAGGGCGATTTCAGTAAATCGCATCATCATATCATCTATTAATTCAGACGCTACACCACTGATGCTGCCATATACCACGGCAATGGAAGTAGATATGACGGTAGCCAAAATACCGATAAACAAAGATATTCTGCCGCCATACCAGATCATAGAAAATATATCTCTGCCTAAAGAATCTGTCCCGAAGTAAAAAGTGCGGTTAGGAGCTGCATTAATATTTCTCAAATCCATATATGTCGGCTGATGATTCATCGTTACCCCGGAAAATGCGCATCCCATGATTATGATCAGCAATACCCCCATCGATATATAGGGTTTTTCCTGCAGCGATTTTAGGAAACTTGTTTTTTTGGTTACATTTATCTTTTCGGCAAGATAATTTTCGCCAACTATATCGAAGTCGCCGTATTGCAGTTCCAATCAATCTCACTCCGATCATGTTTCATGCGGGGATCTATTTTGTCGTTAATCACCTGGGCCAGCATATTTACGAAAACAACCAGTATTCCGGTTATTAAGCAGAGCACCAGCAGCATATTATAATCATGATATTTAGCACTCTCAAAACAGAGCGAGCCAAGTCCCGGATAAGAAAAAACTTTTTCAACTACATAAGTTCCTCCTAAAATATGAGGAACAGATATGGCCATGATGGTAATATAGGATGGCATAATATTTCTCAAGCAATGTTTATAAACAATCTGCTTTTTATTCAAACCCTTAACTTTGCATAACAACACATAATCCTGTCTGATTTCTTCAACTAATTTATTGCGAATCATGTAGGTGTAATACCAGAGGTGGCTTAATACCAGCACCGTTAAAGGCAATACCAGATGCCCTATCCTGCTGGTTAGATTGTTCGATTGCCCCAGTGCATAGGCACCACTGGAAGGTAATATTCCTAAATTAATACTAAAAATCAAGATCAGCAGCAACGATACCCAAAATGATGGAATACAGCTGGTTACAACCCCCACTTTGCAGATGATTTTATCGATCGTCTGGTCCTCATGTAAAGTGCAAAAAATCCCCAAAAGCAGAGCTAATAAAAAGTTCAATGTATACGCAAGTCCACCGAGAATAATGGTATTTTTATATACATCTCCAATTACGACCGTAACGTCCTGTTTGTATTTATAAGATATACCGTATTCGCCATGAGCCGCATTCGCTAGCCAGTCTATATATTGCTTATATATAGGGGCGTTCAATCCCAGCTTGTCCATGGCCTCCAGTTTTTGGGCAGTATTCATCCTTTCAACGCCATCCCCGTAATAAGACATCAGAGGATCGCCCGGTGACAATCTGGACATATAAAAAACAATGATGGACAACAGAACGATAACCAAAACGAACTGTATTACTTTTTTCCCCAGGTAAATTACATCATTCACAACGTCCTGCCCTTTCATAATAAAAAACAAAAAACCACGAAACTTCAGCTTCTTAATTAATAAGAGGCCAAACCTTCATGGTTTAATTTTATAGTTATTAAACTATCATTATTCTAACGCGAATTTGATTTGAAATAAGCTTAGTCTTCTGACTAAGTTTCACGCAAGATTCATCTTACATGCATATGTTAAACGAAATTACTTTTTTTATCAAGTTTACCAATAATGTCGTATAATCTTTTTGATGTGTAGCAATTGTTAATTTGATAATACTATAATCGGTATACTGATATGATAGGACTAACAATCTATGGGGGTGGGTACGTATATTTAAGAAAGAATTTACACCAGCGCTATATGCTATCTTAGCTGCAATTCTATTTGGAGCAAGCGCTCCTATATCTAAACTGTTACTAACCAGAATTGATCCGATTTTTATGGCTTCATTTTTATACCTTGGAAGTGGCATTGGCTTAGCTCTTCTAAAATTGCTTCTGCATTTTAAATACAGTGATTTGATCGACGAAGCACATATTAATGGAAGTGATATCCCCTGGCTTGCCATCGCAGTAATATCAGGTGGCGTGCTTGCTCCTATTCTTTTAATGTTTAGCTTAAAAGCAACCCCTGGGGCTACTGCATCACTTCTTTTAAATTTCGAAAGTGTCGCAACTTCTCTAATTGCAATTCTTGTTTTTAAAGAATCTGCTGATAAGCGAGTGTGGTCTTCCATATTACTCATTACTTTGGGAAGTATATTACTCTCTTTGAATCCAACCGCACCGTGGGGTTTTTCCTGGGGTGCATTAGGTATTATTATAGCCTGCATATTCTGGGGAATTGATAACAACTTTACCTGTAAAATTTCGCTTAAAGATCCAATGACTATTGTAATAATTAAAGGGCTATGTGCAGGTAGCTTTTCTTTAGTACTTGGATTCACTTTTGGTAGTCCATTCCCTTTAATTAAAATGATATTTCCAACTATGATATTGGGATTTTTAAGCTATGGCATGAGCATTTTTCTATTTATTAAAGCAATGAGAGCGCTTGGAGCGGCTAGAACAAGTGCATTATTTAGTACTGCCCCATTTATTGGGTCAATTATTGCTCTATCCATATTTAATGAATCACAAGGAAAACTATTTTTTATTTCTGCTCTAATAATTGTAGTTGGCGTCGTACTTCTGCTCTTTGAAAATCACGGGCATAGTCATATACATACAACCGCGGATCATAATCACAGGCATAATCATTATGATAGCCACCACAATCATTATCATAACGAGAATCAGATACCAGAAAGCGAATATCACACGCACAGTCATGCTCATGAATCGACGGAACATACACATCTGCACAAACCGGATATACATCATAGACATTCACATTAATATTTTCATAATATCCCATAGCAACGATACGGTTCCTCATCGTACCAGTCTCCGTCATCCATTAATCCTTAACTATTTTGGTGAAGATCTACATAATGCCTGCCACAGTTCCAAATCTGGCTTCTTAACATTTAACTATTTCATAGCAGCGATTTTGCCTTTGTGTACAGTTAGCATATTCTTATTGGGATTTTAATTATTATAAAAGTTTGAAAAGATTTCATAAATATAGAACAACGGGCAAGTATAGCATTTGAGGGGAACCCTATTTTATCAAACCGTTTGGCAAATCAACTTCTTCAATCATCATCAAATCCTTGCGGGTTAGATACTCCTTATCCACAATTCGCAGGGCCTGCAACCTGATGGACTTTTCAACAAGATTGCGTACATACCGAGCATTGCCGCTATGCGGATGGCGATTTTTAGTAAAATCATCTAAATTACACTTTAGTTTCCAGCGGCATTTATTACTGAGTTCATAATCCCTTTCACAATACATTTGCAATGCAATTCGAAAAAGCTCATCATTATCATAGTCCGTAAAATCAATCTGTACTGGAAATCGTGACCTAAGACCCGGATTAGATTTTAGGAAAAAATCCATTTCACTGCAATAACCGGCCAGGATAACAATAAGATTATCACGATTATCCTCCATACTTTTGACCAAGGTGGCAATTGCCTCTTTACCAAAATCCTTTTCTCCTCCCTGAGCTAAGGTATAAGCTTCATCCACAAAGAGGATTCCTCCCATGGATTTCTTAATGATCTCTTTGGTCTTTTGTGCCGTATGACCAATGTACTCTCCAACCAGGTCAGCTCTTTCAGCTTCTACCAGATGTCCTCTGCCTAAAACCCCAATATCATGGAATATCCTGCCCAGTATCCTGGCCACCGTAGTTTTACCGGTTCCTGGATTTCCTTTAAAAACCGCATGCAGAACTGTAGGACACGCTTTCAGCTGTTTTTGGGCTCTCTGTTTTTGAATCAAAGAAAAAGCGGTCACTTCAGCAATGTTTCTTTTCACCTGTTTCAGGCCAATTAGCTGTTCCAGCTCATTAAATGCGTCGGTGCGGGCAAATGATAGCGGAGCCACCTCTGGATCTGCAGCAACCCCCCGGCTATCATTCGCAACAGTTTTAAACTTCATTGATATTTCCATTCCTACCACCACTTTTATTTAATCTAAACTATATATATGAAAAATAGATCAAAGTGGTGACACTGATTGCTTCTATAACCTGTGCATCTACTTGTTGCAAATTAAAACTCTGGACCGCTCTTCTTGAAGCCCTTACCCAAAACTTCAATAGTTTCATTGATAGTAATAAATGCTTGGGAATCAATCTGAAATACAATTTCTTTTAAGCGTGGCAGTTGGGTCCTAGCTACGGTAACCATAATGATGTCCCTGGTTTTATCGGTGTAGGCTCCCCGTCCAGCCAGATAAGTACACCCACGATTCAGATTATGAAGGATTTCCGCAGCTATATCCGTACATTGTTCGGAAACTATCATAGCTGTTTTGCTCAGATTGGACCCTGTCTGCACGTTGTCTACTACTTTGCTGCTTACATACATGGATATAGCCGAAAAAAGGGTCAATTCAATATTTGAGGCAAAAAGAAAAACTCCCAGTATTATTAGGTTAATTGAGAAAAAAATGCTGCCGAAATTATACCCCCAAAAATTACTGATGATCACCGCTATAATATCCATGCCCCCGGACGAACCCTTACTACGCAAGCAGATTCCACTGCCTAAGCCTGAAAGAACTCCCCCTAGTATGGCCGATAACAGCAGATTGTTTATTCCCAGATCCAAATGCCAGTTCTGAGTAATCCTCAGAAATAGCGTTAGGGCGAGCATTCCTATGAGACTGTAAAGAGCAAATCGCTTACTAATGAATTTATATCCCATAATAAAAATTGGTATGTTAAGACCTATGTACCACACCCAGATGTCAACACCGACAAGAAACTTAAGTATAATAGCAATCCCGGTGACCCCTCCAGTCAAAATGTGAGCCGGAACCAGAATCACTTCTATGGAAAGAGCAAGTATAAAAGATCCCATCAGAATGCCTAAGATGTCTTGATATGAGATCTTTTCTTTAAATTTTTTCAATTGAGATGCCACTCTACCCATAGGCTCACTTATGTTCATAATCTACCTCCTCACAAGCGTTAACAACTCGATATCCTACTATAACTAATATCATTCGCAATTTAGTTATTTTCATTACATGTCTTTTGCTTGTGACTATATAGGGAGGCATTTTGAGTGTGGCGATTTTGCGAGCGTAAGAGAGCAACCGGGTCGGTGCGTGCAAATTAAAGTAAAACCACCTCAGTAGATGGATTAATTGCACCCAAGCTTTTTAATTTTATGAATATTTACTTACCAAACCTTTAATCAAATCCGAGTAATCTTTTATAATAAATAGATCAAAGTGCTGGCTCAGATAGAAATCAGATAATTAAGCTCCCGTTGACCTGATATCGACGAGAACTTAACAAGAATTGTATCGATCATAGTACTCCAGGAAATCCAAGGCTATTCATCCTCATTCCTAGCATCCATATTAATAACTCCTATAGGCTTAAGAGGTGCAACCGTTGATATGGCATGCTTGTACACAAGCTGTTGCCGCCCTTCTAACTCGACAATAACTGTAAAGTTATCAAAACCCCTAACCAAACCTTTTAATTGAAATCCGTTTACAAGGAAAATTGTAACCAATATTTTGTCCTTCCTTACCTGATTCAGAAAGGCATCTTGTAGATTAAACTGGTTCTTGGTCATAAAGGTAAATCCCCCTATTTATTTATTTTTCCATAAATGTCATAAACAATACCTATTTATATTCTACATACTATATAATTGTCCTTCCATAAGATTATAAATTTTTTTCACCAGGATAGCTGGGTTAGAATAATCTGCTACATTAATCCACTGTATGCGTTTGTCTTTATTAAACCAGGTATATTGCCTCTTAGCATAACGACGGGTCTCCCTCTTAATATCCTGCAGTGTCTCCTGCCAGGTAATCATACCTTCCAGATAACAGTAAATCTGCTTATAGCCCAGAGCCTTCATAGAATTAAGGGATAAATCATATCCCTTTTCTCTTAGCTCTGCAACTTCCTCAACCAAGCCGTCAGCTATCATTTTGTCGACTCTTTCCTCAATACGAGCATAGAGCTGGTCTCTTTCCAGGAAAAGTCCTACTACCGAAAGATTATAGGCAAAACGATTCCTGGTCTGAAAATCAGAGAAGGCTTGGCCAGTCAGGTCATGAACTTCCAGAGCCCTTATCATTCGCTTTTTATCATTAGGCCCGATTTTCAAGGCATACTCCCTATCAACCAACAGGAGCTGCTCATACAGATAATCAATTCCATTTTCCAGACATGCCTGTTCCCATTTACAACGCACTGCCTCTTTGGATTCTATAGGAAAAAAGTCATAATCATCTACCACAGCTTGGTAATATAGTCCGGTTCCTCCTACTAGAATAGGAATTTTTCCCCGTTCAGTAATGCTTCTGATTTCCTGCTGAGCCAACTTCTGGTAGTCTGCTACGGTAAAAATAACATCAGGGTCCACAATGTTAATTAAATGATGGGACGCCATACTTAGCTCTGCAATGCTGGCTTTAGCAGTGCCAATATTCATACCTTTGTAGACCTGCATTGAATCGCAGGATATAATTTCCCCTTTTAATTCTTGCGCCAGGCTTATGGATAGCTCTGTTTTACCGACAGATGTTGGACCCACCAATGCAGCTAATTTCAACATAAAACTCTCCTGTGTTACGACATAAACTTTTGTTTAGTTTACTATTATGACCCCATACGCGATGGGGTTATGCTTGCTCCCTAGTACTTTTTGGAATCCCAGCCTTTCAATTTCGACACCTTCAAGCAAGGTTTTCAGTACTACGCGTTTTCGGGCTACGCGACAGGCTTCCTGAATAGTATCTTTATTAAGAGCATCATGATTAGCTAATTTCCTCAGGGGTGAAATAGCTTGACTGCGCCAAATAGGCTTGGTGAACATAGGATCAAAGTAAACAATATCATAAGACTGATCACCTTGCTGGCGCAAAAACTCTTTATGATCACTATTAATTACCTCTACTCTGTTAATTGCCTGATTCAACCACGCCATATTCCCATGGTAAAGTTTCATGCCCCAACCTATTACATGGGCAACTGCGGTTTGGTATTCCAGACCGGTAATTTTACCGGTCTTACTAAAATAGGCAGCCACAATAGCATCTGCACCCATCCCCAAGGTACAGTCTAGAAAACTGTCTTCCTGGTTCAATTGGCAAGCTTTAATCAATAAGTCTTCCCGACCCTTTTTGCGATATTCGGCAATCCTGACCTTGGCCATACTAGGATGAAAAAACAACTTCTCATTTTCAACATAAAGAATCGGCCCTTCTGTTTCCCAAACTATAATCCCTTCTGCGCCATGTTCTGCGGCCAGTTTTGCCAGGCTGCTGCTACGGCGAGGAATATATTCCAGCTGGCTTTCCTTTATAAACTGTGCCATGGTCTCGTTTACGCTGGCTACGGACTGGGGAGTAGTAACAATATATTTCATTATTATTTCCTTTTAAAACGTTTATCTAATTCCTGATGGCTCAACTGAATTATCGTTGGTCTGCCATGAGGGCAGTTGTTGTAATCATCTACTTGGAGCAGATCGTTTATTATAGCAGCCATTTCCTGCCGGCTTAAGCTCTGCCCTGCTTTAACCGAATGCTTACAGGCTATCATGGCAAAAATCTCTTTTTTTAGATCTGCAGGACGTTCATCCTCATTGAGGTCCAATATCTCTTTGATGACCTCAATTTCCTGTCCCCGCAGAAGAGTTGGAGCCGACCTGATAACAACAGCATTAGAACCTAACGCTTCAATATCAAAACCTATCTCCTGGAGCATTTCCATTTTCACTTCCAACCGATCCATCTGAGCTGTAGAGAGGTCAAAAGCGAGCGGAAACGCCAATAATTGAGAATCAGAGGCCATAGAACTACTTTCCAGCAAACGGTTAAAATTTATTCTTTCATGGGCAGCATGCTGGTCTACCACCCAGAGGGTTTCGTCTTTTTCCAACAGGATATAGGAATTAAAGCATTGTCCAATAACAGCATATTCGCTAGTATCTGGAGCCAACTCGGTAGGAATCACTCTGTCCACTTCAATTCTGGCTGTTGTTAAACCAGCATCACCAAAAGATAATTTCTGATCACTCACCATATCAACTTCTGAAGCCATATAGTTTACATAGGCAGATTTATCAGCAGTTCCCCGACTGGTTAGGGAATGAAATGTAGATTCTAAGTCCGTAATTGCGCTACTATCTGAAAACGAGGGTTTCTCTAGTCTATCTCGAATTCCCCGACTGACCATGTGGAAAATAGTTTTTTCATCTCGGAAACGGATTTCTGTTTTCTGGGGATGTACATTTACATCCACCTCATTACTATCAACCGTGAGAAACAGAATAACCGCCGGGTATTCACGCGAGAGCAGGCGGCCTCGGTAGCCTTCATCCACAGCCCTTGCTAACATGGGACTCTTTATAAACCTATTATTGATATAAAAAAACTGGTTCTTACGGTTCATCCGCCGAAATTCCGGTTTGGAAATGAGACCATGCAAAGAATAGTTTTCTCCCTCCCACTCTATATCAATAAAGTTGGAGGCAAAATCCTGACCGTAGATAGAAATCACCGTATCCCGAAGCAACCTTAATTGTGAGCCATAGCGAACATCAGGCGTACCCGAAGGGTGATTGCCGTTCCCCGGCGTCTTAAAATAAAGCTTTTTCTCATTTGAGAAGGAAAATGAAATATCCGGACGGGACAGAGCAAGTTTAGTTATTATTTCATGGATATGAATACCCTCGCTTACGGTGGATTTTAAAAACTTTTTGCGTGCCGGGGTATTGAAAAAAATATCCCGAACAATAATCTTGGTTCCTGGGGCAGTAGGATAAGGCTCAATCTCCTTAACCTTACCACCTTCCAAAAAAGTTCTAGTTCCAGCGCACGATTCACATTGGCTGTATAATTCTATCCTGCTAACGGATGCAATACTAGGCAAAGCTTCTCCTCTAAAACCCATGGTATGAATGCGTAGCAGATCCGATTCGTCAGATATTTTACTGGTAGCATGACGTTGAAAAGCCAGAGCTACATCAGTAGCAGCAATCCCCGCCCCATTATCCGCAATTTCAATCCGATCGATTCCGCCTCCGGCAATAACTACGGCAATCCTGCTGCTGCCTGCATCGATAGCATTCTCTACCAATTCCTTTACCACCGAAGCCGGTCTTTCAACAACCTCGCCAGCGGCAATTTTATTAATCAGCCTATCATCCAGAAGCTTAATTGCCATCTTATAAAACCGTTTCCAAACTGAGGGCAGATTCCAATGACTTATATACATCTTTGACCCGGTCCTGTAAATATACATAGTTATACTTATTGCGACTTCCGGTCATATCTTCATAAAGCTTTTGAGCCTCTGCCTGGCAATCAGGGCAGCCGTAGCTGGGTACGCTTAGGCAGTATACCCGATTTAAACCCCACCTGGGATGCTGCGCGCTGGATTCTATTACCCGGTAACCTGCACAGTGTTCACACATGCGTAACTGGGTGGATTGTTCCTCATGAATGCCATCGGTGTCATAGAATATACTTTTGTAATAGGTGTACATCTTTTTGTGTTCCAGTCGGTTCCGGGCGATAACTTCTTCCCGCTGCCTGAAGTTGGCCAGCTGGGTCGCTACCAATTTCTCTATATATTGCATGTTCTGGGAGGATTCTTTGAAACGGGTCGGAGAGTAATCGGGCTCTCTGAGATTAGAGTAGTCTATCCCGGCCATGGCCATGATTATACCCATGTTTACATAGGGCAAAGCCGTTTCGACTGAATAACCTCCTTCTAACACTGCGATGTCCGGGGCTAATTTGCTGTTAAGGATCGCATAGCCCTGGGCTGAAAAGCACATATTAGCCAGAGGGTCGCTGTAATGGTTATCCTGACCGGCAGAATTCACTACCAGTTCAGGCTTAAATTCATCTAAGATTGGCAAGACCAGATTATCGAGCACATAATGAATTCCCATATCGGTCGTGCGTGGCGGCAGGGGGATATTAATAGTTGAGCCATAAGCCAACGGTCCTCCTAACTCCTCAATAAAGCCAGTTCCCGGATACAGAGTTCTGCCGTCCTGATGAAAAGATATAAACAGAATATCGGGATCATGCCAAAACATTTCCTGGGTTCCATCTCCATGGTGTACATCCGTATCCACAATCGCAATCTTACGCAGGCCATATTTCTTGCGCAGGTATTCAACCATGATCGCTTCATTGTTTATGTTGCAAAAGCCTCGATTTCCATGCGCTACCGTCATGGCATGATGACCGGGTGGTCTCACTAAAGCAAAACCATTCTTCACCTCACCCTTCATTACCGCATCAGCTATAACCAGAGATGATCCAGCTGATACCAGGTGAGCCTCCGTTATCTGCGCATCAACGTCAGGAACACAAAAGTGAACCCGGGCAATATCTTTTCTCTCCGCCATGCGCGGTTTATATTCCCTGATCTGAGGCAGATCCATAATGCCCTCTTCAAATATCTGATCGCGCGTGTAAAGAAGCCGTTCCTCCCTTTCGGGATGGGTTGGAGATATAGCCCAGTCAAAAGCCGGAAAAAAGATTAAGCCGGTTGGTTTCATCTGCTCACCCCCTGATATTCTTCAATAAAGCCGGGTGATATTTGTACCCCTACGTCAAATATCTTCCCCACAGTATCCCATCCTCTGATTACATTAAACTGTTCTTCCAGGTAAAATTCGGCCTCCCCAGCATACTGCTCCATGCCTCTGGACTTCGCAATCTCTACTAAATGATGCTGAGCTAGCTCTTTAGCATCTTTCATTTGAAAGGATCGTCCTGCTGGGATACTGCCGCTTAAACCATCCTGATCTATGGCGAAAACCTTATTCTGAGTATCTATATGAACCTGTAATGCCAAAGTGGGACGAGCAACACAGGCCCCCAGAGCATTTGCAACCGCTGCATATTTGGGTATTCTGCACTCTACTTGCATACGCCCAGCCAGACCCGGTACAATTGCTGCCGAAGCAGCGCCTATTCCTATAAGCTCCTCTACATCGAACTTACGACCATGAACTACCTCCCATACCCGGTAGGCTGGCTCATTTTCCCATTCCATGAACATCTCCTGGATGGCTTCCTGAATGCGATTAAATACTGTATCCTCTACCGCTCGGCACAGCGTTTCCATATCAATTCCAGTACCTTTAATAAGCTCAGCTAGTTTTTGGCTTGATTGCAGCGCCACCCCAATCCCGAGTTGGTATTTCTGATTGAAAACATCGGTAACGGTAGGATAATCTCCTCCAAAACAGGCCGCGGCTCCCCTTCGTCTGCTCAGAACATTAATATTGCCCTGGTCAATACTTATGGGACTATCTCCCCCCATGGGGATAGAACGCACCGAAAATGCGTTGATGTGAGTATAATGCCCTTGAATAGTGGCACCCTTAGACGCATACAGAGGATGTCCACCTATTAAGAGCGATATATCTACAGTCGTGCCACCAATATCAAGTACTACTGAATTCTTGGGATTCATAGTCAAAGCTTTCCCCCCCATAGTACTGGCAGCAGGACCGGTAAAAACCGTCTCACAGGGCTTGGAGCGCGATATTTGTAGAGGCATGGTGCCTCCATCTGCCTTTAAAATATCAACTTGTGTTTGAATTCCTCTCTCAGCCAATGCCTTTTCTATCTCGCTGGCAAAATCCTCCCAGGTTGATTGGGTCATCACCGAATAATAGGTGGTCACTATTCGACGGAGAAAATTAAGCTGCCCAGCTGTCTCGCTGCCAATGGCTACTTCCATCTGAGGATCCCTTTTCATTATAATTTTGCGAACCTCTTGCTCCTGACTACTATTACGGTTGGAGAATTTACCAACTACCGCGATTTTTTTGATACCCCGCACTTTAATAGCATCGACCGCCTTTTCCACCTCTGCCTTGTCAATAGCTTCTAGTTCCCGACCTCTAAAATCAACGCTTCCTTTTAAGAAAAAGGTATCATTAAATAAACGGTAAGTATCTAATGGTAATCCCGGCCCAGGCAACAAGAGCAAAGCTGTTTTATCCCCACTATCGGTAGCCAGCAGGTTGGTTACCAGAGTAGTACTAAAAACAATTCTGTGAATTTTCGCCCCAGCTGAAGCTGTCAACAAATCATCCAAGACCTTTAGCAGCGTGGTCTTCAAGTTTTGCTGATCAGTAGGTTGTTTTACCGAGGTGACTACTGCCTGCCCATCGAATAAAACCCCATCGGTAAAAGTTCCGCCGACATCAATACCTATCAACATTTAACCATACCCCCCTACTTTCCTGCATGTTCTTTCCACCGGTACAATGTCATTAATGCATCACGAGGACTAAGACTATCTATATTAAGCTGTTCCAGTTCAACCAGAACCATGTTTCTATCATCTTGAAAAAGGCTCATTTGTTCAAGTCCAGACTTCGGTTTATGACCTTCATCTATTTCCAGACCGCCCAAAATATCATAGGCCCTGGTAATAATACTGTTCGGAATCCCTGCCAATTTGGCCACATGGATGCCATAACTCTTGTCAGCCTTGCCTGGCAATACCTTTTTGAGGAAGCTAACCACTTCCCCGGATTCCAGTACCGATACAGATAGGTTGAAGATACCCGAACGGCTGTCTGCCAAACGCGTCAATTCGTGGTAATGGGTTGCAAAAAGAGTTTTAGCCTCGATTTTATCGTGTATAAATTCACTAGCTGCTTGGGCTATACTCAAACCATCATAGGTACTTGTCCCTCGACCAATTTCATCAAGTATAACCAGGCTGTTCTTACTAGCGCTGTTTATTATCTTGGCAAGTTCAAGCATCTCCATCATAAATGTGCTTTGACCTGCAGCCAGGTCGTCCGAAGCGCCAACGCGGGTGAAAACACGGTCTACTATACCAATTCTAGCCTCATCAGCAGGAACAAAGCTACCCATCTGCGCCATGATGGTCAAAATAGCAGTCTGCCGCATATAGGTGCTTTTTCCACCCATGTTAGGCCCGGTGATAATTGCAAAGCGATATGTATGATTATCCAATTTAATATCATTAGGGACAAATCGTGCATCTTGCAGAGATTTTTCTACCACCGGATGGCGTCCTGCTTTGATCTCAATTTTACCATCCTGGCTTAAAACCGGACGTACATAATCATTAAGATAAGCCACTTGGGCAAGGGAAGCCAAAATATCTAAAACAGCTACTGAACCTGCGCTATCCAGGATAGATGATATATAGTTTTGAAGATTGTCGCGTATTTCCAGGAAACAGTTATATTCCAGTTCATATAGTTTTTCCCTGGCGCCAAGTATTTTTTCTTCATAGTTCTTTAATTCTTCATTTATAAAACGCTCGGCATTGACCAGGGTCTGCTTTCTTATGTAATCCTGAGGAATCGAGGTGCGATTGCTATTGCCGATTTCTATATAATAGCCAAATACTCGGTTAAAACCTATTTTTAACGATTTAATGCCGGTGCGTTCTTTTTCTCGATTTTCAAAATCAATCAGCCATGTTTTTCCCTGTGAAGCCAATCGTTTAAACTCATCAATTTCCTCATGGTAACCCTCTTTTATGATTCCACCTTCTTTTATAGACATGGGTGGATCATCGTGAATGGCCTTATCAAGGATTTCATAAACCTCCAGCAGCGGGTCAAGCTGAGCAATTTCCAAAAGTAAAGAGCCCTTACAGTATCCTAATATTTCCTTAATGACCGGGAGTACCCCCAGAGAATTCTTTAAAGCCAGCAAATCTCTCGGGCTTACTATTCCGCTGCCCAGTTTACCCGCCAACCGCTCCAGATCATAAATCTTATTCAGCAATTCGCGACTTTCCTGACGCAGTTTCAGTCCATTCAGCAATTCTTCCACTGAATCCAAGCGCCGGTTCAGCTGTTCAATATCCATCAAAGGCTGTTCCACCCATTTTCTCATGGACCTTTTACCCATAGGGGTACGGCATTGATCCAGAATTGCCAGCAGGGATCCCTCCTTCCTTCCATCTCGGAGGGAAGAAGTGAGTTCTAAGTTCCGGCGGGTAAAAGCGTCCAATTCCATGAAACTTCTGTTCTGATATACGGAAATGTTCTGAATATGATTTAGCCTCGATTTTTGCGTTTTGTACAAAAAAGATATGATGGCTCCTGCTGCCATTACTCCAGCGGTATAATCCTTTAACCCGTATCCATCCAAGCTAGCTACGCTGAAATGCTGTATTAATACTTGCCGGGCTTCTTCCAATGTCGTCATACCTTCATTTATTCTCGTAAATAACATGTCCTTGCGGGAGAAATCATCCTGCCACAGAGAGTCCAAGATACTTGCTGCTGGTAAAAGGCATTCTGCCGGTTCCACCCTCTGTAACTCGCTATCCAGAATGGCTTGGCTATCAGAACCGCTCATCTCCGTCACCCAAAAAGATCCTGTGGAAATATCAATATAGGCAAAGCCAATCAATTCTTCTACAACAATGACTGCAGCCAGGTAATTATTTCTGCCCTCATCCAGCATCATATCGTCCAATATGGTTCCCGGCGTAATGATTCTGGTAACTTCCCGTTTAACGATACCAATTGCTTGTTTGGGATCTTCAACCTGGTCGCATATGGCAACTTTGTACCCCTTGCCTATAAGACGGGCTATGTAGTTATTAACCGCATGATGAGGCACCCCGCACATTGGAATTTTCGTGCCCCCTCCATCTCGGGCAGTCAGAACAATCTCCAGCTCCCTCGAAGCGATCTGGGCATCCTCAAAAAACATCTCATAAAAATCACCCAGGCGAAAGAGAAGAATTGAATCCTGCTGGTCTTTTTTAATGCTCAAATATTGTTCTATCATGGGCGTATAACCTGCCACTTTTTACAATACCTCCCTGGGAAATATAATTTAAACTGCATACAAAGAAAGACTTAGTAAATCTAAGCCTTTCTTATGATAATTCATTTTCAGAATAAGCTACATACCGCAGCTGCCACCGCAGGAACCGCAATCGGAAGAGCATTCTTCACCGGATATAGCCTGATTTAGGGCAAAATACACACCCTGCATGAGATTATTAAATTTCTCCTGCACCTGGATAAGTTCTTGCACCATCGGATTGGTGTTGAGCTGTTGCTGCAATATTTCCAAGTGGTTCTCTTCTGTAGGAGTAACCAGCAGGCCATCCTGCAGCTTGTTGTCAGTCTTAGCTCTGGCTTCCTGATAGCGCGCAATCAAGCTGGAAGCTTCCTGGTCCTCGCTAAGCCTAATCTGCATGTTCTTCAGAGCATCAATCTCTGAGGATTGCGATATGGCTGCACCTAATTCAAAGGCCATTTTAATAATTTCGTCTGTAGTCACTCTTTATTCCTCCCGTTCATCTTTTTATTAGTTTTCACCCTCCACCCTTCGGGTACTACTGGTGCTCCCGTTGGTCGCAATTAAGATTGCGGATGCAATTAAGGTTACACTGTTTCAGCAAATACAGAAAAAGTCTTTCCTTTAGTTATTTTAACATTTATTAACTTTCCTATTAAGTCTTTGGAACCAGAAAATATAACAATGCGATTATTTCGGGTTCGGGCAGTTAGTTTATCCTCATTGGTTTTACTAATGCCTTCCACCAGAACATTCTGGATGCTACCTTCCAGGGTTCGATTCAATTCAGCCGCAATTCCATATTGAAGCTCATTTAAACGAATCAATCTATTCTTTTTCACATCTAGGTCAAGTTGATCATCCATTAGGGCTGCTCTGGTGCCGCTGCGAATGGAATATAAGAAGGTAAAGGCAGCATCAAATCTCACCTTTTCCACCATATCCAGAGTTTCTAAAAAATCGGACTCTGTTTCTCCGGGGAACCCCACAATCAAATCGCTGGTAATTGCAACTCCGGGTATTTGTTCTCTCATCTTATCCACTAGTTTCAGATAATGATCACGGGTATAACCACGGTTCATCTTTTGTAAAATAGTATTACTTCCAGCTTGCAGAGGAACATGAATGTGCTCGCATAATTTCTCCCCATTGGCAATGGTATCGATAAGTTTATCAGACATATCCTTGGGATGAGATGTGGCAAAACGAATTCTATCCAATCCTTCAACTTTATCTGCCATCACCAGGAGATCAGCAAAATCATAATTTTCACTTAAACCTTTACCATAGGAATTAACATTTTGCCCTAGAAAGGTTACTTCCTTATAGCCAGAATTGACTAATTGTATCACTTCAGTAATAATTTCCTGAGGATGCCTACTTCTTTCCCGCCCTCGGGTATAGGGAACGATACAGTAACTACAGAAATTATTGCACCCATACATAATATTTACGAAAGCACTGATGCCTTCCTTGCGTTTCGAAGGTAGTGACTCAATAACTTCCCCATGTTGCTGCCAGACCTGTACCACTTTCTTTTGGGTGGCTCGAAACTGTTCGATAAGATAGGGTAATTCGTGCAGATTATGGGTTCCAAAAATGATGTCGACACCCTGCCTTTTCAGCCTGGTCACAACCCCAGGCAGTTGAGCCATACAGCCACCGAAGGCAATAATAAGATTTGGGTGCTTTTTCTTGAGTTTATTGATTTCTCCCAGTTTTCCATATACCTTGTTTTCGGCAGAATGCCTGACACTACAAGTATTAAATAGTACCAGGTCAGCTTCTACTAGCGCGGCTTCTTCTATATAACCCATGCCATCAAGTAAACCCGAGATTATTTCAGAATCACGAACATTCATCTGACAGCCGTAAGTGAGAATGTGATATGTTAACTTTTTCCCATTCTTATGGGATTCTTCGATCATTAATAATCATCCTTAATTTTTGATTAATATTACACCAAACTGGACTAAATAACAAAGGGCTTTTGTTCGTCAGTTCATCTATAAATTATAGCTTTCGCTGGAGTTGTTCTTTGTCTATATATCATGCAGGTCTGGCACTATGGATCTAGTCATCAACCAGTCCTGGATTTCTCTCTCTAGTAACGTACAGGCGTGATAAGTTCGTAGTACATCCTTCACATAATAAGAACAATCCGACCTAGAATCGTTACTTCTAAGTTTGTATTATTATCTAACTGCTTTTTCTCCTATTTTTTCGCCCATAACTACATTTGTTTCATATCCTTTATTTGTCTGATCAATTATATCTTCATCTAGTTTTACATTACTCTTCTCAAAAAATAGTATGGTAGTTGAGCCACCAAATTTAAAATATCCTTTTTCATCACCTTTTTTGACTCTTTTTCCCGGAACATAAGTTTGTATTATTGATCCCACAAATGTTGCACCTACTTCTATACATAATACATCACCGAAATTATCTGAATGAAAAATGCTCCATTCTCTTAAATTTTTACAGAAAAGCTCAGTTACTGACTTTAGTGCAATTGGATTCACAGAATAATAATCACCTTTTATTTTTTTTGTTTCTTCACATATACCATTATCAATAAAGCTAAACCTGTGACAATCCGTTGGACTGAGTCGAAGAATTAGGCAGGTACCTTCTGAAAACTTTGATACTAATCTTGAGTCATTGATAAGCTTGTTAAAGCTATACGTATAACCTTTAACTTGTACTAATTTATTCAAGTCAATATTATCATAAGCCACAAGTTTGCCATCACCAGGAGATATTAGTGAGCCTAATACGCTATCTATAGGTCTTGACTCTTTAGTCAGTTTTCTAGTAAAAAAATCATTAAATGATTCGAATTGATCCAGTTTTTTTTCACAGATACATATATCAATACCAAAATCTCTAATGAAAGCCGAAATCTTTTTTTTGCTCATTTTACTATCACAGAAGCAGCCATATATCTTAGAAAAAAGCTTTTTCTTAACTATTAATTCTAATAGCTTCATTCCAATCGGTGAAGAATAAATCCACCTAAGATATGTATCTCCTACTACTTGCTCAATCTCATATTTCTTAGTTCTTCTATTATAAAATTTATTCATAATATAAACCTAAACCCTTTCATGCAAATAAAGTGATTGATTATTATTATCACTTGTTATCTATATTGTAAATATATAATACTTGAATTTCGTATAAATTTACTTGGACAAAACCGCTGTCGTGTTGGTAAGGCGACGAAATCTGTAATCCAGGATCATAATCTATTGAAACTTCCTGAATTGTCTGCAAATGCCTTAATATTTATATGCAGTGCTTACTGCTAATAACTTTTAAGGCGAATGCAACATGGAAAACCCGGAACAAATATTAATACGGATGAAAGAAGACATCCTGCTTCGCGGCCTATCAAAAAGCACACTGGAAAGCTACCCCTCAAAAGCCCGAATTTTTTCGGAGTATTATAAACGCCCAAAAAAACAGCTAAATGAACAAGACATTCGCAATTTCCTTTGCTATTTAATTAACGAGAAAAAGGTTGCGCCCGCAACTGCGAATAATTACAGTGCAGCCATACGGTTTCTCTTTGCCGTAAGAACTTACCCAACAAAAGCAAAAAATAATCCGTACCCTATCCCGCCTGGATGATTTTTATTGCTTTTCTGATGATATCGACCTAGGTAAAAGATGGTAAAGTAGAAAGGCTCGTTTTCTATTCGAATCGGGGTGAAATGACACATAACTTCTACTACAACTAAAATGTGGTTCAACCCATTTATATCGCACTACCTCAAAGCGTTGATCTGACAGCCATATGTTAAAATGTGGTATCTACGAGGATTATCCAAATGATTCATGATAGGGAATTCCTTTACTAAGTTAATTATTTTGAGCAGAAATATGCTTTAGCTTTTTTACAGCCTGACCGATATCGGCAGCTTTAAAAATATATGAACCTGCTACCAGTACATTTGCACCTGCATTCACCACTTCTTGACCAGTATCAGCATTTATCCCTCCATCAACCTGCAAATAGGCGGATGAACCAGACCTGTCCAGCATAGCTTTTAAGGAGGCAATTTTCCCGGTTACTGAGGAGATGAAACTCTGACCGCCAAAACCTGGATTAACACTCATCGCCAGGATCAGGTCCAGGTCTGACAGTACATTTTCCACAACTGATACGGGAGTGCCAGGATTAAGTGCTACGCCTGCTTTTATTCCGGCATCCTTAATCATATAAATAATTCGATGCAAATGGGGACATACCTCGGCATGAACCGTAATGAGATCAGCACCAGCCTTAATAAAGGCGGGAATAATATTCTCCGGTCTCTCTATCATCAAATGAACATCCATGAAGAGTTTAGTCTCCTGTTTAATATCAGCCACTATTTGCGGACCAATGGTAATGTTCGGCACAAAATGTCCATCCATAACATCGATATGCAGCCAATCAGCCCCGGCGTTCTCCACTTTATGTACATCTTCAGCCAAATTTGCAAAATTAGCTGATAGAATCGAAGGTGCAAGTAAAGCCACTAGTAAGATCTCTCCTTTTCCATGGTTTCCTCCAGCATAGCTATATAATTGTGATAACGTGACAGCAGTATTTTCTGTTCTTCAACAGCCGTTTTAATTCCGCACTCATTTTCCCGATAGTGCAGACAATTATCAAACTTGCAAATGTGGGAAAAAGCATCAAAATCAGGAAAGTAATTGCGCAGCTCTTCTCTTCTAAGAACCGGCATATCCATGACACTAAACCCAGGGGTATCAACTATCCACCCTCCACGAGGCAAAGGATATAGTTCCGAATGCCTGGTAGTGTGCTTACCCCGGCCAATTTTACTGCTAACCTCCTGAGTTCTTACATTTACTTCCCCGGTTAGGTATTTGAGCATACTGGATTTGCCGGTTCCTGATGGTCCTGCAAAGACCGCAATTTCGCCAGCAACATTATCGCTCAAAGTCTCCATGCCAATATTTTGTTTGGCAGATGTTTGAATAACCTTAAAGCTGGCGGGATAGTAGTTTAAAATCATACTAGTCTGCTCATCTGGAGCTAGATCACACTTGTTAAGAATGATATAAGGAGTAATTCGATTAAATTCCGCTAGAAAAAGCAGACGGTCCAGCAGTACCAGGTCAGGCTTAGGCTTGTCGCAGGCCATTACAATTAATACCAATGTTACATTGGCTACCCAGGGCCGGTTAAGCTCATTGTCACGTGGCAGGACCTTTTCCAGAATACCCTGGCCGATTTCCAGCGGGGTAAACATCACCCGGTCTCCACTCAGTATTTTTTGCTTAACCTTACCTCTCAATTTACATTCATAAATGTTACTTTTATGGTCCTGTACATAATAGAAACCGCCATAATTTTTTAATACCAGGCCTTGCTCTTGCGTCACGGTCATGTTTGTCCTCCGGTTATATCCATCTAGGTTCACAAAAGCGGGTAAGTTTTAGTGGGAATGTCATTGAGCAGAACTTCAGCTGTTCCGGTTCCACTATAATTTATGCCCACACTGACCGTTTCACCAGCTCTGTGAAGAATACTATAAACTTGTCGAGTTCCTCTAGCGTCATTAACACGTATCACTACTTTATAATATTGCTGGTCCGATGGCAGCTTGAATTCCAGGGTTTGGGTTTTAGAGACAGGCCCTGGCCCGGTGCTAAGAGTAATTATTACTTTAGTTCCTTCATCTACCAGAACCCCCGCGGCAGTATCCTGATCCGCTACTTGATCGGCAAAATATGCAGTGCTTTCCTGTCGTTTAATTTCACCTAAGACCAGCTTATTTTCCTGCAGTTTTTTGGTAGCGGCATCTTGTGTCAATCCCTTTAAATTAGGCATAGCTACCTTATTGGGAGCTTTACCTTTACTAACTGCATAATTTACGCTAGTTCCTGGTTTAGCCATGGTATCAGCTTCCGGTTTTTGGGCAAGGACTATTCCCTCAGCTTTTGTTTCATCATAACGTCCCTCAGGTTCTCCCAGATTCAAACCTATTTTAGCTAGTCTATCCCCGGCCGCCTTAACATCAATTCCGACGATATTCGGCACTTTAACCTTCTCCGAGCCCAGACTGATTTTCACATTAATCTTAGCATTAGCTTTTACCTTACGACCTTTAAGCGGGTCCTGGGAAATGACTGCATCCTTTTCAACCGTGTCACTAGCCTCATAGCCAATTACATTCATTACCAGATCAAGTTTTTCAAGTTCATTCTGTCCTTTGGTGATGTTCATCCCTACAATATCAGGCACGGCAATCTCTTTGCCAAAGATATTTGGCCCCATCGTATACATAACTCCGAAGAGAAGCCCGATAATCGCCATCGCGATTAACGCTACACCTGCAGGACGTAATTTCCTCTTTTTCACATTAGCTTCATCCCTTTCTCCCAGCCCTGTTGTCATAGCCATGGATTTATTACCGCTGCGCTTGCCAGCGTATTTTGCGGTTTCATTATTCATGTTTAACAGTGCATTACGCATGTCCAATGCTGTAGAAAATCGGTTGGCTGGAACTTTCTCCATCGCTTTATATATTATGCCCTCTAATGCGGGCGGTATTGCATTATTTATGTTGCGAGGAGAAGGCGGAATATCATGGATATGCCGGAGCGCTATCGTTATGGGGCTATCAGCATCGAAAGGAACTTTGCCAGTAAGCATTTCATACAGGATACATCCTATAGAATAGATGTCAGTGGTTCTATTGATGGCTTCTCCCCGAGCCTGCTCCGGTGAAAAGTAGTGAACTGACCCGACAATGTTGTTTCCATAAGTAATTGTTCCAGTGCTAACTGCTCTTGCTATACCGAAATCAGCTACTTTTACCATTCCATGTTCAGTAATCAGGATGTTATGAGGTTTAATATCCCGGTGAATAATGCCTTTCTCATGGGCATGATGAACCCCGTCACACACCATTATGGCAATATCAACCGCCCGTTCTATTGAGAGTGGGGCCTGACTGCGGATCATGTCTTTCAAGGTCTTTCCATCCACTAACTCCATGACAATGTAATAAATATCATTTTCTTGTCCAACATCATAAATATTCACAATGTTAGGATGAGAAATACGCGCTGCAGACAAAGCCTCGGTTTTAAATTTCTCCACAAAATTCTTGTCCCGGGAAAATTCATCTTTCAATATTTTGACAGCGACAATTCTATCCAGAACTCTGTCCCTAGCCTTATAGACGGTGGACATTCCGCCTTCCCCAATTATCTCGATTAACTCATAGCGACCACCTAATACCGTGCCGTTCAATATCCGTACCTCCTAATCAAACGCATAATAGCACAATAGTAATATTATCATAACCACCCTTACTTAGGGCCAGCTCAAGTAATTCCTTGGCAACTATTTCAGGGTCATCTGCACCTCTAAGAATCTCATAAATTTTCTCATCTTCTACGAGGTCAGTCAGGCCGTCAGTGCACATCAACACCCAATCCCCCGCCTGTACTTCCTCTTGGTAAATATCAACCTGTACCTGATTCTCTACTCCAACTGCCCTGGTTAAGACATGATTATAGACATTGGAACGCATATCTTCCTTCTTAAGTAACCCATCGCTAAACATCTGTTCGGCCAGGGTATGATTCCGGGTAACTTTGATTAGTTGGTTTTCTTTATAAAGATATAAACTGCTATCACCTACATGAGCCACTACTATATTGCCATCATAAATTACCGCCGCAGTCAGGGTAGTTCCCATTTCATTGAGAGTATCATCATTTTTGCCCTTTTCCCAGATAATCCGGTTGGCCATCCTGACGGCAGATTGAAGAGCGGGGATGATTTCCTCTGCAACAGTAAAAACAAGATTTTCTTGTATTGTTTCCACTGCCAGAAGTGAGGCCACATCTCCACCCTTATGTCCGCCCATACCATCGCATACAACGAAAATGCGCTTATCCTGATCAATGAAAAAATGGTCTTCATTTCTTTTTCTGTGCAGTCCTATGTCTGAAATTCCAGCTACCCTCATAATCCACCTTCTAGCGTTCTCTTTTTGCAGCCAATTGGCCACAAGCAGCTTCGATATCGGAGCCTCGTTCCTCTCTAAGAGTTACGTTCAAACCACCTTCCGTCAGCCAATTATAAAATTGTCTGATTTGACCTGGGGAAGGTCTCTTGAATTCCAGGCCACTTACTTCATTATAAGGAATAAGGTTTACATTCGCCAGCAAAGGTTTTAATAATTTGATCATAGCACGAGCATCGGTCAAGTCCATATTGACCCCGTCCAACATAATATACTCAAAGGTAACCCTGCGCCCGCTAATTTCGATATATTCTGCAACTGATTCCATTAGCAATTCCAGAGGATATTTCCGGTTAAGAGGGATTAATCGACTCCTAAGCTCATTATTGCAGGCATGTAGAGATACTGCCAGGGTAATCTGTATTTTTTCCCTAGCCAGCCTTTGTATGCCCTTTACTTCACCTGCAGTAGATATAGTAATATGCCTCTGCCCAATATCAATCCCGCGATGATCGTTGAGCATATAAACTGATTTGAGCACCTCATCATAATTTAGCATCGGTTCCCCCATGCCCATGTAGACTATGTTGGTAATCAGTTGCCTATCCTGGATCTTCAATCTTTTAGCTAATTCCCGTCGTGATCCCAAGACCTGACCGGCCATCTCATAAGCCTGTAGACTCCTTTGAAAACCGGAAGCTCCGGTTGCGCAAAAGGCGCATCCTACCGGACATCCTACCTGGGTAGAAATGCATAGCGAATAACGATCATTTTTATCCCCACCCTGAGGTATAAGCACCGTTTCCACTTTCTTCTTATCCTTCATTTCCAAAAGGAATTTACGCGTATTATCCTTCGAAACGCGTTGTTTGAGTACCCGCGGAATTGATATTGTCGCGTTTTCATCTAATCGTAATCTAAGCTCCTTAGGTATGTCACTCATTTCATAAAACGAGCTTACTTCCTTGCGGTATATCCATCCATAAATTTGCTTGGCCCTGAATCTGGGCTGTCCCTGAGAAAGCAAATAGTTTTCCAAATCCCCTATATCCATTCCCAAAAGTTCCGTTTTATTTTCCATATTCATATTAAAAGCTTTTTTTCCTCCTTATTTTGGCATAAAACATACCATCGGTTTCATATTTTCCGGGTAGTACAGTCAACATACCCCCGGCAGCCTTTTCTTTATCTTCTCTATCTAAAGGGAAAAAGGATATGTCCTCGGCAAAACCTTCCAGGACAAAATCCGGATTAATACTAATAAATTTTTTCACCAACTCATCATTCTCTTCCCGGTTTATGGTACAGGTGGAATAAATCAATCTTCCGCCAGGAAGCACCATTGAAGCTGCCTTTTGAAGTAAACTGCATTGCAACGATGATAATTCTGATATGATATCCGGGGTTTTTCTCCAACGAGAATCAGCGCGACGGTTTAAAACCCCCAGACCAGAACAAGGCACATCCAATAAAACTCCCTGCCCTTGCTTTAAGCCTTCGCTAATACTCAGAATATCTTGCTTATGAACTTTAACGATAGCAATACCCAGTCGAGTACAATTATTTGCAAGTAAAACCAGTTTATGATCATAAATATCATATGCATCGATGGTCCCCATATTATTCATTTGTTCGGCTATGAAACTGGTCTTTCCTCCCACCCCACAACACAGGTCAATAATATTTTCGCCCTCTTGCGGCTTAAGTATAGAAACCGTCAGCATTGAAGCTTCATTTTGTACATAAAAACGACCGGCTTGAAAAGCAGTAATCTCTTCCAGGCTTTTTTCCATCGACTCAACTTGCATTCCCCAAGGGGTTCTATTACTGGCCTGGCAATGAATTCCTTCTTTACTTAGGGTATCTATTAACTCATCCCTGCTTCCCAATAACTCGTTATTGCGTAAAATTTGAACTGGTCTATGATTGAAGTATAGCAACATATCTCGGGTAGCAGGTATTCCATACTCCTCTAAACATTTTTGCACCAACCATTCCGGCTGAGAATAATATACCGCCAAGTATTCTATACTGTCCACTGGATCCGGATATTTTATAGAATCACGGCCTCTAATTATGTTGCGCAAGACTCCATTAACTACCCCCGAAAGTTTGGAACCGGCCTTCTTGCGACTTAGCTCCACAGCACTATTAACCGCAGCATAGTCCGGTATCTTGTCCATAAAAAGAACTTGATAAAGGGAAATACGCAAACAATTCCTCAACCAGGGATTTTGTTTTTCCAGAGGCTTTTGCAAAAAAAGATTAAGCACCCAATCCAGGTGCTTTAGCATTCTAATGGTTCCATTTACGATCTCTGTGACCAGATGCCTGTCATCTACCAATAAGGGGAATTTCCTTAAATACTGGTCAAGCTCAATATTGGTATAAGCACCTTTTTCCATGACATTATAAACTATTTCCAGCGAAAGTTCACGCGGATCTTTGAAGACCTTGCTTGGTCTATCGTCAGATCTAGTCATCATTTCCCCCCATAAATATCATTACATAATAAAGTAGGTTGGAAATAGACGATAGCGTCGCGGCTAGATAAGTAAGGGCAGCTGCACCCAGAACCTTTTTTACCATAGGTATCTCATCATTGCTCACCAAACCTGCTTCAGTCAATTGTAAGACTGCTCGACGCGACGCATTTAACTCTACCGGCAGGGTTACCAGTTGAAACACGACCACCGCCGAAAATAGAATAATACCTAAAAACAATAAATTAAGGCTGTTCATTAGCATCCCTACTAGTATTATTGGAAAAGAAGCCGTAGAAGCCAGGTTGGTAACTGGCACCAGCGCATGGCGCAGTTCCAGCGGTCCATATTTTTCGTGGTGCTGTATCGCGTGACCTACTTCATGAGCGGCGACGCCGATGGCGGCAATTGAGTTGCTTCCATAAACTGTCTCTGATAAATGCAAAGTAAGGGTTCGGGGATCATAATTATCAGAAAGACTACCTGCAATTGGTTCAATCCCCACCGTATTGCCCATACCATTCCTCTGCAAAAGACTATTAGCGACATCTGCACCACTATAGCCTCGCGCAGATCTTATCTGAGAATACTGTTTAAATGTCGATTTAACCTTAAACTGAGCATAAAATGACAAAAGTAACGCGGGTAAGATAAAGATTAAATAAGTCATATGTTATCCTCCTTTACACATGGTTAGTAATGCTTGTTCTACTTTATCAAGTTCTACGTTGGTATTGACACATGGGCCGTTGGGCCGACAATTCAAGACACCCAGAACAGGTAAATATCCCGAATCCTGAATCCCCATGGAAAGATCTCTTTCACAGGCTACGGCAACAACTCCCCGAGGCTTGCATTCTTCTATGAATTTACGAGCTAAGGTCCCACCGGTGGCCACTTTAATAGCCGCATGGTATTTTTCACCCAGCTCGATGAGGTCACTAATGCAACACTTCCCACAATGTTTGCAGTTGTTGATGTCCATAGTTATTTTATGAGGACAATCTGAATCTTGTAAGCAGTGTGGCAAAAGAATCATAACTTGATTGCCTGCCAAGACTAGCTTCTTTGATTTTACCAGATTATTGTTTACGGCAATATAGGAACGCAGTATACTCTCTTTACTTATACCAGCAATGCGTCCGATAATAAGAGTAATAGGAAAAAGTATATCATTAGCAATACGAGTAATACTATCCAATGAGGGTATACTCTTAGATCTAATGATCATGATGATAATCGCCATAATTCCTATACCCAGTATTATAAATATTGCTCCCAAAATAGAAATAATACTAATTAGCAGTATTTTGCTTAAAATTATATCCCGATTTTGCAGCAAATACCACGTAACAATAGCCAGCAAAGCTACCATAAACATGCTGCCCACCAGAAGTCCTACATAAACGCGTTTTTTGGTCTCCACATCGCTATCCTCCATGAAGTCATCAAAAGCATTAGCCACCGAGAGTATCACCCGGAGCCAATTCAAAGCCTTTTAAAAAATCACCGCAGGAAATACGCTTTTTGCCTTCCTTCTGGATCTCTATTATTTCCAATATACCCTGTCCTGTTTGTACCTGGAAACCGTCTTTGGTGAGTCCTGTTACCTGACCAGCCGCCCCTATCTCTTTATCACTTATTAGCCGAGTGCCAAATATTTTAAACTTTTCTCCATTAAACGAGGTAAAAGCGGCCGGTTTTGGGCTTAGAGCCCTAACCCGGTTGCGTATTTTTATAGCACTATCATTCCAGTCAATTTCCTCATCTTTTCGCGTCAACATAGCAGCATAACTGCTGCGATGATTATCCTGCTTTCTTCGAGGACAAGAGCCACTGGCCAACACTGCAATGGTATCTATCAGTAAATCAGCTCCCACTTGTGCAAGAATGCTTTCCACTTCACCATGATCCATATCTTCATCTATATCCACAGGCATTTGCAGTATAATATCACCAGTATCCAAGCCTTCATTCATAAACATGGTGGTAACCCCACTCACTCTATCCCCTGCCATGATTGCCCTCTGAATAGGGGCCGCCCCTCGGTAATGGGGCAGTAAAGAGGCATGTACGTTAATACATCCCAACCGGGGTGAATCAAGTATTTCCGATGGTATAATCTGCCCATATGAAACCACCACGATTAAATCCGCCTCCCAATTACGCAACATATCTATGGAGTCGTCATCTTTAATTCGGGCAGGTTGAAAAATATCGTAATTATGTTCTAATGCCAGGTCTTTTATTGGAGAAGACATTACTTTTTTACCTCGGCCTTTGGGCCGATCCGGCTGAGTTACTACTCCGACAATTTCATATTGCGAATCAATTATTTTTGCCATTGAAGGTATTGCAAAGTCAGAAGTTCCCATAAAGACAATTTTCAAAGCCAGTCCCCTCCCTTTGTCTAATCTGAGTCTGTTCTTATTTTTATCGCCTTATCTGGAAAAAGGACCCCATCTAGATGATCAATTTCATGCTGTAGAACTTTTGCTAACATATCAGTGGCTTCCAACTCGATGCTTTCACCCTTAGGATTTAAACCCTTAACCCTAATTTTTTGAGCCCGCTTGAGCCAACCGACCTTACCCGGTACGCTCAAACAACCTTCACTGCCAAATCTTTCCCCCTCGAAATCGATAATCTCAGGATTGATGATCTCAAGTAAATTGTCTCCTGGATCAACTACAATAATACGTTTGCTAATTCCGATCTGGGGTCCTGCCAATCCAACACCATCGGCTGCATACATCGTATCACGCATGTTTTCCAATACTCGTAAAATACCCGCGTTAATATTTTTAACTGGCAGGGACTTCTGTCTTAATACCGGATCAGGATCGACAAGTATTTTATATACAGACATAGCTGCCCTCCTTATATCGTAGAGATAGGATTAAAATCCATATCCATTTTAACATCTTTGGGGACTCCTGTGGTGAGAATATACTTTCCAATACTCCGCAGCAGGGATAAACTAGCACATTTTATTATAATCTGATAGCGGAAGCGATTGCGAATTTTGTATATGGGACAGGATGCAGGTCCCAACACCATAATTTCTTCCTCGCTAGCATCAATAATTTCTTCTATGCGATGGGCAATAGCATTTGCTGATTGCTGAACCTTAGCTTCTGCTTCCGAACTGAAAACGATTCTTAACAACTGGGTATAGGGCGGATAAACCAAGAGTTTTCGCAAGCTGATTTCCTGCTCATAGAACCTTCGGTAATCCTGACTGCCAGCCAACCTGATTATAGGGTTATCAGGATTATAAGTCTGTATTACTACTTCACCAGCGGTATTACTCCTACCTGCCCGCCCTGCAGCTTGAACCAGCAATTGAAAACACCTCTCCCCGGCCCGAAAATCAGGTATATTTAGTATACTGTCGGCGTCAACTATCCCTACCAAAGAAACATTAGGGAAATCCAGGCCTTTGGCAACCATCTGGGTGCCTATTAGTATATCAATTTCCTTCCTTTTCATGCGGTCAAGGATAGATTTTTGGATACCTTTTCTCTTACTGCTGTCCATATCCAATCTCTCCACCCTAGCTTCGGGGAAAAGACTCCTGACTTCTTCTTCTATCTTTTGCGTACCTGCACCTATAAGCTGAAGATGTTTACTTCCACAGCTGCTGCATTCAGACTTTTGTTCTACATGGTTATTGCAATAATGACATACATTTTGCTGAATGTCCTGATGATAGGTCATCGCGACTGAGCAAGAAGGACACGAAGCAATATTACCACATTCCCAGCATATAGTCATGGGTGAATATCCCCGGCGATTAATAAACACTATGATTTGTTCACCCCGGCTCAAGTTCTGGCCCATTTTATCCCTCAAAAACGGAGAAATCAAACTTCGGGACTCGTTTTTAAAAGCTTTTCGCAAATCTTCGATTATAACCCTCGGTATCTGACCCCCGCCCACCCTTTTTTTAAGTACCAGCAGTTTAGCCGAACCTTCCTGGGCAGAATGAAAGGTTTCCAAGGATGGGGTCGCGCTGCCTAAAAGAATTACCGCTGATTCCAAGTATGCACGCTGCCGGCCTACATCCCTAACATGATAGCGGGGTAGTTCTTCTTGTTTAAAACTCCCCTCCTGTTCTTCATCAATAATAATAAGCCCCAAATCAGCTACCGGTGCAAAAACAGCCGATCGTGCACCTAGAACCAATCTCGCTTCTCCTCTTTTTATCCTTCTCCATTCGTCGTAGCGTTCCCCTGGAGACATTCCGCTGTGAAGAACCGCCATCTCTCCGATACGAGCAGCAAAAACATCCACAAATTGCCTGGTTAGAGCTATTTCTGGAACCAGGACTATGACGCCTTTCCCATTGGCAATGGCTATTTGGGCAGCTTGCAAGTAAACTTCAGTTTTCCCGCTGCCGGTCACCCCGAAGAGAAGCAGTTCTCTCATTTCTCGGCTCTGCAAGGCTTTTTCCATCTGTTTCAGTGCCAGATCCTGCTCGTCATTCAGTTGCACCCTTCTACCCAGCAGGATGTTGGTCTTACGTTCTATCACAACAAAACCCTTTTTGATCAGAGCCCTCATCGTTGCCGGGGACACTGTTCTGTCCATGTAGTCTCTATCAAGTTGGGAAGCAGATAATAATAGTTCCATAGCTTCAGCCTGTCGGGGTGCTTTTCGCTTAAGCGCGGATAAGTCTTTTTCCGATTCAAATTGCCCCAATGCATAGACATAGCCCTTTTTATATTCATGGCCCATACGATATACTCCAGAACCAGTTATAAAACCGCTCTTTTCCCAATCGGTCAATTCACCAATGCTTGCATATTTCAAGGCATGACTCAACTCAATCTCCCCATGCTGCCAAAGCTCAGTAAACAGATCATGATTTAGATTGAAGGCCTTTTCTCCCAATTTTTTAAAACCAGCCTCATCTATAGCAGGCAAAATAACTTGCTTGGTTTTATGATGTAGAATCCTAGGAACCATAATATTAAGGGTTAGAGATAAGGGGCAGAGATAATATTCAGCCATCCAGCGGGCCAGGGCTAGCAATGATCGATCAAAAACTGCCTCTACATCCAAAACCTTTATCAGGGATTTTATTGGATTCTGGGCAGATACCTCGTATTCTTCCAACTCCCCCACGATAAACCCTTCTACTTTCCTGTTCCGAAAATCAACCAGAACCCGTTTGCCAAAAGTAGCCTCTGACAGTAATTTTTCTGGAACGCTATAGGTATAAGAGCCATCTAATTTGCTAGTGGGTAAATTCATGACAAGTTCTACGCATTTCATTTATATCCCCCCTAACAGTAAACCATAAATATCTAAAAGGCGGGGAATTCCCGCCTTCTATTTGCTGTTTGCAATTTTCAAACCTTAGCTCCGACTACAGTCCAGCAGACTCGCGAATAATATCCGCTTTGTCAGTTCTTTCCCAGGTGAAATCCGGGTCATTTCTGCCAAAATGCCCATAAGCAGCCGTTTTTTTATAGATAGGTCTCCTTAAATCCAAATCCCTTATAATAGCCGCTGGTCGAAGATCAAAATGCTTCTCAATCAACTCGACTATTTTCTCCTCTGAAATCTTATTCGTATTAAAAGTCTCCACAGAAATAGATACCGGATGAGCTACCCCTATGGCATATGCCAGCTGGATTTCCAGGCGATCAGCTACCCCAGCAGCTACCATATTCTTAGCTACATACCGGGCTGCGTAAGCTGCTGAGCGATCCACTTTAGTGGGATCCTTACCTGAAAAAGCTCCTCCCCCATGCCGGGCCATGCCGCCGTAAGTGTCCACTATAATTTTCCTGCCGGTTAAACCACAATCCCCCTGTGGGCCACCAATAACAAAGCGACCAGTGGGGTTAATGTAGTATTTAGTATTACTATCCAGCATTTCAGCCGGAATAACTTCCCGCACTACTTTTTCAATTATATCCTTCTCAATGGTTTCATGATCAATCTCCGGATGGTGTTGGCTGGAAACCACTACCGTATCCACTCTAACCGGCTTATTTCCGTCATACTCAACTGTCACCTGGGTTTTGCCGTCGGGACGCAAATAAGTGATGATTCCCTCTTTCCTTACATCAGTTAAACGTTTAGCCATCTTGCTGGCTAAAAAAGCCGGCATAGGCATAAATGCTTCAGTTTCGTTGGATGCATAACCAAACATCATCCCCTGATCTCCGGCTCCAATAGCGTCCAGTTCACTGGAGGAAATTTCTCCAGTTTTGATTTCTAATGCTTCATTAACGCCCATGGCAATATCAGTCGACTGCTCATCTATAGCAGTTAAAACTGCACAGGTATCACAATCAAATCCATATTTGGCTCTGGTGTACCCTATTTCCGCAATGGTACTGCGAACCAGTTTAGGTATATCAACATAACAATCCGTGGTAATCTCACCCGAAACTAATACCAGTCCAGTGGTCACTATGGTTTCACATGCTACTCGCGCATAAGGGTCCTGGGCAATCATCGCATCCAAAATAGAATCAGATATTTGGTCAGCCATCTTATCTGGATGACCCTCGGTAACTGACTCGGACGTGAACAACCTTTTTGTCACAACAATACTCCCCTTTCATCCTGAAGAATTACATCAATTCCACTACCCTATCAATGATGGCAGCGGCAACCATATCTTTGCTCATTTTAGGCAAAGCTACAAGCTCGCCTGCTCTGTTTATTAAAGTAACTATATTGGTGTCGGTGGCAAACCCTGCCCCCTCCATCGTTACATCGTTAGCTACGATTAAATCCAGGTTTTTGGATACCAACTTTTTACGAGCGTTTTCCAGAACATTCTCTGTTTCTGCTGCAAACCCTACCATAATAAGATTATCCTGTTTTCTCTTACCTAGTTCTTTAAGTATATCCGGGTTTTCCACTAATTCCAGGGTCAGCTTGCGGGACTTATCCTCGGTTTTCTTCATTTTCTGTTCAGCAACATTGGCAATGCGGAAGTCCCCCACTGCTGCCGCACCTATGATAACATCACAGGCAGATTGGTATTTCAACATAATTTCGCACATCTCTTGAGCACTCCATACTGAAACATGTTTCACATTGGGAGGTGCGGAAAGAGGTGAAGGGCCGCTCACCAGGATTACATCAGCTCCCCTTTGAGCTGCTTCTCTGGCCAAGGCAAAGCCCATCTTACCAGTACCCCGATTGCTTATAAAGCGTACCGGGTCAATATCTTCACAGGTTGTACCTGCATTTATCATAATTCGCTTACCAAAAAGATCATTGTTGGGGGAAAGAAGTGCAATAATCTGCTGATATATGTCTGCGATTTCAGGCAGTCTGCCTTTACCACTTACACCACAAGCCAGAACACCACTATCAGGGTCCATAAAATGGTATCCGTAATTCACAAGTGTATTAATGTTGTCCTGGACGATAGGATTGTTATACATATTGGTGTTCATTGAGGGAACTACCAGTACCGGGGCTGTATTGGCCACTACCACCGTAGATAGTAAATCATCGGCCAGTCCATGGGCCATTTTGGCGATAAAATTGGCAGTTGCAGGAGCAATAACCAGCAAATCCAATTGTTCAGCAACACCAATGTGCTGCACTTTCCACTCCAGGGATTCAGTCCACAGATCTGTTACCACTTCTCTGCCCGATAGGGTTTTTAAAGTTAATGGAGTAATAAACTTACTGGCTCCTTCGGTCATCATAACAATGACGTCTAAGTCATCCTTTTTCAATTTACTCACCAGGTCGGCTATTTTATAAGAAGCAATACCCCCGGTAATGCCAATGCCAACCGTTTTAACCATATATTAAACCTCCTTACCGAGCAAACTTTCTTCTTTGTTAATTATGATTACCCGAGAGTGAATAATATCTTCCAAAGCTTCCGTTACCATACTGGAGAGACGGTAGTTTTCATCATTCCTCCGTTTTTCAGATAATGATCTCGCCCGCTGGGCTGCGGCCACTACCACGGCATATTTGCTTTGCCCAATATTAATTAAATCTTTGGTTGAAGGTGGAATCAAATATATCACCCCTTAATACATATTCTTAACCCGGCATCGCTCGGCAATAATAATAGACTGCACTTTATTCATTGCCTCATCCAACTCATCGTTGATGACTAGGTAATCATAATGAATAACCATAGCCATTTCCTCCCGGCAAGCGGCCAATCTGGTTTGGATACTTTCCGGGGAATCCTTACCTCGTCCATTAATCCTTTGCGCAAGGGCTTCGATGCTAGGTGGCTGGATAAAGATAAATACCCCTTCGGGCATTTTGTCTTTCACCTTTAATGCTCCTTGAATATCGATTTCCAGCAATACATCATACCCTCTTTGAATGTTATCCATCACATATTTTCTGGGTGTACCATACATGTTGGAGTAAACCGGAGCATATTCAAGAAACTCATCATTTTCTAGCTTGGCAGTAAATTCCTCGGGACTTAAATAAAAGTAATCCAGACCCTCCATCTCTCCCTCCCTCATAGAGCGGGTGGTGGCCGAAATAGATAGTTTAATATCCTGCAATTTCAGAAGCAGAGCATCTTTAATAGTTCCCTTGCCGACCCCGGATGGGCCTGAAATCACAAACAAAATTCCCCTTCTGACCATACTTCACTCCACTTCCACCCTTCACCCATCGGGTACTCCCGATGTTCCCGATGGTCACCTATTTAAGGTTGCGGGTACTACTGGTGCTCCCTAGCTGTCGCCACTAAAGCTGCACCCTGCGGGCACTACTGGTGCTCCCACCCTTCACCCTTCGGGTACTCCCGATGTTCCCGAGGGTCACCTATTAGGGTTGCGGGTACCACCGGTGCATCCTTACGGATGCCAATAAGGTTGCTGGCAGTCGCTATTGAGGTAGCTCGAGATTACACATCTTCACTGGCTGTATCCTTGGAAGTCAGTCGGTTAGCAACTGTTTCTGGCTGAACCGCAGATAAAATAACATGACTACTGTCAACTACAATAACTGCTCTGGTTCTGCGCCCATAGGTTGCATCAATCAATACCCCTTTTTCTCTGGCTTCCTGAATAATACGTTTTATAGGAGCTGATTCAGGGCTTACAATGGCTATGATTCTATTGGCAGCAACTATGTTACCAAAACCTATGTTTACTAACTTTATATCCATATTCTCCCGGGTAAAACCGGATTCACCTCCCAATCTACTCAATGTTTTGTAACTGTTCGCGTATTTTTTCCAACTCTGCCTTTACCTCAACAACCACCTGGCTCATTTGAATATCATTGGCTTTGGATGCAACTGTGTTAATCTCCCTGAACATCTCTTGCACTAAAAAATCACATTTGCGTCCAATAGAATCTCCATCCTGCAACAGTTCGTCCAGATGCTTGATATGGCTCTTAAGTCTTACAATCTCTTCGGTAATACTCGCCTTGTCAGCAAATATGGCTACTTCTTGAAGTAGTCTCCCCTCATCAAATACACTCGAGCTTAACATTTCATTAATGCGGTTGCGCAGTTTTTCCTGGTATTCCTGCGCTACTAGCGGCGACCTCTTTTCCAGTATTTCCACCTCTGACAGTATATAAGCATTCCTAGCTAATATATCTTTCCCTAAGTTAGCTCCCTCTTTGCAGCGCATTTCCACCAGGCTGCCTATTGCCACATCTAAGGTCTTTTTTAGCACTAACCATATTAATTCAGGGTCTTCCTCTTGATCAGCCAGATTAAAAATGTCCGGCAGTCTAAATATGTCAACAACTGTAATATCGGGTGAAATATTTAGATTTTCTGCTAAATCCTTCAATGAATCATAATAAGCTATCGCCAGATCTTTGTCAACCTTGATTTTTCTCGCCGATTCGTTCGTTTTCTCGATATTTATACCTATTTCAAGCCTACCCCGGCTTAGATTTTTCTTAAGTTCATCCTTGACTCTATCCTCCAAAAAAGCATAGCGGCGGGGAATTCGGATATGTGCATCAAAAAAACGATGGTTGACCCCCTTCAATTCACAGCTAATCTCATAACCGTTCTCATTAACCTGGCTCCGTCCGAAACCGGTCATGCTTTTCAACATTAAAAATCAACCCTTCCTATGGCAGCATACATTCTATCAAATGCCTCCTGCATTCTTTCTTTACCTACGGTCAAGGCAATTCTAAAATACCCTTCACCATATTCCCCATATCCGTTTCCAGGAGTAATAATGACCCCGGCTTTTTCCAGAATCAACTCTGCAAATGAAGCAGAATTATAACCCTTCGGTACAGGCGCCCAGAAGTAGAAACTAGCCTGAGGCGGCTTTACCTTCCAGCCCATTCTTTCCAAGCCAGCCAGAGCGATACTTCTCCTTTCGGTATAAATGGCATTTGCATTATCAATGCAGTCCTGCGGCCCGCGCATAGCTTCTATAGCCGCATACTGGATAGCCTGAAAGACCCCCGAATCAACATTAGATTTGAACCTTCCTAATACCTCCACAGCGTATGCATTACCTACCGCACAGCCTATTCTCCATCCGGTCATGTTATAGGTCTTTGACATTGAATGGAATTCTATGCCCACTTCCTTAGCACCTCGAGCCTGGAGAAAACTTAGTGGTTTTAACCCGTCAAAAGCCATTTCCGTGTAGGGGGCGTCATGACATACTAATATATCGTAAGTCCGGGCAAACTCAACCACTTTTTCAAAAAAGGGCAGATCGGCAACCACCCCAATCGGATTATTAGGATAATTAATAAACATCAGTTTAGCTGCCCGGGCAATTTCGGCTGGAATGTCTTCCAAGATGGGCAGGTAAGCGTTTTCCTCCTTTAGTGGCATGAAATGGGATTTCCCTCCGGCTAGTAAAGTCCCAATATTATATACCGGATAACCTGGGTCAGGAACTAAGCTAATATCACCTTGATCTAAATAGGCAAATGAGATATGAGCAATACCTTCCTTGGAACCCAACAAGGATACTACTTCGCTCTTTGGATCCAAATCCACGTCAAAACGCCGTTTATACCACTCAGCAACAGCCTGCCTGTATTCCAGCAAGCCCACCGAACTAGGATACTGATGGTTGGCCGGGTCATAAATACTCTGCGCCATCCTGTCAATAATATGCCTGGGAGTGGGTATGTCAGGATCTCCTATCCCCAAGTTAATAATGTCAATCCCCTGCTCCTTAGCTTCACTAATCTTCTTCTCGATCCTGGCAAATAAATACGGGGGCAAGTTTTGCATTGCTAAGCTTTCTTTCACGATATATGTACCTCCTAAATATAATATATACACGGGAAATTGATAGACGCCTTTAAGCCTGTCCTAATTCTATCCTACCTGAAAACACCTCGGTGGCCGGGCCTGTCATGTAAATATGATTATCCTGCTCTTTCCATTCAATAAATAAATCTCCCCCAAGCAAGTGAATAGTTGCTGCTCGGCCTGTATGACCATTAAGAACGGCGGCCACCAGGGTAGCACAAGCTCCCGTTCCACAAGCCAGGGTTATCCCTGCTCCCCTTTCCCAGACCCTCATAATCATCTCATCCCGATCTATTACCTGGACGAATTCAACATTGGTTTTGGCAGGAAATAGCTGATGCGTTTCCAGTGCCGGACCCCATAGCGCAACAGGTGTTTTATCGATATCAGTTACAAATATAACACAGTGGGGATTACCCATAGATACCCCCGTCAATTCAAATTCTCCATTTACTGTACTGGCCTTAACCTTAACATTAGCTCCAACTCCAAGCATGGGAATTAAAGCCCTGCTTAAAATCGGCTCCCCCATATCCACTGTTATAGATACAACCTGTCCATCCATGACTTTGACTTCCGGATATATTGGCCCAGCCAAGGTCCTCACTGAAACACTGGTTTTATCCACCAAATGGTGTTCATAAACATAACGAGCCACACAGCGAATACCATTTCCGCACATTTCCGGCTCTGAACCGTCAGAATTGAAGATGCGCATAAACACGTCCATTTCTAAATCTCGCCCTATCGCTATTAAACCATCAGCACCAACCCCAAAATTGCGGTCACAAACAGCTTTCGCGTGCGGCTGCAAGGCATCAGCATCTTCCCACGAGCTCACCTCAACGATGACAAAATCATTACCTAGACCATGCATTTTTACAAAATTCATCTCTATCCTCCCTGATATAAAGGTTACTCTTAAATATTTTTATCAACCTATTTTAACATAATTATAACGGTAAGCAAAAAGCTCTCGGCAGGTATACAATATATATCTCCAGATAAGTTTGAATCCTGAGAATAAAATAATAACCAGCCATTCCCACCAGGAAAGAGCTACAGTTTTAAATACCTCTTGTAAGAATGGAATATATATGGCTGATAGCTGCATAACTACAGAGCATAGAACTGCAGCTACTAAAAATTTATTTTTAAAGAAACCGAGCTCAAACGGCGAATACTGCTCAGAGCGACATTCAAAGACATAAAAAAGCTGGGCAAAAACCAGGGTAGTAAAAGCCATGGTCCGAGCCAGGGGTAATGCGTCAACTCCATTCATTCTGGACCAAAAAGAGCCGATTAGAAAAGCGGTAATAGTTATTGCTGCGATATAGGTTCCCCTGCTAAAAATAATCCAACCCAACCCTCGCGCAAAAATACTTTCATCTTTAGGTCGTGGCTTCCGATTCATAATACCTGGTTCAGGTGGCTCTACTCCTAATGCCATCGCGGGCAGACCATCGGTAACCAAGTTTACCCAGAGAAGTTGTATAGGCAGCATGGGCAAAGGAAGGCCCATGAGAGAAGATACCAACATGACTAGAACTTCACCGATATTGCAGCCCAGCAGATATCTAATAAACTTCCTGATGTTGTCATATATAGCTCTGCCTTCGTATATTGCCTGCACGATTGTGGAAAAATCATCATCGGTAAGAATCATAGAAGAAGCTTCTTTACTTACCTGGGTACCACTTATGCCCATGGCTATACCAATATCGGCCGCCTTAATGGCCGGTGCATCGTTAACCCCATCACCAGTCATAGCAACTACCTGATTCCTGTTTTTAAGAACCGTTACGATACGGTTTTTGTGTTGAGGAGATACCCTGGCAAAAACCCGATCCTGCATAGCTCTTTTATATAAAACTTCGTCATTTAAACCATCAATTTCTTGGCCATTTACTACTGAGGAACCTTTACTAATACCTATTTCACGGGCGATTGCAGCAGCAGTTAGAGGATGATCGCCGGTTATCATAATAGGTGTTATTCCCGCACTAAGGCATTTTTCAACTGAAGTTGCTGACCCAGGCCGAGGCGGGTCAATCATTCCACACACCCCTACCAAAATCAAGTCAGATTCCAAGGCATTTTCCACCTGATGCTCCCATCTCTCATTATTCAGACTTTTACATGCAAAGCCCAGTATACGCATGGCATTTGAAGCCCATTTTTCTTGCATTTGCAGAAAATAGCGCTGGTCATCAGCACAAATTCGCATTATTTTTTGGTCCTTCATTATATAAGAGCAAGAGTTAATGATCACGTCTAGTGCACCCTTTACCATCAGAAAAGGTCCGTCTTCTTCTACTACCACACTCATTTTTTTACGTTCGGAATCAAATGGAATTTCTCTTAACAAGCTTTTCTTTTGGATATTTTTGGCTTTATAGGCCATGGCGAGTAATGCTGCTTCCGTGGGATCACCTTGGATTTCATATCGACCGTTGACTTCGCTCAGGTTAGAATTATTGCAATTTACCGCAATATCCAACAAGGTTCTGATCGTTTTGTCCTGAAGCGGATGGATCTCATTTTGCTGAGAAATAAACCTACCGACCGGTTCATAACCGTCGCCTTCTATTTCAATCAACTTATCACGGGTGGCTAATTTTTTCACTGTCATTTGGTTACGGGTTAGGGTTCCAGTTTTATCAGAGCATATTACTGTAGTGCACCCCAGGGTTTCTACTGCGGGCAGCTTTCTTACGATAGCATTTCTTTTGGACATTCTCTGCACACCTAGGGCTAAAACCACTGTTACTATAGCGGGCAATCCCTCGGGTATGGCAGCAACCGCCAGACTGATTCCAGCCATAAACATCGTCATGACATCTTCACCCCGTAAAATACCAAGTACTGCAACGACTGTACAAACCAGAACACATATTATAATCAGAACTTTACCCAGTTGATCTAGTTTCATCTGTAATGGCGTCATTTCTTTTTCAGTATCTCTCATCATTCCGGCAATCTCACCCATAATGGTTTGCATTCCAGTACCCACCACAACCCCCAAGCCCCTCCCCCTGCTGATGGCGGTACCCATGAAAACCATGTTATCCCGCTCACCTAATAAGCAATCAGGATTGCAGATATGGGCAGCGTTTTTTTCTACCGGTACAGATTCACCGGTTAGGGCTGATTCATCTACCTGAAGTCCGAAGGATTGCAGCAACCGGACATCGGCAGGCACCTTGTCTCCCGTATCCAAAAACACTATATCCCCTGGCACTAATTCTGATGCTGCGATTTTCAGCCTTTTTCCCCCTCTAAGAACCATGGCAAAAGGCGAGGCCATTTTTTTTATTTCTTCCAAAGATCGTTCAGCTTTATATTCCTGGATAAAACCCAAAATGGCGTTTATTACTACTATAGTCATTATAGTAATCGCATCTACCATAGCTCCAATTACACCGGATACTACGGTTGCACCCAGAAGTACTAGAACCATGGTGTCAGTGAATTGATCCAACAGAATTCTATAGGGTTTTATTGAAGGTTCTGCTTCCAGAACGTTGCTGGAATGAAGCTGGCGATGTACGACTTCCTTTATACTAAGACCTTGTTTCATATCGCTATCTACGGCTGCCAGAGTATCATTAATATTTTTATGCCACCATAAATTTTCTGCCATTCTTACGCCTCCGTTAAACCTTTTTCACAAATTCTTATTCATAAAAGGCTTACAAAAGACCAGAGGACAGGCCAAAAGCCCATCCTCTTAAGATTGTTAACTATTTCCTTTGTATGATTGCAACTCTAAAAACAAATGATCTTATGACTTTGCAATTATTCTACCCAGGTTTTGTACTTCTTCTTCATTTAATGACGTCTCTTCAACTGTGGACAGAAATACCATATCTTTATATTCATAGGGTTGGCCAGTCTGAAGAGCTTCGAATCCTCCGCATGATTTAAGGACGTAGTCCCTAACCTTTTTTCCAAATAAAACAACATAACTTGGCTTTAAAATATCCATTTCCTCCAATAAGTAGGTCAAGCAGTTAATAATAACTTCACCAGAAGGTTTGATTGGAATCCCATCACAAATATCTCTGCTCAGCTTACAGATGTTATCACGACCTAGCATTTTGCCTGGAATAATACAGCTGTAACTCTGCCGATTAGAGCATGCCTTAGGGTGACATCGAACCATAAACGTATGATAAACTCTCTCAATATTAAATTCCTGTTTGATCTTATTTCTTAATTCAATAAGCCAATTAGTATCGCGGGTGAAAGAATTTTCACACTCAAATACCAGGAAAACCTGAGGCTCTAGATCACCCTTGCCCCGCGATGGCCTGCTAGTACACATTGTCAAAGATAGGCATCTAGAGCATTGTCCAACCCGGTCTTCCAATCTAATAATTGACTTTATATTCTGGTCCCTGCTGCTTTCATCCATAAAAAATCCTCCGATTTATTATCGCTAAAACTAATAATGCAATTTTCTATGTAATAGCTTGCTAAATGTAAATTTTTACTTTTAATGTAGTATTCGACAGGTATTGGTTTGATTCCTCTTTATATCATGTATTATCTTTCTTTTCAACCATTATTACAAAAAATTACCGCCCAATGGCGGTAATTACAATAACAATATTTAATCAAGTAAGAAGGCTATTCAAACGAAGTCATTGAAAAAATTAATAATCATCAATTAATCTTATACAAATACTCACGAGTTCTAGTACTTATACCCCAGGTAGCATCAGTCAACCTGGTAGAAATATAACTTCGGATGTTATCATCCATTTCCGGGTTCTCCAGATCAAAAAAGATATAGAAAGCCCTTAAAATATCGTTCATATTCATTAATAGTCTTTCTGGCGGGGCCATCTTAAGTAGACTGTCCTTTTTTCCATAGAAAAAGACCATTCTCCTCAATACCCACATTATTTCAACATTGCTAAATAATCTTTTATCCATAATTTCAGTAAGTAGATTATCAGGGCCAATAACTGATTCACGTGTTTCAAGATCTTTCCATTCGCTGGTTTCTGTTATTGTCATGGGAAGACCCAATATGTTTTTTTCCACTTATAAACCTCCTGCTATCTGATAACTCTTTTTGCTCCTACATATGTGTTTGCATAATAACCATTAGTCAATGAAGAATAAATAACTCCTCCGCTATGTGGAGAACTGGAATGAATGAAACTACTGTCACCGCTATATATCCCTACATGATCGATTCCCGAACCAGAACAAGCAAAAAATACTAAATCTCCTGGGAGAAGGTCACCTTGGGCAACAGTTACACCATATCCGTATTGAGATGCAGCCGTTCTGGGCAAATCTACTTGGAATTGACCAAGCACATATTTAGCAAAACCAGAGCAGTCAAAGCCTCCAGGGCCAGAACCGCCATATCTATAAGGTGTTCCTAAGTATTGGGCTGCTTTTTCCACAACCCTTGAGCCACTGACATTCCCACCTGCTCTAGATACAGGTGGATTGTAAACAACTGTACCGTTAACCTTCAAGACATCTCCAACATTCAGTGCATCGCTAGTCAAACCATTTAATGCCCTGATGTTCTGTACGCTGGTTCCAAATTTGCGTGAAATGTCCCAGAGGTTATCTCCAGATACTACTGTATATGTCGAAGAATCCCCGGTTGGCGCTTGTACCACCTCAGGAGCTGAATATCCGCCCAGATTTAGTATCTGACCTATACTAAGATTATCGGAATGAAGTCCATTTATCTGTTTAATTGTATCAACACTAACTCCGGTGGAATTTGATATGTTCCACAAACAATCCCCGGATTGTACAACATAGGAGGATTGACTGGCCAAACTCGTCCCAGAAAACATCAACATAAAAGCCATTAAAAACCACACAAAACTAATTCTTCGCATTCTACCCCTGCCCCTCATAAAAATCCAGCAATAATTTGATAGTATTTTGCTAAGTTCTACAAGAGTAGGGTGAATTCCTGCTAAAAACTAAATTTTATCTATTTTATTTTGATTTTTATATGCATAATATGCTCGAATCTTCTCCATCATATCCGTATTGATGCCAGCAAAACCTAGTCGATTACGGCTCTCACTGCTTCCCCCGCCATGAAAATCTGATCCCCCAGTTATTAATAAACAGTGCTGCCTGGCTAGGCGGGTAAATTCCATTATTTGATCACTATTGTGTTCGGGATAAAATATTTCTAAACCCTCTACACCCATGCTAATAATCTTGCCTATTTTTCCGGAATCCTTAATCAATCCTGGATGCGCCAAAATGCTGATTCCCCCGGCTTGTTTAACCAACTCTATAGCCTCTGCAGGTAAAAATTTATAGCGCGGTATGTAGCCTGGCTTGCCCCGGTCAATATATTTCCGGAACGCCTCCTCCTCTGATAACACATACCCTGCCTGCTGCAGAGCTCTGGCAATATGGGGCCTGCCAATGAGATCACCCTGAGCAAGTTTTTTTACGTTTTCAAAACTTATACTCAATCCAATTTCCTTCAGTTTATCAATCATCTTCTCCGCTCTTTGGTATCTCTGAGTACGAATTTCCATTAACCTATTAATAAGATGTTCATCATGATAATCAATAAAATAGCCCAGAATATGTACTTCATCATCACCAAAATCAGTGTTGAGTTCGATTCCAGGAATAAAATCGATATTTTTACCATGTGCCTGAATAAATTGTAGGGCAGGTTCCAGTCCATCCACGGTATCATGGTCAGTTATGGCTATACCCGCCAGACCTATTTGGGCAGCCTTTGTAATCACCTGTTCCGGTGTCTCTACCCCATCTGAAGCTGTGGTATGAACGTGCAAGTCGTATAGCATTTAATTCCCTGCTTTCCAAATAAACTATTTATAACATAATAACTCAAGGTTCGTATTTGACGGATTATGGCAACAGCAAATATACTGATACAATTCCCCAATGAACGATATTTTGCTGTTGACTGTGATCTGGGGTTAACAGATTTAGTAATTCTGCTTGCTCCCATCTCCGGAGGCTCGTTCTACCAGCTGCTTGCCGGGCGAGCTTCAGGGGCACCCTGTCAAATCTCCCATCCGAGGTCGATGACAGGCGAGGAACAGGACGTTCCGAGCCGGGCACCGCCCACGGACGGGCGGTTGGCCGGGTACCCTCAGGAACTCATCTGGCAAGCAGTTGACAGCCCGAGACTCCGGAGCCTGGAGCTGGCAGAATTGCTGAATTTGTCCACCCAGCTTCCGCTCAACAGCAAATCCCGTTTCCCTTATACCTTAGTACTTCAGAAGTTTGCTGCGCATAATCAGTCAAATGCGCAATAATCGAATCCATTAGCCTATGTAGCATCATCTATATAACCTGCCTAATTACCCCCAGAGCATTTTCACTTAGTATCATTTCTATTTCGCGTTGTAAAAATCCTCTCCGAGCCATAATTACAGGAAGCTCAACATATCCTCCTACCTGCGGGATAACCATATTATCTGCTCCATCAAAATCAGAACCCAATGCAACGTGTTCAACCCCAATCAGGTCAGCAATATACGCTATATGGTCAAGCATATCTTCTACACTTGCACTGCCTTCTTTGACAAAGTCTGCTACCTGAGTGACCCCAATCACTCCCCCATGCTCAGCCAAAGCCCGCAGTTGTGTATCATCCAAGTTCCTCCAGTGCGGACATAAGGCTCTAGCATTGGCATGGGTAACCAACACTGGTTTAGAATAGTAAGTCAGGGCCTCATAATAAGACTTAGGGGAAATATGAGCTAGATCCAGCATTATTCCCAAATCACTCATTTCCTCTACTATTTCTTTTCCCTTGCGGGTTAATCCCCCGGCACTTTCTCCTTCTCCTACTCCATCTGCTAGTAGATTGCGATGGTTCCATGTCAATCCCATGCTTCGCAAACCCAATCTGTAAAGTAATCTTAATATCTCCACATCATTCCCCAAGCATTCTGCTCCCTCCAAATGCAAAACACAAGCCAGTCTATTGAAATTATCTGATTTTAATAGATCACTGCTATTTTTGAGATGATAAGCATATAAATTCTTGCTTTCCATTTCCGCTAAGAATTTCTCTATTTGCTTTAAGACCTGCCTTAAAGAAGAATTTCTGTCAGTTGGCATGGTAAAAAGAGCAAAAAACTGCAAGCAAACATTTGCTGCTTTTGCTCTTTCCAGATCAAATTGGGCTTCGTTTCTTAGTAGGGAAGCGCCACTTGAGCTTAAATTGGAAATAGTATCACAGTGTAAATCCACAATTTTCATTTTCATCCTCCTTAACGCTTCTTACAATAAAATAACCTGCCGTAAAAAGCAGGTTATGAATCAATTTTACTATCATGAAATATCCAGAAAACAATTACCTGGGTTCAATTATCAATTTAATAGCCGTTCTTTCCTCATTATCAATCATGATATCTGTAAAAGCAGGTATACAAATCAGATCCATACCACTGGGAGCTACAAATCCCCTTGCAATTGCTATGGCTTTAATTGACTGGTTAATTGCCCCAGCACCAATTGCCTGAATTTCGGCGGAACCTTTTTCCCTGAGAACTCCTGCAAGTGCTCCTGCAACAGAATTTGGACTAGACTTCGCTGAAACCTTCAATACTTCCATCAAATAGCCTCCCTCACTACAAAAAATAGTTAATAATTAAATATGTAGGTTGCTCTATTGAAGTATATTCTAAATGATTTCAGTAATTCCTTCTTTTTGCAGCGTTTTTTGGATATTTTTTCTTTTTAATATTTTTTTTTACATTTAGGGACTATCCAGGGATAAATAAGGCAAAATACTCCGCTTATTGTATGTGCTAGACAAGGCTTCAAAGCGTGGTAATAACAGAAATGCCCGAAGGATGTGAACACCAGCAACATTAGTTGCAACCTTGAGGGAGCATCAGTAGTACCCGCAACCTTAATCGCGACCATCGGGAGCATCAGTAGTACCCGAAGGGTGAAGGGTGAAGGGCGCACGTTTTGATAACGAAGTATGAGCTAGGAAAATATCGGAGTAAATTACCTATTTTATAATAATCTTTTACTCATCTAAAACATGTGAATATCTCTGTATCCCTAAGACCTTATTACTATTTTCATCGAGGCTTAGAATAACTCCCTGCAATTGCGCAGGGCCTCCAGCTACCTCAAAACGAGCAGGACGACCATTCAAAAACTTCTGAATGATAGCCTCTTTTTCCATACCAAGTATGGAGTAAACGGGTCCGGTCATGCCCAGATCTGAAATATAGGCTGTTCCCTCCGGCATAATTCTTTCATCCGCGGTCTGGATATGGGTATGAGTACCTAAAACTGCATTAACTTTTCCATCAAAATAGTAGCCAAAAGCCAGCTTCTCAGAGGTAGCTTCAGCATGAAAATCAACAATTGTGTAGTCAACTTTGTCACGCAAGTCCTGCAGTATATCACTTACAGTTTTAAATGGGCAGTCCAATGGGGATAAATAGATTCGACCGGAAGCATTAATAACTGCTATCTTCTTATTGAAGCCAGCCGTATACACATGGTAACCCTGGCCAGGACAATCACCTGGATAGTTGGCGGGCCTGATAAGCCTGGGTTCATCATCAATAAAGCTAAAAATACTTTTGTTGTCCCATACATGGTTTCCCATGGTGAGAACGTCTATTCCGGCAGCCAACAATTCTTCTTTCACTTCTTTGGTTATTCCGCGTCCACCTGCCGCATTTTCAGCATTAGCAATGGTAAAGGAAATTTCGTACTCTCTTTGTAGTTTGGGAAGCAACTTTTTCACAATATTTCTGCCCGGTTTGCCAACAATATCACCTATAACCATTATGTTCAAAAAATTGTCCCCCAATATAGGGACTATCAAAAAATAAACTAGTCATTTATTCCGGTCTTTTTCACCCTATACTTCGTTATCAAAGCTTGAACATACATTCAGTATGACTGCGCTTTGACGCCTTGTCTAGTGCGAAAAATCCTCGGAGTATTCTGCCTTGTTTATTCCTTGATAGCCCCTTATTTGTTAAAAACAAAGACCCGGCCTTCATCTCGGTAGGCAAAGATATTTTGATAGGGTTGTCTGGATTCCTTTATTTTTTTCAACAAAGTGTCTTTAATATCTCTTGAAAGGGCTGCTTCCGCAAGCATATCATTGTCGTCTCTTACCAGCAAAGAAGCAAATTCTTGGCGAATCAACAAGACAAACAACTCTATTTCTTCTTCCCTCAAAGATAGGTTTGCTCTATATAACCTCATAATAGTTATACCAGATTTTTCTATAAACTCCAAATCCATATAAGCCGGTTCAATATTAAGCATATTGTGAAGTAGAGCTATCGATTGACGATATCTCGTAATAAAGTTACTACGATGCTTGTCACCTATACAACCGTTCAGGGCTACTTCAATCTTAATAATATCCTTTTCAGCATCATATTTAACTGCACTTAGTTCACTATAACGAATGAATGAGGACAATATCGCATCCACACCTGAATCCTTTTGCATTAATTCATCTTCCCCTTTATTGTTGTTAATAATCTTTTCCTTATCCGTGTAGTGAAATCCTGCTTTGAACGATTTGTAAAATAAGCCAATTCAGGGGCGGTCAAGAAATAAAAGAAACACAGGATCCTGTGAGATCCTGTGTTCCATGGAAAAAACTATTTTGCTAATTCTACTGAACGAGTCTCTCTAATTACCATAACCTTAATCTGCCCTGGATAATCGAGCTCCTGTTCTATTTTACGGGCGATCTCTCTAACCAGGTTTATTGTTCCTAGATCATCGATTTCTTCGGGCTTGACTATAATTCTAATCTCGCGGCCAGCTTGAATGGCGTAGGATTTGTCTACCCCCGCAAATGAATTGGCTACGTTTTCAAGTTTTTCCAAGCGTTTAATATAGGTTTCCAGCGTTTCTCTTCTAGCTCCTGGACGTGACGCCGAAATGGCATCCGCTGCTTGAACTAATATTGCCTCAATGGTTTGCGGTGCAACATCTCCATGATGTGCTTCGATGCCGTGAATAACTTCCTTGCTCTCCCGGTATTTTTTAGCTAAATCTACCCCGATTTCAACATGCGGACCTACTACCTCATGATCCACCGCTTTGCCAATATCATGCAACAGACCGGCCCTCTTAGCAAGTACAATATCAACATCCAATTCCGCTGCCATAACCCCGGCCAGATGTGATACCTCAATCGAATGCTTAAGGACATTTTGTCCATAACTGGTTCTGTATTTTAGCCTTCCCAGAAGTCTAATGAGTTCGGGATGCAATCCATGTACCCCTACGTCAAAAGCTGCCTGTTCCCCAAGCTCTCTAAGCTGTTGGTCTATCTGAAGCTTAGCTTTGTCAATCATTTCCTCAATCCGGGCAGGATGAATTCTACCGTCGGAAACTAGATTTTCCAGGGCCACCCTGGCAATCTCCCGGCGTACCGGATCGAATGAAGATAGGATTACCGCTTCCGGTGTATCATCAATGATCAAATCTACCCCCGAAAGGGTTTCAAAGGTACGAATATTACGACCTTCTCTGCCGATAATACGGCCCTTCATTTCATCATTGGGAAGTGCCACTACCGATACTGTGGTTTCTGATACCACATCGGCCGCACATCTCTGTATAGCCAGCGAGATAATATTCTTCGCTCTCTTGTCTGACTCTTCCTTGGCCTCATTTTCCAAGCTTCTGATCATTACAGCAGTTTCCTGCCGTATCTGTTGTTCCACATTATATAGGAGTAACTCTTTAGCCTCCTCAGTAGTTAAAGCCGAAAGTCTTTCCAGCTCTTTTAACTGCTGAGTAAGTATCATTTGTAAATCCTGCTGGGTCTTTTCAATGTCTTTTTCTTTATCCTGGAGGCCCTGCTCTTTCTTTTCTATGTTATCGGTCTTTTTTTCAATCAGCTCTTCTTTTTGCAGTACCCGCCTTTCCAGGCGATCCAGGTCTCTGCGTCTCTCCCTTAAATCCTTTTCCACTTCCTGCCGGTTTTGATGAATCTCATCTTTAGCTTCCAGCAGTAATTCCTTTTTTCTGGCTTCGGCTTCTTTGGTGGCTTCCTCTATGGTCCTAGCTGCCTCGTGCTCGGCCAGACCCAGTTTGCTCTCAGCAATATATCTTCGGCCATAATAACCGCCTGCTATACCAATTAGCAAGGCCAGAATTACAAAAATAACAATCTGTATTATAAAAATCTCTTTCACCTCCTCTTATTCATTTATCATCCATAATTTGAAGGCACTTTATTATCAGAAAAGCCGAGCTTACACTCGGCTTCAGGCCGTTGCCAAAAGCGAATCTCAGCGTTATTTCAAAAATCCCGTTCAATCACCGTACCTTTGTACGCCTCAATCACGGGCTTTTCTCATGCCTTGATCTTCACTCCTGTCATCAGCCTCGTAGCTTGCCGACTTTATCGACAAGCTAAAGCCGAGTTTACACTCGGCTTAAAAACAATCTCACCTTCTGATGTTATCTTCCACGAGATTAGCAATAACTCCCGCTTTAAACGGTAATAGAGTACTAATGACTTGTGGGAATTCAGATAACTTTCCTCAACTATAAGAAACCACGAGAATACAATCTATATTTATTCAAAAACCAGCATATACTGGAACTGCCTATCCAGTTCTCTACCTCAATAATACAAGTAATAGAAAAAATATATATATATTAAAAGTATCTTAATAGCCAAGTATTCAAGCGAGACATCTTTTCAGAGCCTTATTAAGATTTTAGTCAGTTTCCCGAATCGTGTCAAGCTTCATCTGTTCAGCATTAGCCTTTTTCGCATTTATCTTTTCCTTAATTCTTTCAACGCATAGTTTATATATCTCAGGCTTGGTTTTCAGTAATTCCTTGGCATTCTCTCGACCCTGCCCCATGCGTTCCCCTTCAAACGAATACCAGGAACCACTCTTCTGAATTACATCCAACTCAGCAGCCATGTCCAGCACATCTCCTTCTTTGGATATACCGGTTCCATACATTATATCAAACTCAACGGTTCTAAAAGGCGGGGCCACCTTATTCTTAACTACTTTGACCTTGGTACGGATGCCTATCTGTTCTGTCCCCTGCTTGATGGCCTCTCCTCTTCTCACTTCCACTCGCAATGATGAATAGAATTTCAAGGCCCTTCCACCAGTAGTCGTTTCAGGATTGCCATATACTATCCCTATTTTTTCTCGAACCTGGTTAATAAATATCACAATAGCATTTGATTTGCCTATATGAGCAGTAAGTTTTCTCAAAGCCTGTGACATTAGACGCGCCTGCAATCCCATATGCGAATCACCCATTTCCCCGTCAAGTTCCGCCTTAGGAACCAGGGCTGCCACCGAATCGATCACCACTACATCGATAGCCCCGCTCCTGACCAGGGCCTCAGCTATTTCCAGGGCCTGTTCGCCGTTATCCGGCTGAGAAACCAGCAGATTAGCAATATCTACCCCCAAATTTTTGGCATAAAGTGGATCCAGAGCATGCTCAGCATCGATGAAGGCCGCCATGCCTCCTTCTTTCTGAGCCTGGGCTATACAATGCAATGCGACAGTAGTTTTGCCGGAGGATTCGGGGCCAAATATTTCAATAACCCTTCCCCTAGGTATTCCGCCCACTCCTAAAGCCATATCCAGGGATATACATCCGGTAGAAATGACCTCCACATTCATCGTAGCATTTTCGCCCAGTTTCATAATGGAACCCTTACCAAATTGCTTCTCTATCGTCTTTATGGTATTACTTAAGGCCTCCATTTTATCCTTTTTTATCTCTTTTGCGTCCAAGCCTGTCCCCTCCTCAAACATATGTTCGTAATTAAAATTATAATTCAGGCCTCTCAGCTATGTCAATACAAATATCGAGACTATCCTTAACCGCCCAGACTAAAAGTATGTAAAATCGAGTAAACAGGACCATTCGGAGTTAGGCTGCTATTCATTAAATGAAAATTCTCCACTTTAAAGGAACGCAGTTTCTCTTTCTTGCCCATCTCTGCCACTAGCTTAAGCAATTCCGGCAACCTGGAATCAGAGCGGATTCTTCCTATCGTTAGATGAAAGCGATGGTCTTTTTCCTCCTCAAATCCTAATTCATTCAGGTAGGCATCTACCCTTTCTCCTAAGAATTCTGCCTTTTCTATTTCCCCTTTGATACCCATCCATATCACCCGGGGTCTCATCCGGGTAGGGAAAAATCCCAGACCACCCGCTGAAAGATAGAATGCGGGGGATGTATCAGCCGCCAGAGCCACGTTTTTAATTATCGCGGGTAAGATCGAATCCTTCACCTCACCCAGAAACTTGAGAGTTAAATGATAGTTTTCATATTCAACCCATTTTATATCAGCTCTAACGCCTCCCAGTTCATTTCTAATCATCCGCGCATACTGCTTAACGCTGTCGCTTACAGGCACAGCTACAAACAACCTCATTATAAAATCCCCCCGGATCTTTTATTCCTTGTATTCAATATGTCTCCTGAGCAAGTCTAAAGCGGACTTGGCAGATATCATTCTGATGGCATCTCTTCCCCCGACAAATCTCAGTTCCTTGACTTCACAGCCACTGGCATGAGCCAATCCAATATAAACCAAACCAACTGGTTTATCGGGACTCCCTCCTCCAGGCCCGGCATTACCCGTGATGGAAAGTGAGAAATCAGTTCCGGATAGTTTTCGTATCCCCTGGGCCATTTCCCGAGCAGTCTCCTCGCTAACAGCCCCATAACTAGTCAGAGTCTCCCCCGCTACCCCCAGCAAAACCTGCTTGGCTTCATTGCTGTAGGAATTAACTCCTCCCCAGAAATAGTTGGAACTACCTGGCATATCAGTAATTAGCTTGCCTAGCATACCCCCAGTGCATGATTCGGCTACAGCCACTCTTTTCCCTTGAGCCAGCAGCAAGTTGGCCACCTTTGCAACCAGAGTTTCATCATCATAAGCAATAACATTTCTACCCATTTTACCAACGATTTTAGCGGTGAGATCGTTTAATATACGGCTGCTTTCCTCTTCGTCAGACCCTTCCACAGTGAGCCGGATATGGACTTCACCATCGGTAGCCAGTAAGGCCATCCCGCACCCCTTCGGAGTGTCCATTAATTCACCAAGCATTTCTTCAACCTGAGATTCGCCCGGACCCAGGACTTTTATGCTCTTTCTTATTACTTTATGCATATCCCCCCCAAAATCCTTTTTTAGGAGCGGTTCAACTTCATTTAAATACATACCAGTCATTTCTCGGGGTGGCCCCGGCAGTAGTATAAACAGCTTATCATCCTTTTTCAGATACATACCGGGAGCGGTTCCCAGGCCATTTTTAAGAGCGATGGCTTCTGCGGGAAACATGGCTTGTCTTAGGTTTATTTCAGGCATAGGTCGGTTACGCCGCGCAAAAAATTCCCGCAGACGCTTATCTTCTTCTTCTCTGAGTTCCAGCTTACAGTCCATAAGTTCGCAGGTTACAATCTTGGTGAGATCATCAAATGTCGGCCCCAGCCCTCCGCTGGAAATAATAATATCAGCAGATTCCAACCCGAGAGCAAATGCCCTGCTTATTTGTTCATGGTTGTCCCCCACCGTACTTTTGCCAATTACCTTTATACCTAATTCCATCATTTTCTGCGACAAAAACACCGAATTGCTATCAAGGGTCGTTCCCAATAACAACTCAGTGCCGGTTGATATGATATAGGCCTTTTTCAACTCATTATCCCTCCTAACATTAGCAAACCTTATACTATTATATACATTTTACCTATCAATATTGCGCCATCTTTTACAATTATAAATATTGAATAACGCAAACAATGAGCGAATTTTAAGGACTATGAAGAAAAGCGAAACAAGTCGAACGAGAAATACCCTTTCTAAAGTTCCCTGATTTTCCTCTTGACGAACTCGTGAAGAGGATTTATAATTTCCACAATAGTACCAGTTAGTTGAGATGAGATGAGTTTTAATCAACAATTGCATATTAGATGAGATTAGAAGAGACGAGATGAGGAGAGACTGAGATGAGCAGAGAACGGGCTAATTGCGCCGGCACTCATTTGAGCGCCGGTTTTTATTTTCCATGCTACAAACATGTCATGGCAGAGTTCTATTTGCCGGACTTTGAACTTTTTTCCTATTTTGCCAGCATAGACCAGGATGAACACCCATACATGTTCTTTCTGGAAAGCCTGACCGTAGATGAGAATGCCAGATATTCCATTCTGGGATTCCATTCCCTGCTGCAAATGGATACTCGCAATGGGCAGGTCAGCGTATCGAATAATTCATGTACCCACTATCTAAAAATGAATATATTAGAGGCTCAGCGAATTTTTTTGCAGTCTCAACCAGCGGAGGCTGCTTTGGCCACCAGTTATTTCTATGGAGGAATGGTTGGTTTTTGGGGCTATGATCTGGCTTTGGAAATTGCAGGAATCAATAATAATCTGCGCCCTGCTCCATCTCTTCCAGATGCCGCCTTTTTTGTGCCTGGAATCGTGGTGGTTCAAGATCGTCTTACTTCCATAATCCAGGTCTTGGGGTTTTATTGCCAGGAAGGTGAGGAGGTATCGCTTGTACAGAAGCGGGTTAACGATATCGTACAAGCCATAATGACTTCTGCCAATTCCGATGCTCCTTATCTTGATCAAAGCCAACATCGGCTTAATTATACCGATGAGTTTATAAGTAATACTACCCAAGCGGAGTATGAAAACATGGTAATCGAAGCCCAAAAACACATCCGCCGGGGCGATATATTTCAAGCCGTGCTTTCTCAAAGATGGAAGAAACCAACCTCAGCTAAGCCCCTGGAGGTATATGCAGAATTACGGCGTGTGAACCCCTCCCCTTACATGTTTTACCTGCATTTCCCGGATTATACCCTGGTAGGATCGTCTCCGGAAATGTTGGTCAAAGTTGAAAATGGCCGGATACAAACTCGGCCTATTGCCGGCACCAGACCGGTAACCCATAACGAGGAACAAGATGCGCTCTTGCGTCGTGAACTGGCAGAAGATGAGAAAGAGATATCTGAACACATTATGCTGGTTGACCTGGGCCGCAACGACGTTGGCAAGGTTAGCCTACCGGGAACAGTGCATGTTAAGGAATTTATGAAAGTGGAAGCCTTTTCCCACGTGATTCACCTGGTTTCTGCTGTTGAAGGTTTACTTAAAAAAGAGGAAGATGGCTTATCGGCATTGCAGGCCTGCTATCCTGCTGGAACTCTGTCCGGTGCTCCCAAACGAAGAGCCATGGAAATCATTGATAAATTGGAAAAAGACTACCGTGGACCTTATGGCGGAGCAGTAGGTTATATGGGCTTGAATGGCTGCCTGGACACCTGTATAACCATCCGTTCAGTACTTTTTCATAATGAATGCTGCTATATACAGGCAGGAGCTGGCATTGTAGCGGATTCCTCACCCCCGAGCGAGTACCAAGAGACGGTGAATAAGGCTCGGGCTCTTATGACAGCAATTCTGAATGTGGAGGGATAAATATGATACTGGTAATCGATAACTACGACTCTTTCACTTATAATCTGGTACAGTACCTGGAAGAACTTGGGGCCAGAGTTATGGTGGTTAAAAATGACCAGCTAAGCTGTGATGATATTGAAACCATGGCACCGGAGGGAATCGTAATTTCGCCTGGACCGGGCTATCCGGATGAAGCCGGGATATGCCTTGAAGTAATCCAAAGGTTTACCGGACGATGGCCGATCCTGGGAGTATGCCTGGGACATCAGGCGATAGCCCAGTCCTTTGGTGCTGATATAGTTGTCAATTGGCGAATGATGCATGGCAAGATATCAGCCATTCACCATGATGGGCAAGGAATCTTACGGGAAGTAAAAAATCCATTCGATGCTACCCGTTATCATTCCCTGGTAGTTGACGCTTCTAGCTTACCATCTTGCCTGGAGGTATCCGCCTGGAGCGAGGAAGGTGAAATCATGGGGGTCAGACACCGCCAGTATCCTGTAGAGGGCATCCAATTTCACCCCGAATCGATTTTAACCGAAAATGGCAAGGAAATCGTGTTTAATTTCCTGTTAGGTACAGGAACCTTATTGTCATAATTTATGTTGAGATGAGCAGAGAGGAGAAGAGAAGATGTTTGTAAACTATTTAAAAAGGGTAATCGATGGAGAACAGTTAAGCAGTTCTGAGACTTATGAGGTTATTAACCTGCTTCTTACTGAAGATATTTCGGAAAATCAGGTAGCCGCTTTCTTTGCGGCCCTACGTATGCGCCGGGAAACTGGAGAAGAACTATTTGGTTTTGCCTCTGCCTTGCTGGAAAAGGCTATTAAGCACGAAGGTATGGAAGACCTGCTGGATACCTGCGGAACCGGTGGCGGAGGTCAGAAGACCTTTAATATTTCTACTGCCGCTGCTATTGTTTGTGCAGCCTGCGGAGTAAGAGTAGCCAAACACGGCAACCGGGCCGTCACCAGCCAGACTGGCAGTGCTGATGTGCTGGAGGCTCTGGGAGTAAGAGTGGATTTAGATATTATAGAAGCCCGCCAGGCTTTGGAAGAAGTTGGTATAGCTTTCCTGTTTGCGCCTAACTATCACCCGGTAATGAAAAAGTTCGGTCCCATGCGCCGGAGTCTTGGAATATCCACAGCATTTAATTTCCTAGGGCCACTCATAAATCCCTTCTGCCCCGCTTATCAGATATTGGGGGTTTCGGATCCGGCTATGATGCTGCCAGTGGCCACAGCACTTTTTAAACTGGGCAGGAAACGGGCTCTGGTTGTCCACGCATTGAACGGCATGGATGAAATAAGCCACGTAGGAATTACCATGATGGCCCGTGTTGATGAAGATGGTGTTCATTCAGAAGAACTAGATCCCACCGATTTAGGATTTACCGCTACCAAACTTATAGGTATTGGTGGAGGCGCAGCGGTTGAAAATGCTCAGCTAATAAAGGAAATCATGGCTGGTAAAGCTGGGCCAGCCCGAGAAGTAGTTATTCTAAATGCTGCTGCTGCTCTTATGCTAGCTGGTAAAGCCATAGATATGCCCTCTGGTGTCGCTATGGCAACTGATGCAATTGATTCAGGCCGCGCAGCATCTAAGTTGAGAGATATGGCTCTTTTTGCTCGCAAAAGCAGGATTGAGCAATGTTAAGTAGGATTGCAGCAGCCCGACAAGAAGATGTGAACCGATATGGCGAGGCGATTATGGAAGAATTTGCCCATAATGATACCTTGCCTGCCATTCGGGAGTTTATAGGCATGTTTAGTCCTAATCAGAAAGTCAGCCTGATTGCAGAAGTGAAAAAAGCCTCCCCCAGCAAAGGGATCTTTTTAGTAGATTTTGATCCGATCAATCTGGCAGTTGCGTATCAGCAGAATGGAGCCAGGGCGATTTCAGTTATAACTGAAGAAAGATTTTTTCAAGGAAGCACTCATTTTATTCCTCAAATAAAAAATCAGATTGAGCTTCCCATTTTGCGTAAGGACTTCATTATAGACGAGCGTCAGCTCTATGAAACTCGTTTATTAGGTGCAGATGCTGTTTTATTAATTGCAGGGCTTTTACCTGACCGCTTATTGCCACTGGTTGAATTGGCCCAAAAGCTAGGACTGGAACCACTGGTAGAAGTGCATGATGGAGAAGAACTAAAGCAAGCCCTGGATACTCCAGTCCGTATGATTGGGATAAATAATCGCAACTTGCAGGATTTCAGTATTAACCTACAGGTTTGCCTGGATTTAATATCCCAAGTTCCAAGCGGAATCTATTGTATTGCCGAAAGCGGTATTTCCAGTCCGATGGATATGCTGGCTCTGGAAAAACACGGTTTCCGAGGAGCCCTAGTGGGAGAAGCACTGGTAACCGCATCCGACATTGGCGCAAAAGTCAGGGAACTAGTGGGATACCAAGGTGTTAACCATGACCAAGGTTAAAATATGTGGAATGCGCTCCTTGCAGGATGCACAATGGGCGATTGCATCTGGAGCCTGGGCAGTAGGATTCGTCTTTGCCTCTTCTCCGCGCCAGGTAACAGTTGATGAAGCTGCCAGTATTATCCGGGAATTGCCTCCTTCTCTTCATAAAGTAGGGGTTTTTGTAGATATGAATATGGAACTGGTTAATAATATTGTTTCCGATACTGGCATCGACATGTTGCAGTTTCATGGTCAGGAGAGCCCTGAATACTGTCAGGAATGGCATTTGCCAGTAATAAAGTCCTTCCGAATCCGGGACGAGAATTCCCTGACCGAGGTAGAGAAATACCAGGTTTTTGCTCACCTATTTGATACCTACTCGCCAGGCAGTGTCGGAGGAACCGGAAAGATTTTTGACTGGCGACTCCTCGATAATTTTCAATCAGGCCTGCGGATCGTACTGGCCGGGGGACTTAATCCCTCCAATGTAGCTGGGGCCATCCGCCGTATAAAACCTTATGCAGTTGACGTTTCCAGCGGAGTGGAATCATCAGGTCGCAAAGACCAGAGACTTATAAATGAATTTATTGGCCAAGTGCAACAATAAACAATACTGTAAAAAACTATTAACAGGGAGGAACTAAAATGAATCCAAATAAAAACGGCTATTATGGCGAATTCGGCGGGAGATACGTTCCTGAAACTCTGATGCCGGTTCTGGATGAATTAGCTGATTACTACTTAAAAATCAAAGATGACCCAGAGTTTGTTCAAGAATTGGCAAATTATATGGAACATTATGTTGGACGCCCCTCCGGGCTATATTATGCAGAGAGACTTACCAAGTCACTGGGAGGAGCAAAAATCTATTTAAAACGAGAGGATCTCAACCACACTGGCTCTCACAAGATTAACAATACTATCGCCCAAGCTCTTCTAGCAAAAAGAATGGGGAAAACCAGAATAATTGCCGAGACTGGAGCAGGTCAGCATGGGGTAGCTACCGCTACTGCCGCAGCAGTTCTGGGATTATCCTGCGCAGTTTATATGGGCGCCGTTGATATAGAACGCCAGAAACTCAATGTATTTAGGATGCAGGCCTTAAACGCCGAAGTAATTCCGGTTTATAAGGGCTCACAGACCCTGAAAGAAGCGATTGATGAGGCTTTTCGCGACTATATAGCCAACGCTGACGACACCTATTATCTGATTGGCTCAGTTGTAGGCCCACATCCTTATCCATTAATGGTTCGGGATTTTCAATCAGTTATAGGCAAAGAATCCAGGCAACAGATCCTTAATATGGAAGGAAAAATGCCTGCCTGCGTTATAGCCTGCGTAGGAGGCGGCAGCAACGCAATGGGTATATTCCATGATTTCACCAACGATCCAGTTCGTTTAATCGGGGTAGAAGCTGGGGGCAAGGGTCTGGATGGGCCTTATCATTCAGCAACTTTGAACTGCGGTAGTCCAGGGGTTCTGCATGGAGCGCTCAGTACGGTACTGCAGGATGAGGAAGGACAGATATTGGAAACCCATTCAGTATCAGCAGGTCTGGACTATCCCGGGGTTGGTCCCGAACACTCTTACCTGAAAAATATAGGCCGGGTTGAATACACCAGCGCCGATGATAAAGAGACTTTAGATGCTTTCATGACCTTGAGTCGACTGGAGGGAATTATTCCAGCCCTAGAAAGCGCTCATGCGGTAGCGCATGCGATTAAACTAGCTCCCAGTCTTTCCCCGGACGATTGCATTATAGTTAATCTTTCGGGACGAGGCGACAAGGATGCCGAAACTGTTGCCAGTATTTTGAAAGGGGTGGGCATATGAACCGTATAAATGAAAAGTTTGCAGAACTTAAACAGAAACAAGAAAAAGGCCTAATTGGCTTTATTATGGCTGGGCAGCCTGACTTTCAAACCGGGGTGGATTGTGCACGAACTCTGGAAGATGCTGGTTGTGATATCCTGGAAATAGGAGTTCCCTATTCCGACCCCATCGCGGATGGAGATGTCATTGAAAAAGCTCATTTTAAAGGGGTGGAGCAAGGTATGAACATGAGCCAAGCCCTTGAATTCATGTCCGCGATTCGTGATAAGTGCGCGTTGCCTCTGGTAATGTTCTCCTATTTCAACCCCATATTCCGACGTGGTATGCCTAAATTTGTACAGGAACTGAAGTCAGCTGGGGGCTCTGCAGCCATAATCCCGGATATCCCTTTAGAAGAACGAGTTAGGTATGAGAGCGATGATTTAGATATCATCCCCATGTTAGCTCCTTCTTCCAATGCTGATCGTATATCGCAGACTGACAAGGCAGCCCGCAGTTTTATATACTGTGTATCGGTAGCCGGAGTTACCGGAATTCGTAATCAATTGCCAGATTTACAAGACTACCTGCAGAGGGTTAGAGCGAATACCACCCACCCTTTAGCAGTAGGATTTGGCATATCATCTCCAGAACAAATTATCGCTTTAAAAGATTATGTTGATGCTCTGGTAGTAGGAAGTGTACTGGTTAAAACAATTGAACAATACGCCGAGGAGAAAACTCTATTATTCCGAGAATTGAATAATACTATGTCCAGTTTGAAGAAAGCAGCTCGCTAATCAACAATTATTTTATAAATACTGGTAAACAGGAGGAGTTAAAATGGAAGCTTTAAAACTGGCCAGCCGGGAAAAACAAAGCCCGTATACAGTAGTAGAAATAGATAGTCCACAAGGCCCGGTACGGATAGGCGAAGGTTACTGTACAGTTATCGCCGGTCCCTGTGCAGTGGAAAATCGAGAAGAATATCTCCTGATTGCCCAGGTATTAAAGGAGATGGGGGTCCATATCTTACGGGGAGGAGCTTTTAAACCTCGAAGCTCTCCTTATTCTTTCATGGGACTGGGAGTGGAAGGTCTAAAAATACTAGCTGAAGCCCGTGAGTTAACTGGTCTTCCTGTAGTTACTGAAGTTATGGATACTCGAGATATCGAGCTAATATCCTCTTATGCAGATATCTTACAGGTAGGCAGTCGCAATATGCAGAATTTCAGTCTATTACAGGCGGTAGGCAGGATCAATAAACCAGTTATTTTAAAAAGAGGATTATCTGCTACCATCGAAGAATGGCTTCTAGCGGCAGAATATATACTATCGGCTGGAAACCAAAAGCTTATCCTCTGTGAGCGGGGCATTCGCACCTTTGAAAGTTATACCCGCAATACCCTGGATATAGGTGCGGTGGTAGCGGTCAAGGAGCTTTCTCACCTACCAATAATCGTTGACCCCAGCCATGCTACCGGTCGCTGGAAAATGGTTAGACCTGCATCCAAAGCAGCGATGGTTGCAGGAGCAGATGGCTTAATGGTAGAGGTTCACCCCTATCCCGAAAGGGCTCTATCCGATGGAAAACAATCCTTAAACCCGGACAATTTTGCCCGTCTCTGGACAGAAGTCAAACAGCTGGCAGACATAGAGGGTAAACACTATTAATTAGGAACTCAAATGGCATACTTGCCATTAAATATGCCATAAAAAAAGCATTGCTTTTGTAATCAGCAATGCTTTTTACTGCTAAACGTGAATTAAGAACTAATAATTAATTTTATTCTTATAAAAGTACTCTATCCCTGAAACAATAGTTATAATTACAGCAATATACATGGCCCATTGCCCCAGAGCCAGTACCGCCAGTGGATGGTATAAATTTTGTAATATGATTAGCAATACGGCTGTTACCTGGCTTATCGTCTTGAATTTGCCCATTTTACTGGCAGAAATAATGATACCCTCTTCCGCCTTAACAAGCCGGAGTCCCGTGACAGCAAATTCTCTGCCAATAATAACGATAGCAATCCAACCAGGAATTCTGCCCAGTTCCACTAGGCTAATTAGCGCGGCGGTAATTAATAACTTGTCTGCCAAGGGATCAAGAATAGCCCCCAGCCTGGTAACTTGTTTCCATTTTCGGGCCAAATAACCATCCAGGCTGTCAGTTAAGGCCGCAATCATAAAAATAACCGCCGCTAACGTACTGCCATATGGAATTCTGGTTAGCATCAAAACCACAAATACCGGAACCAAGATAATTCTTAACATGGTTAATTTATTCGGAATATTCATCAGCAGGTTCCCCAATCATATCGTAGTTGCGTATTCCTTTAAGACGAACGTTAATAAAGTTTCCTTTTACCAATTTCGCTCCACTTTTAACCATAGTTATCCCATCAACCCCCGGAGCTTGAAAATAACCACGGCCTATAAATAGATTTTGGGACAATTGAGAAGATATTAATATCTTCTCATTTTTATTTAAGCGCGTCATGTTTTTTTTACGAGTAATTGTTTTTTGCAATCGCATGATGGCATCCCGCCGCTCCAGTTTAATTTCCTCAGACACCTGTTCTGGCATAGTAAAGGCAGCCGTTCCTTCTTCAGGAGCAAAAACAAAAGCCCCCAACCAATCAAACTCCGTTTCCTTCACAAAATCATACAGGGACTTAAAATCATCTTCACTCTCACCAGGGAATCCTAGCATTACTGTGGTTCTTAAAACCAGCTTATCCACCTGTTTATGTAGATTACGCATCAACGAATTAAGCTGATCCGCATCATGTTTTCTATTCATATTTTTCAAAACCCTGTTCGACGCGTGCTGCACCGGTATGTCCAGGTAAGGCAAAACCTTATCCTCACCAGCAATGGTATCAATAAGTTGCTGGTCAATATGGGCAGGATGAAGATACATCAAACGAATCCATTCTAATCCATCAATGGCAACTAGTTCCTTGAGAAGACGGGTTAAATCACCTTTACCCACCAAATCCGCACCATACATAGCTGTATCCTGTCCTAAAACTACTAGCTCTCTTACCCCCCGGGCAACTAATTCCTGCGCTTCCATTACAATCTCGTCCCGGGGTCGTGAACGCAAGTTTCCTCTTATCAAAGGGATGGCACAGTAGCTGCATCGATTATTGCAGCCTTCGGTGATTTTTAGATAGGCTGAACCTGCTGGAGTAGTAAGTATCCTCGGCCCTTTTTCCATAAATACCTGAGGGGGTTCACCAATAAGTATTACTCGTTCACCTTCTCGAACTCGAAGAATAACCTTATCTATCTCAGTAAAAAATGAGATTCCTACAACCCCATCTAATTCTGGCATCTCATCAAGTAGTTCCTGACCGTTTCTCTGAGCTAAGCATCCCGTTGCCAACAAAAATTGCAACCGGCCTCTTTCTTTCATTTTTCCAGTTTCAATAATGGTATTAATCGCTTCTTCCTTGGCATCGTTTATAAACCCGCAGGTATTAATTATTATAATATCGGCCTTCTCCAGCCCATCGACAATTTTGTAACCAGCCTTTTTCATAATCGCAATCATTATTTCTGTATCAACCTGGTTTTTAGGGCAACCTAAACTAATAAACCCAACTTTCACCTGTTACCTCTATTCCTTACCTATACTACTAAGGTCATATTTTTTCTCCACTACTTGCCCCACCTCTCCCAGAGGAGGAAGTTTCTTTTGGTTTAAACTCAGATCTATTCCCCCGGCGTTACCCACATTGATAACTATCGATTGTCTACCCTCAAATGACTGCTTTTCTCCGACAGCCATAATAGCCGAATACTGCTGATTCCCATCAACCTGAACCTGAAGCCAGCACCTCTCTCTGGCCTCAACATCCAAAATCAGCTTATCAGTCATTGGTGGTTTTTCAATATCCTTCGGTTGCTCAATTACAGGGTCATTAACAGCTGGCGGCCTGGTTACGCTCCAATCAGATATATAAGTGACCAGATAATCCCCCGCCCAAATTACAATAATCAGGAATAGAGCCCCAGCTATAATATTCCTAATAGGAAGGTTAGAAACCGGAAACTTAATTTCCCTGGATGGCTTCTCTGTACTTAGAATGATTTCATCTGAATGCTGATCACCACTGTAGGCCAGGCTCTGAAATTCACGAACCAGAGCCTCCGGATCCATCTTTAAAAACCAGGCATATCGCCTGACAAAGCCTGTAGCATAAACCCGAGGAGGAAGTTTTGCAAAATCCTCTTCCTCCAAGGCGTTGAGATACAGGGTTCTAATCTTAGTTTCTTCAGCTACCGCTTCCAAATCAAAACCCTGTCTTTCCCTTTCTGCTTTTATTCTTGCTCCAAAGCCGCTTATGTCAATCACCCCTAAATTGGCATTAAAATCTACTTAATGTTTTTCCCCACCCGCATTGGCCGTACCGCTAGCAATCCTTATAGCTTGTCTAATTGGATAACCCACCGATAATCCGTATACTAGCCCGGCCAGAAAATAATGCATCCCAGTTTGGCTGTTAAAACTCTGATTGGGGGGTAAAGGGAAATCGCTTACTCCTTGATTGTTTATCAACACTGCACTATTACTTCCATCAGTAATTATACAATTTTGCGTACCATCTTCAACTAGTTTTCTTCCTTTTTGTAAATATAAATCATATTTTTGAAAATCATTAACTCCTAAAGCTAAGAGATCACATCTGCCTAAAAATGCAGGAATCTCACCATCCACAAACCAGCACCCGCACAAGCAGGGAGATTGATCCTCCCGACTCGGTAATTTCCTAACTATGGCCTCTTGAAATTCAGGCTCAACTACTAGCCAATCACAATTAGATGCCACCCACTCACGAGCTTCAATGGCCTGCTGAAAATCTTTCGCACTATAGCCTTCCACCAGACACAGACCCTTATCAGAAACAATCTTCCTGCAAGTTCTTTTCTCGGGATGACGATAAATATTGGCGATATCAACTTCCTTGGCTTTCAAATCATTTACTATGTTACTTCCCAATACGTCGTTTCCTATTACGGTGATTAGTTTAGCCTTTACTCCATAGCCTGCCAGCGCTTTGCTAACTTCCGCAGCAAATCCGCTGTATTTCATATCAATTAACGTATTATCCAGCTCTCCATGAACACTTACTTCAAGAAATACCTGGCCTACGATTACAACCGAAACCTTTTTGTTAAACACATACCCCTTGCCCAGAATAATGCCTTTTTTCATTAGATTGGAAATATGCACCGCAATAGACGACCGGCTTATACCAAAATGCAAGGCCAGTTCGTCCTGAGAAATTAGAGGTTCTTTTCTAAGAAACTCCACTATTTCATTCTCTCGCGAGGTAAGCTTCATGCCTTCCCTCCCTATTGACTAATTGAGGTACTTAGTTCATACTAGCACAGTTTGTTATTTGCGTATAGTTTTTCCAACTGTTCTTCATCTATTAATATTTCGCGTTTTTTATTTGCATCAGACTCGGAAACAATTCCCCGCTCCTCCATCAAATCCATCAGCCGCGCAGCCCGAGAATACCCTACGCGCAGTTTACGCTGCAAAAAAGACACTGAGGCTTTTTTGTTTTGCACCAATACCTTTACCGCATCCCAGAACATCTCATCCTCATAGTCCAAATCCATCTTTTCCAGAGACGATTCCAATCCTTGGAGTTGATCCACATTATCGCCTGTAGATACTTGTTCCTTTATATAATTTACCGTAGTTTCTATATCATGGTCTGATACGAAAGCTCCCTGCACCCGATAAGGCTTAACTGCTCCCACAGGCGAAAACAGCATATCGCCTTTGCCCAGCAATTTTTCGGCTCCCCCGATGTCTAAAATAGTTCTGGAATCAGTCTGGGATGATACTGCAAAGGCAATTCGTGAAGGTATATTGGCCTTTATAATTCCTGTTACCACATCAACCGAAGGTCTCTGCGTAGCTACAATCAAGTGTATCCCAGCCGCTCTGGCCATCTGAGCCAACCTACATATTGAATCTTCGACTTCTACCGGTGCAACCATCATTAGATCAGCCAATTCATCGATAACTATAACAATAAAAGGCAGGGCAGGCGAAGCTTGATTATACCTATATATATCCCGTACGCCCTTGTCAGCAAACATCTTGTACCGCTTTTCCATCTCTGTGGTCATCCACCGCAAGACCACGGATGCCTTCTTGGCGTCCGTCACCACCGGTGTCATAAGGTGGGGTATACCATTATATATAGTTAACTCAACCATTTTGGGATCAATAAAAACCAGTTTCAACTCGTCAGGGGTAGCGTTATACAAAAGACTCATGATAATGCTGTTCAAACAAACACTTTTTCCAGACCCAGTAGAACCAGCAATTAATAGATGAGGCATATCGCTAAGTTTGGCTACCACAGCATTTCCGCTTATATCTTCCCCCAAGGCAAATGCCAACGGGCTGTTCAATTTCTTAAAAGTAGTGGAAGTGAGAAGGCTGCGAAGTCCCACGGCACTAACTTTGGAACTGGGAACTTCTATGCCAATAGCTGACTTGCCAGGAATAGGCGCCTCGATACGAATCCCTTTCGCAGCCAGGTTCAGCTGCAAATCATCGGTAAGGCCAATAATCTTACTTACCTTAACACCCGGAGCAGGCGTCAGTTCATAACGAATAACGGCTGGGCCACAACTAACCTGATTAACTTTTACGCTGACCCCAAAGCTGGCAAAGGTGTCTTCCAGAACCGCTATACTATCTTTGATATTCTTTTTATCTATTGTCCTATCACTTTCCACAATACTTAACATCTCAAAAGAAGGCTTAACATAGTGGTTCATTTCATCCCTGGCCCGATAAACCAGCTCCAATTGGCTATTAGTTTTTGTTTTCTCAGGCTTTAATACCTTAATCACAGGCTCATTCGCCTGTCCTCTGGCTGTGATTAACTCATCATTTTCCGGTGATAATTCAGTCGGATGAATAATAACAGCTTCCTCTTTAACGCTGGAAGGAACAACCGGCTCTTCATCATAATACATTAATTCATTTAGCCTTGTCCCAATTTTTGTGGCATTATTCCATAGCACAGCAGCCATTTCAGATAAAGATTTTTCTAAAATCATTATCAATGATAATAAAACACATAGTATTAGGAATATAGAAGTACCAACTTTACCCAACAGTCGGATAAGGACATAAGCTAGACCACCGCCGACATAGCCGCCACCCAATCCCTTAAGAGCAGCATCCCAGGCATTTAAACCCAGAGGAATACGATAGACACTAACATAGGCCAGCACGGTTAAGACCAATAAAGTCAGTCCCCACATCCGCGCCGACCACCATTTCCTATACACTCCAATATGAATAGACCAAAAAAGCAGATAAAAAGGAGCTATCATAGCAACAGTGCCGAATAAACTTTCCAGTCCCATGCTTAGATAAGTACCTATAATGCCAATAAACTTCGAATCATCAGGTATTCCCTGAAAGTTTTTTATGCTTACCAGGAGAAACACTGCCACCATAAAAACGATCACCGATATTATCTCTGTTTTAATAATACTCCCAGTCGTTATTTCAGTAGCAGACCCGGCAACTGCAGCAGGTTTCACTTTCAAACGGGTTTCCTTTTTTTTTGCCATATTATTTAATCACCTTTTAAATCCTCATTATATCAACTACAAAAAACAGGTATTGGCAATACCAGCCCTGTAGCACCCACTGGACTAAAAATAGAAATATGCCCCAATAGCAGCCGCTCCAACGATCCAACAATAGTAGGAGAAAATTGACAAGCGACCATTACTAACTAATTTCAGAACAATTTTAATAGCGAAAAATCCAAATAATGCGGCTGTTAACGGTCCCACAATATAAGGAATTATGCTAATTCCTGCAAATTCGCTGGGTGAGAAATCCTTCAATTGTACCAGACCCGCACCTAGGATGACTGGAATGGAAACCAGAAAGGAGTAACGAGCGGCAAAATTTCGATCCAGACCGGCCAGCAAACCACCCGCTATGGTAGAGCCGGAACGTGATATTCCTGGCACAATAGCAATTCCCTGCAACAAACCAATAAACAAAACATCCAGATAACTGGTCTCTCGTATTTCTTTCATGTTCAGCGATTTTTCAGCAACAAGTTCCGACCCCTTTAGAACCAAACCGGTAATAAGTAAGCCTATACCAACCACCAGCAATGACTCAAAAGCCTTTTCAAACAGAGGTTGTAGAAAAAAACCCATTAAACCAGCCGGAATGCATCCCACAATAATCAGGTAAGTCAATTTAGAAAAAGGTTTCTTTATAATTGAAAATATGTCTTTCCAAAAAGCTACAAATACCGCTAATAACGTACCGATATGAAGCAGAACGTCAAAGGCTAGTGCCCCTTCCTGCACCCCAAAAAGATGCTGAAAAATCACCAAATGCCCGGTACTGCTAACCGGCAGAAATTCAGTCAAGCCTTGCACCATACCCAGAACCAATGCATGTAAAATTGTCAAACTTATAACCCCCATTAAAAAATGCTTTTATAATTATAGCATAGCTCAATTTAAAAAATTACTATAAAAAGGCATTCTTATGCTCACAAGTCATAAACAAAATGCTGCAATATTCTCGGTTCATCATTAGCAGGTGAGTTTACCAAGCTAGAAACCGGGTATGCTTCTAGATCATCAACCGGCTTAATTATGCCCAAGAAGGTACTGGCTTCGGCAGGAGTCATTTTTTTTGTTTCTCTTAACCAATACTTTTCGTCTTCTCTTCTAATAATAAGGGGCATCCTATTATGAATAGAACGTATAGATTCGGCCGGTTCAGTTGTCAAAATCGTAAAAGTCCATAAAGCTTGGCCCTTTTCATCATTCCATATATCCCACAAACCTGCAAACCCGAATATCTCCCTGGATTTCATTACAATGCGCAGAGGCTGCTTGGTCTTTCCGAAACGCATCCACTCATAGTAGCCATCGGCCGGTATAAGGCAGCGCCTTCTCTGAAACGAATCTCTAAAGGCGGGTTTTTCGGCTATCGTTTCCATACGGGCGTTAATGAGCTTGTTTCCAATTGAACCGTCTTTAGACCAATGAGGGATCATTCCCCACTTCATCATTTTCAGGCAATTTTGCCCCTGATCGTCTACCACCACAGGCATTATTTGGCTCGGGGCTACATTATAGCGAGGCCTGTAATCTGGAACAATAATGGGGCAGCCAAATCTCTCTGATAGTTCGTCTTGGTCAACTGTAAGGGTAAAACGCCCACACAAACTCGATCCCTCCTGTCTATGTAATGTGATAGTAAATGCACCAAATAAATACTTCTGTTAATCATGGGCAATCTAAAATAATAAGCTTATTTAATATTGATTGAAGAGGTTAAAGAATTATGTTGACAAATATATTTACCTATAGTCCAGTATAATGGGCAACTATAATGCACTGCAAGCAACTCTTTGGAGTATAGCTATTCCAGGATTTGGTCAACTAATTAATAAAAAATACCTTAAAGGACTCACTTTAATAGGTCTGGAACTATTAATAAATATGCATTCCGGCTTAAATACAATTATTATATATAGCTTTCAAGGCAAAATCATGGAAGCAACTAATTCAACTAATTACCAGTGGTTGATGTTTTATCCCTGCATATATTTGTTCGCAATTTGGGATGCCTGCTACGATGCAGGGGGAAATGAAATACCCTTATTATTTCTGCCCTTTACAATATCAGCCTATGCTGGAACAATTGGGGTCATCTATTCCAATACATTTACAATCAAGAACATTTTTCTTGGACCATTATGGTTGATGTTGTGTTTTTCGTTAATTGGGTTAGGGCTGGGCTTTATTATCAGATTTGTGGTGCTTAGATATTCGAAATAGTCTATTACTTATACTGAGCATCATTAACATACTATGTACCGCTATTTCCGCTTGATTCATCCAGAAATGACACTTGCACAGCAAGAATACTGTTGCCATTGCCTCGTCTCTGCAACTGTCCTTTGACCAATAAGGGACCTAACTGTTCGCCGAAAATATATTTGCCGAACCGCATATATACGTCTTCAAACATAGTAATATCAATCATACCGAATTCATCTTCCAGGGAGAAAAAAACTACAATCTTACCGCTGCGAGTAGGTGGACGGTGCGGGTGCAGAAGGAGACCAGCCACCTTAACATATGAACCGGATATTAATCCGCCCAAATCCCGACTAGATTTGATATTCTTGCTTTGCAGCCTAAGACGCAGCGAAGCCATAAAATGCTCTCCGGTATCTATCCCCAAGATTTCATATTCCAGAGCCTTTTTCTGGGCCAGAGAAAAGTCGGTAACAATATCAGTTATCTGGTTCTTGAACAGCTTCCCTACCTGCCTATCATCGAGTCGTTTCTCTTCCAGCCATTCCGGCAAAGAGACCAGTAACTGTCGCCGATTGGCATGCAATTTGTCAAAGGCTCCGCACTTAATGAGATTTTCTAATTCATCCCGATTGACTGCATTTCTATTTATACAATCCTGAAGAGATGAGAATGGCATTTCGCGCTGGGCAAGCATGATAGACTCCAGAGAACTTTTCGATATCGACTTGACCTGCTTTAAGCCCACTCGTATAGCTCCTGCTTCCAGCGCAAAGTTGATTCCACTCCTATTTATGTCCGGGGGAAGTATAGTTATTCCCCTCCGCCGGGCTTCATTGCAAATTACGTGGGGCGGGTAATATCCCATGGGCTGGTTGTTTAATATGGCAGTATAGTACTCTGCCGGGTAATGCCTGCTTAGATAAGCAGTTTTAAAGCTGGTGGCAGCAAAGGCTGCCGCATGGGCTTCACAGAAACCATAACTGGCATAACCCAGCATATAGGAAAAAATCTGTTCAGCCAAATCCTTAGTGATTCCGTTTTCTACCGCCCGGCTAACAAATTTAGCACCTATTTCTTCCATGAGCTTTTGAGAGCGGGCATGGGTCATCACCCTTCTAAGCTGATCAGCTTCCCCGGCGCTAAAACCACCTACAGCCTGAGCAATCTCTATGACTTGCTCTTGAAAGAGCACCACCCCATAAGTTTTGCTTAGAATCGGTTCCAATAAAGGGTGAAGATAAGTCACTGCCTCCTGCCCCTGGCGCCGAGCGATGTAAGGCTCCACCATATTACCTTTTATAGGGCCAGGCCTTATTAGCGCCATGCTGGCTACCATGTCTTCCATATTGTCGGCTTCCAGGCGAGACTGCAAAGCTCTCTGAGCCGGACTCTCCAATTGAAAAACCCCAATGGTCTCTCCTCGGGCAATCAACTGGTAGGTATCCACGTCGTCCATTCTGATAGCATCATAATCAAAATCAGGGTGCTCGGATATAATATTACAACTGGCTTCCTGTACCACCGTGAGGGTTCGCAGGGAGAGGAGATCCAACTTGACCAGGCCCAGGTCTTCCACATCATCTTTGTCAAACTGGCATATAACTGGCCCCCGAGCCGAGCGCTGCAGGGGTGTAAAATTCTGCAGAGGCATATCACTAATCACCAACCCTCCCAGGTGCATCCCTAGAAAACGAGGAAAGCCGGCTAATTTCTCGCAAATATCCAGCAGCAGCTTAAAACGCTCACCTTTTAGGGGGCTGTCTCTAAGTTCCGGCAGTCTATCCAAGACCCTGCGAATAACGTCCGCATAAGTATGGGGAAGCCGTTTAGCGATGGGCCCTAGTTCTTCTTCCGAGAATCCCAAGGCTTTACCAATGTCTCGCAGAGCGGACCGGGCTCGAAAGGTATTGTAAGTAGCAACCCGGGCCACTTTGTCATGCCCATACTTAGAATAAACGTATTCTATAACCCGATCCCGGTGGCGGGACTCAAAGTCAATATCTATATCGGGCAGACCTACCCTTTCCGGGCTCATAAAACGCGCAAACAGCAGTCCGCGTTCCAAAGAATCCACCTCCGTTATATACAGGCAGTATGCTGCCAGGGAATCAGCCGCTGAACCCCGACCGGCATAACGGATTCCCTGCCCTCGGGCGAAACGAGCCAGATCCCAGACCAAGAGGAAATAGTCGGCAAAGCCCATTTGTTCAATAACTGCCAGTTCATGTTCCAGTCGGTCAATGACTCGTTGGTTAACACTGCCATACCTTCTCCGGGCTCCATCCAGGGTTAAATGACGCAGCTGAGCTGCGGCCTGCTGTCCGGGAGGCAGTTCAAAATGGGGTGGATGCATCACATTAGATTTGAATACTGGCTCACATTCACCGGCAATTCTCAGGGTATTCTGAATCGCCTGAGGACAAATGCTAAAAAGTTCCTGCATCTGCAGGGCTGATTTTATATAGCTTTCTCCATTTATAGGCCGCTCGGAGTGAATTTCTTCCAGCTTGGAAAGGGTGCGGGCGCAAGTAAGTATGTCATGCACCATAAAGTCTTCATGTTCAGCATAGTGGGCATTGTTAGTAGCAACCGCTTCTATTCCCAGGCTTTGCGATAAATCTATAAGATGCCGATTGAGATATGAATCACCTGGCAGCAAGCAATTTTGCAGCTCAATGTAGAAGTTATCCGGGCCCAGTATAGCCCGGTAGTGCTTAGCCTGCTCATATGCTTCCCGGTATTTGCCCTGAAAGATTAAGGTAGAAAGCTGCCCCCGGCGGCAGCCTGATAAAACGATTACATCAGTAAGTTTATCCAGTTCTGCAATCTTGGTACAGGGTTCCAAGCGGGAGTTGTCAAGATGAGCATGGGTCAGAAGGGAGCAGATAGATGCATAACCTCGGTCATTGCGAGCCAGGAGGGTAAGATGGGAACCGCCTTCCAAACTAATTTCAGTACCCTGAATAGGCTTAATACCAGCCTTTTCAGCCGCTTTGAAGAATTTGACGGCAGCACATACATTATTATGGTCGCTTATTGCCATAGCTGGCATCTGTAGCTCTGCCACCCGGTTTACCATATCTTCAATGCAACTGGCTCCATCCAGGAAAGAGAAGGGCGTATGGCTATGCAAGTGAACAAAACTCATTATAAAAATACCTCTCTCGCGCTCGATGAAATCAATCGTAGATCTTGTACAGGAACCATTCCGCGGAATGACGATCCTGAAATATCTCCTTAATAGCGTCATCGCGAAGGTGAATCCTATAAAATACTTTCTCGCTTTCTCCCTGCCACCAGCAACCCGTATCATGCCAACACTCCAGGATTTCTGCAATTTCCACCCAACCCTTTTCTTGCTTAACTTTAATTGGTTTTAGGCAGTTGTTGCAGAGTACGATTATTGGCAACGAAAGCAATTTACTCATAACTCCATCTCAGCTTTCTTAAATCTGTCGCCAGGGATCCCAGAGGGAGAGTATTTGCTCCCTCCGGTTTATCTCCTGCCCCTTAAGAAGCATGCCGGGAAATTTATTCTCCAAATTATTAAGGGCGAATTGCAGCTGTTGATCTTTCTGCTCCTTCTGATATGTAGAAGTCTGAGTAAACAAATCCTGTTCCCTCCAACTAAGAAGAGCTATTCCGTCCAGCTTAATAATACACTGCTGCAATGCTTCCCTAATCCCCGCCCCTTCTAATAGCCCTATGGTCAGATGTACCAGTGATTCAGCCTGATAACAAAGTCTATTCAGCTTTTTCTCCAACCGCATATGGTGAGTCTCTGTTTGCAGTTCCATCGACAAGCAGCTAAATCCACTCTCTCTTTGAATCAGGGCAGCCTCCAAAACCCGGCAGGCATCCTTAATTTGTCTTTCTATTATTAACAAATCCGCACAGCCTTCGCTAAAGTATAGCGGGTAAATAATATGGCCAGGGGGATACAAACCTAGAACTGGGCTCCGATCAATACCCTTGCTTTGCTCCAACAGTATATATGCATCATTGCCCAGTAAAGACTGCAGCTGCATTGATGATAAAGCAGCTATCTCTCCCACCGTGTTTATACCAATACGACTTAGCTTCCGAGCATCCTTAGGAGCAAGAGGCGAAAATTCTTTCAGGGAGATAGACGCCAAGAATTTTTGCTCCCGACCATGGATAACCTGTATAAGCTTTATTTCATTATTAACAATATAGCGGTAAATCTGGTTTTTTTTATTTTGTGCAGGCAGCTCCCGGCGAGCAATAGCAGTCTTGGCCAGCAGTTTTGAGTTCGCCAGTCCTATCTCTACCGGGCTATTGCTTAATTGGTAAACTTCATGGGCAACGGCTGATAATATCTTGGCCGAAGAACCGCATCCGCTTATATCAAGAAATACCCCCCCATTTTCCAGCGGCTCGACCAGAGGGGTCAATTCACTGCACAACTTCAATGCATCTTCCGGAAACTCAGCTGCTTTAGTCGTTAAAAAGGCAATCTTACGCATAATATCACCACCATAACTGTCTCTCAGGATTAAAATACTAGTAAGGTATTTACCATTATACCAGAACAAATGTTCCGGTCAATAAAAGACGTCCGGAAATTATTGGTAGCTTCAACAGAAAAAGACTTCACCCCAATTAAATCAAGGAAGCGAAATCAATAGGATACCATGGGTATTATCATTCCGCTGCGATTCTTTAGTGAAGCTTTCAATTGTTAATAGATGTTCGGTAATTTCAATGTCCTAATGTTGACAGGAAGAGTGATGATCACATATAATACGTACAGGATAATGTACGCTTTAGGAGTGAGAATATGTCTATTATTAACGCAACAACTGCAAGAAATAACTTTTTTAAACTCATGGAGGAAGCAACGACAACACATGAGCCAATATTTGTTACGGGTAAAAATGGTAATGTTGTAGTTTTATCTGAAGAGGATTACCGTTCAATGCAAGAGACCTTTTATCTTTGTACTATTCCCGGTATGAGAGAAAAGATTATAAAGGGGATTGAAACTCCACTGGACGAATGTGTGGAGGACCTGGATGAGTAACGGACAGTGGAAGATCGTCTATACAAAACCGGGCTTTAAGGACAAGAAAACAGCGATTGAAGCAGGCTTCGGCCATAAAATTAAAAGCATACTGGAAATCTTGCGCAAAAATCCATTTACTGATTATCCGCCTTACGAAAAGCTTATCGGGGATCTAAGCGGTGCTTATTCACGAAGAATTAACCGTCAACATCGCGTGATATATCAGGTGTATAAAGAAGAAAAGATAGTGAAAATAATCAGTATGTGGCTACATTACGATTAATAATAAAAGGAAAATAAAACACCCATTAAAGGCAACTCAATATTTAATTGTTGGATTGTCAATCTTAAACAATTCATCCGCATTAAATGAATACCTCACTTCATTGGATTTCACCCATAATGCAAGCCCGTTAAAACCACTGCTAATTAAGGTCCAACCATTTTGACTTCTCTCAATGTTAACAGGTACGATGGCACTTTTTAAATTCTGGGTAGGATACTGCCTGGAATTGATATCTGGTTTTTCATACATTTTAACAGTACGAAGCACAAATCCCTGGGTTACCTTCATGTTCGGCTTATATTCACAGTAACTGTCATTCTTAATCCATCCAAGATCGGTTAAACCCATCATTGCACTGCCATTGAATTTCATTATCAGGCTCCATTCTTGGTCCTTTCTCACTATTCTTATCAGGTTTCCGTCCCACATTGGCTGCACCGGTGGACTGTTTTCGTCGGGGGTCTGCCGCGTAAATATCTTATTGTCCTGGGAAGCATCGCCAATTACGACATAATGATATTTGGCCACCTCCGAAAGGGGGAATTTGTCGTCAAAGGATATGCTTACTTGGGTACCGGGTGCTATTACATCGGAACTCACCCAGAACTGTCTCAAGGGCTCTGAACCTTCCATATTCCCAAATTCAGGAACCAGTGAAGCGAGATACCAGTCTTCGTTGCTTTTATAAATACCATTTATGTATACCAACCTGCCATAGGGTAATTTAATCATCAGATCATTATAATTGTTACCGGGACCTTGCTTGCCAATAGTTTCTTGAATAATCGCAGATGTATAGTAAACCTGTTCAATCTTATCCCTCTCATACACCGTAACATTTGGTACATCAGCATCTTGCGGTATGGCTATGGTCTGCGCTTTGTTGCCAGTAGTTAAATCTGGTTTAGCACTTGAGCCACTCGTTTCATCTTTGGTCGACTTTATTTGGCTGGTTAAAGGGGTTGTATTAGGCTTAAACTGATTACTAAGCAAGAACACCCCCATTACAGCTAAACCCACAATTGTTACCGCAATCACCCAGAACCCGGGGGTTCTATAGTTCAAAATACCCTCTATCCTGCTTTTGTTACCTTCGCCCGCCCAAAGCCCCAGAAAATAACGCTTCATAATCGCTCTCCCCCAAATATAAATTACTAATATCATATAATACGGCTGAATACCCAATAAGCTTTATGATGTTAAATATGTAGTTGATGAAGTGGATTATGAAATGACAAATCACCTGATGACTTCGGTAGATAAGTAAAGAAGGTTTCCGCCATCTCCACAACATTCTGAATTAAGCTGGTTCCCCTTAAGAATCGCCCAATATAATCCGGTGGGGGCTATTTATCTGCTGATGGTCTAACTCTGAGGATACTCCATCGCCCTTAAGAATAAAGGCAAATTTAACCTTCTGCTCAGCATTTAAAAGCCCCCCACACACAGTTTTAAATCTTTGACGCTTTAACTTTGAGGATCTTCCATTGCGCCTAAGAATAAAGGCAGATTTGTCTGAGTATCAATAATCACATATATAAACAGACGGTTGAACACCACAGTTAGAATATTCGTCCTTATACCTGTCGCCTTCACTACCACATCTGTTACCGCTTGTTCGTCATTTCATCACATCCTTGCCAGTAATACTACTTATACATTCAAAAGATTTCATACACTCAAAAAGGTTGTCTTCTCTATCCCCCTTGGCACTCTCCCAGCCAGCCTTTCATCGCCTGATAATGGGGGCAATTAAGCCCAATAGAACCTGGTTCTGCTGGGCAATTAAAGTGTTAATTTACGTGGCGGTAGGCGGATTAGTATCCAGCATGGGTTCTGGCAGCTAATCGGGTAGACACATGGATCTACTTTTCCTGCATAATTTTGGTTATTATGGCGCGAAAACCGGGCATTCGGAAAATATATGGAAATAAGTTTACAATAAATGACATATTATACGTTATAATAATGTAAAGCATCCAAAAATAGGTGATACAAAACATTATTAAAAATTACAATATCATTTGATATGTGAAAAAGTTTTATAAATCCTTGGGGGAAAAACGGGAGGGAGTATTAGTGTCACTTTTAGTCTTTAGGATTATTATTTTTATGACTGGTATCATCAGTATCATGCTTGGATATAGCTATTCTCACGAATTATACGGTACAACGGAAGCAGAAGTTGAACAGTGGGGATATTTCGTCCAAGTTTTGGGTTTTATAATGATTTGCCTAATTTTCAATGCTAAATGGGAGTTTTTTTCCAAGTTGCTAATATACTTAAATATGTTGATACAGATTCCCCCCATAATACTATGGTTTATATTCCATGGAAGTATTATAACCGATTGGACTTACAGTCCCTTTATTGCACATTGGGCTTTTTCCATACCACATATACTTATATTTATTCTTTGCCTCGTTTTACTCCGTCATCTAAATAAGTCAGCGTTAATACCCAGCCAGTAAATGTTTTACCACGTGTTCTGTTGGGATTTGCGCTGCTCATTTAGATGTTAATCTTGACTTGGAAAATTAAGGGAGTTCTGATATGTTTAAATTCCGCGGGGGTCAATTATTACTTATTATCGGATTAATAATTTTCGGATTAATAATCGCACTCATGTTCGGATATAGGCAATACCTGAAAACGGATAAGGTATACCCTATCAAACAGACTGTAAATATTGGAGATATACAGGTTGTGATTGATGAAATTCGGCTACACCCTCGCTTCCTACTAGGTGCACCCTTTAATCGGGAATTAATAGCAATGGGTAGGGTTATTGATAACAGCGGTGACAGCAAGTTAACTTATGAGCTGCATGAGGTCATTACAGTCTACTTCAAGGATTCCAGGCCTGAAAAGGGCATGGGTTTTAGTCAAAACCAGCCCCAATACCTTTCATTCTGGACTAACAAGAATTATGATGGCAACAAGTCTCTGCAACTGATAGTACAGAATAAGATTAACAATACAAAAATACCCCTTAACATCGATCTGGACAACTTTAAACATGATCATGAAACGAAGGAGGGATGACATTGAGTTTAAAAACATTTTCAACAATATAATGCTTGTGTATTGCTTTGTTATTTATGACAATTTCAGGATATTCCGTTGCTGACAATGATCCTGTATTAAAACTAAAAACTATACCGTATTCTGCTATTGATGGTAAGGTCTACCAAACTGAAGAAGAAAGCATGGCACGTTTTGATAAGACTTTCTTGAAAAACCAGAACAAGGCAAGTGAGGTTTATTCGAGACTCAATGAATCATTTGGCAAAATTGAAGAGCGTAAAGTTAGTGATTATCCCGATTACTATGGCGGTTCTTTCACTAACGTGGACGGGAGACTGGTCATCTATGTAAAAGGGTAATACATACCCCGTTTTCGCTTGGATTAAAACTATACCAGAAGACAATGCGTCCATCTGCTAAAACTCCCAGGATATGCATTTCAGCTGCTTTAACCGAAATAATCTTTGGCTCCACCTGCATGGTTTTTAAGTTTAGACGATTGAGGAAAAACATGCTTTTAGCGTTGTCATTTCCGTCCCAGGTATGGTTAGTAAAGGCAGCATAGTCTTGGCCGACATAGCAATAATCAGGCGGTCTGATATAGTCTGTAGCTCCGGGCTCTTCAACTTTGATCTCTTTTATTGATTCTGTCTTAAAATCTAAATAGAGTGTTTTGCATTCACCATTATTAAGCGGAGTATTTACTTCCAGCAAACCGGTATCGTAATGAATAAGGCCGGTCGAAGAGTTTTCCGAACTGATATCATAAGTCCTGGCGCTACCTGCTTCCAAGTCACACATCGTATAACCCCTGGTGCCTTCATAAGCCGTCATGGTGGTGACAACCTTTTGCTCATCAGCGACAAATCTGGGATGATTGTGATTGGAATTGTCAAGAAACTTACTGCCTACTATGGGGACTGCCGGAGCAAGCAACTTTTCGCTGTTGTCGGCAAGGTTGAATAGCTTGACGCCTATTTCATCAGTATAGACAATTTTTTGGTGGTCGTTGGAAACATCATAACCGCCAAAGAAAATATCAGGGATTCCATTCTTATCGTATTTCGCCTTACGCTCCATTTTGCTCTTGATGGCTTGCGGCAGATAGATATCCTTGGTTCCTCCAAGGGCTTTATCAACCGTGATTATTTTATCTTTAAGGAACAGCACGATTTTATCGGCGGTCAATCGAACATCGCTTAACTCCAATTGGTCCTGCACTTCAAGTCTCTTCTCTATTTTCATGGTTTCAGGATTGAGTAGCAGCAGGGAGGCCTTTTTACCTTTTGCATAGGGTGTATTGACCAAGAGCAATTTGCCGTTAGCCTCTCCTATCATTGCTAGCTCTTCCATTTTTCCTTCAAAGCCTAAGATTTTGTCAAAACGCTGATAATCACCGGTCAGGGTAACGAGATGGTTATCGATATAATCCCACCGGCCCCTGGCATAATAAAGACTGCCGTCTTCACGCGACTTAAAGGTGTAAGTCTTAGTTAATTCAATTCTGCCGCTCAGAGCCGGGCCATTGCGTACCAGCACGGCTGTAACTGTACCATCACTGTTTCGCGTGGCTTTCTCTAAGTGTTCACCCCACGAGTTGTTCGCATTATAGGAAGGACGGGTCGGTTCAACACCAAAATCAAAAAGGAAGGCGCATTTTTGCTGGTCGTAGGAATTCTCGTCGATAGCGGATACATCAAGGGTAGTTAGATCAAAATACCGCTGGGCATATTCAAGAACTGTGCCCAGCGGAAAAACCCGCAGGGTACTATCCTTACCAGCCAATGCTAAGCCTTCTTTGCCATGTTCCGTAACATACTTAAACCAACAGAATTCCGCCACATAAAGTGCATTAATTTCCTGGGCGGAGTTAAACTCCCGGGTGTTTCCTACCGTAGCAATTGAATCATAAATGTATTCCTGCCAGAGCTTTTCCAATTCCACAGGATCGGTTATGTCTTCGTATTTCAGGCTTGCCTCCTGTTTAGTGTTTCCAGGAGCCAACGACATCTTCGCAGGTACATCAAGAAAAACAAAGGCTCCAGTGGTTAAGATACCGAGTAGAATCATAGAACCTATCGCAACTATCAATTTCTTTTTCATGGCAAGCCACTTTTTGTTCACTTTGAACGACCTCCTGTTGAAAATGTCCAGTTCCTAAAAATTAATTGTTAATTGTTGGATTGTCATCTTAAACAATTCATCCGCAATAATACCTCAATTCATTTGGAAAGCACAGCAGAAACCCGGTTCTGCTGTGCTTTTAAAATGTTAATCTACGTTGAGGTAAGGATTAGTATCCAGAATATGTTCTGCTCGCTAATCGGGTGGCCACATTAGCCATTTCAGCCCACGTAATGGCGGCTTGGGGGTGAAAATATTTATTTTCATCAGTTCCCAGCAGTCCTAATCCCTCAACCAATCCCACATAATTAGCCTTATCCTGGGCTATTTGTTCTGCATCTCTAAAAGGAGTGTCAATACGGTTTTTAATTGCTGCAACTTCCTGATAACCCAGACTGTTAACCAGCCATACCGCCAAATCTTCCCGACTCATAGTTTTATCAGGGTCGAATTTGCCCTGATTGGGAATAATGGCGGCTTTTATTGCCTTTTTTAACACTTCAGCATCAGTGTAACTTCCCTTAATGTCAGTGAAAGCTAGCTCGATATCCTGATCGTCGCTGTAGTATTGACGACCTATTGCCCTTACTAAAACTTTCAACGTCTGCATTCTGGTCATCTGCCCAGCCGGTTTTATCCCCTCGGCAGGTATCAACCCATTTTCATTTAGCAGGGAGAGGGCAGGAGCAGCCCAGTGTCCGATAAAAGAAGCAGTAACTGATGGAGATTGAGCCCCTGTTCTCCGGCCCAAAATCTCCCCACTAATAGCGTCTACGCGGCTCTTCTCTATGTTACGGTAGACCAAAACTGGTTGTTGTGCCTTAGACTGCCACGGTGCTTGAGGGTTTTCAATCGGGAATATATAGGCCAATTCAAATGGCTCCTGGATCCGATAGATATCCTGGGCCTTTTCATGGCTGATAATATTGGTGAGAGGAGCATATTGAATATCATACCAGTTCACCCAATAACTTCTCAGCTGGCCACTCTTGTCAATTTCCGCCCTGATTCCTTCCTGTTGAGAGGGTATACCGTTTATCAGGCGATAAAAATGAAAGCTATAAGGTTCGTTTTCATTGTCATTTCCAACCCATTCTTGTTTGCAAAGTACCAACAGGTTGTTCGTTTCTGGGTTGATCTTCTGAATTACTTCAGTGGCCTTATTCAGAGCTTCATCGTAACTTATGTTCTTGCCACTGCCCCCAATCTGATTCCTAAACTGATTGAATTGTACTATTTTGCCAGTGTATACATCCACCCCTACCTGCGTATAACCCATATCCTGGTACCTATTTCCCGAAGTTATACTGAAACTCCAAAATTCCTGGTTAAAACCTGCCTCAATGCTTGTTCCGCCGCCACTCCGCTGTATATCTCCTGATAAGCCCATAAACTGAAAGAATTCTTCCGCAGCCTTTCTTGCCACCTCGGGATTTACTTTTTTATTCGCAGCTAAATATGCTTTATTACCGCTGACATCTTGTTGAGGGATAAATGTCTGCTCATAACTGCGCATATCCTTAGTAGTAATTTGGCTTCCATCAGCCTTAAGCCCCTGTCCGGTATGGCAATCATAATAAACTGCCCTGCTATTTAATATATAAGCTGGTATGAATGTGTTGATCTCATTACTGGCTGTGCCCATGGTGCTAACATAGGCGGGACATAAGCCTGATTCATTTAATAGCTTAGCAGTAAGCTCCTGCTTGGATATGGTATTATCTACCTGGGGAAATTGACAATCATGCCAGTTATAGGTGTAATGGCTTACCATTCCGGTTACCGCATCCACCCCAATGTTGATATTATCTGAGTCTACAGTGATACCATTGGCTGTTCGGCCCCATGAAAACGAATAATACATATTAAGACCATTACCAGAATAAAAGTATTTCTGATCGGTATAGCCCGTGGTCAACATACTTGCCTTATCGGGGTGAGCTTTCCCCAGAAATGTTTGGGCGATTTCCAGAGCCTGTTCACGGGTTAATTTTGCGTTTTTGCCCCGATACAAATCAGGCTCAGGATTATAACTCATTTGGACTACTTCACCAGTATTGGCATCTATAAGGGCATCTATTTCTAACCGCATTCCAGGTTTCCGCATTATTTTCCTGGACCGAAATTCCCAACATGCCTTACCCATGAAACTCCGTTCACTGTATTCTATCTGCAGGTCTTTACCAGATATAATCTCCGGAAACATACTATTTAAGCTTTCCCGCGCCTTTTCTTCGCTAATGACAGGCTGTCTGTTCTCTCCGGATGTCATAGCCGGAGCACTACCCATCATTTTCACCTCGAGTGTTGTACTGCTACCTGCTATCCCTGGCAAACATAACGTCAGCACGATAATAATCGCCAGTATTGGCGCGCAATTTTTTCTCATCCATTTATCCCTCCCTATAAAATGCAGGTTCGTTGGGTTCATCGCGGTTGCTGCAATACCTCCCTCCGTATCAATGCCCCACCCAAATCAGATGCATTTATTAACCAATATTATGCTTCGACACATGATTTTACTTTTCCTGCTAATTTTTGGGTAATTGATATATAAAACTAGTCTTTTGGTATATTTGTATAAATTCAACAAAAAAAGACTTCACCCCCCAACAATAAATTGAGGAAACGAAGTCAATAATGAATATTTTGTTATCCGGGAAATTATATTATGAGGTTACCTAATTGTTACTGCCTATATAAATCTGTGCAGTCCTTAATCTTTGCATGAAATACTAAACATCCTTCCGACTACTTAATTGCTTGAATTTTCTTTGAATGATTAAAACAAAGCCGCCAGCTGCCAGGACAATAGCTGCATCCAATAACCACTTATTTCTTTCCGTCCATGGTACCACCGGAGCCTTATAATCCGGATTGATTTGCTGCCCTCCTGCTTTTACTGCCTTTAAATCGCTCTTGGTGATCAAGCTAGCGAACTGCTTAAGGTCATAAGAGGGCATCCCGGCTAGAGGATTACAGTACCATAAAATACTGGGAGCAGCCAGATCGGCAAGAAAAGCCGGGGCAGCGCCGTATACATGGATGGCTTGGATGTCTAGAGGCGGGCTGTCCTCGTTCAATATGGATATAATCAGATAGCGTCGGCAAAATTGATCGACGGTAACGCGATCCTTATTTAGCAGGTAGTTGTTCCAATCATAGGCGATTATTCTATCATAGACCCGCTGACTTTCCTGACCTGTGATAGAATCCTGATCACTGCTGCCAATATTAATGGCGCGATTGAAGTTGCCGTCTGAGGTCTGGATCTGTAAATCTGTGATCATAAAATTAGGAACCCCCAGATCGATAACTATTTTTGTAGTGGTTTTGTCGGAACGATTGGAAATGATGGGCGCAGCCAGCAGATTGCCTGCGTAAACATTGCTGGATAGAAATTTTAATTGTGCCGAAGTTACCCGCAAGTCGCTTTCCCCCGGTTTTTTCTTGATATTAACCTGCAGATAGCGCATAGTACTGGTGGGATAGCTAATCTGGTTAAACTGCTCCTTTTGATAGGCAAATATCTTACCGCTGCCCAGCTGCCTCCAGTTACTGGCATCATTACTAGCCAGTATTTCTACCTCGCGCAAGTAATCCTCGGTTTTATCCATGGCGATTTTGAGATCCAGTTTATTATGAGGACGAGGATTTGCCCCCATGTCAATCATAACTGAAGTATATTGCTCGTAATTAATGGCATTAAGAATGCTAACGCTCTGTACTACTTCCTCTCGGCCAGGTTGAATCAACTGGCTGGCAATCTCTCGTCCCTGACCATCAGTAACCCTGATATCAGCAAAAGACTCCAGGCAATTTTGCATCACCTCGGTATCCAGGCTAATAAGGGCAAAGCCCTGGCTATCAACTGGCAATTCCTTGAAGTATTGCCAGTTCTCCTGGGTGGCAACAGCTATTCCTCCATATGGAGCTAGTAGTAACGCAGTCATTATTAGTATGGTTATTATTTTTCTTATCACTTTAGTTCGTCTCCTTTCATCCTTTGTTGATAGAAGAAGGAAATGGCCAAAGCGATCAGGCCAATAGCCATTAAAACCATAATCTTAAAGATAATATCCAGCTGCTGCAAATCATAGAAAATAGTCCTTAGTATTACAACACCGTACAGCAGGAGGCTGAACAAGCGAATACCTGAGTCGTAACGGCGAACACCCAGCCACAGCACTAAACTGCTGACCAGTGCCCAGCTAATTGGTATAAGGAAAGTAAAAGACTGATTAGCCTGATAGAAGTAAACTGCATTACTGATATCGTAATCCAGTAAATAGAAAATTATGCTTACGATAACTACCGCGATAGCTGCAGTTATCTTTTTTTGCAGGGGATAATTTCTTGCAGCCACCCACAAAGCCCAGAACCAAACCAGGGCGTTTAAGCTTAATATGAGCGTAGTCTTATTAAAGACGGGCTGGGGATATGTTTCCACATGGATGGATAACCCGCTCAGGACAATAATGATTATGCCGATTAAGTAGGCAGCTTTATTATAGTTTAACCTGCTAAAGTATAAGCAGACCGCAGCTACTGCCAGCCAGGCCATCTGATTATACACCCCCTGTAGTTGGGCCGGTGGGGCTAAGAGCGAAAAACCCAAGGCAATTATAAGTAAGGTTTGGGCAAATAATTTAGTACCCATTTCCCGGAAACGTATAAACACATAGGTACCCAGATAAATGGCGGCTAAGGCAAGACTCACCAATCCCATCCATTCTTCCATCTGTTCATAGAGGTTGAAGTATGTAAAAACACTGAACAACAAGCCGCTGATCAAGAGTAAGAACGGATTATCATTACGGGTGCGATGGTTGTATATAACTGCTACCGCAATAAACAAGAGCATAAAGGCAGTTAAAAAGCACTGTCCAGCCCAGATCTTCCACTCCAGATTGTAGGCTACCAGCGAAACCAGACCCGTACCGACCAAAGCCATAATATCCAAAAAAAACCACTGGCGATAATAAGCTAAAAATAAAATACCCAGATCCAGAATCAATATGTAGGTCAACAAGGGAACAATTTGGCCGGTATGAGAACCCATAAGAAAAGGCACTAGAAAACCGCCAATGGTGGCCATCACTGCTGTGCCGCTCATATCACCGACGGCAGCCAAAACACCAGCAGTTAAAGCGGTAATGAACATTAAGGCAAATGCCATATAGGGGCTGATCAAATGATAATAATCAACGGCAGCATAAGTAGACAGATAGATGATTGCTATGCCTGCCCCGGTTAATCCCTGGGAAAATACCGAATAGCCCTTTTTGAAATAAATCTGCCCTGCCGCCACCAACCCAATTCCTGCCACCAGCCCCAGGACACAACGTCCCAACTCACCGATAATATCATTATCAAATGACCATTTTAAGAAATAGGCCACAGCAAATACCACGATTAAAGAGCCAATTCGGTTGAGCAATTGGCCACCAATAAAGTTTTCAGAAAAACGCTGGCGCAGCGGAATTTTAGGAGTACGTATTGGCTCCGGTGTAGCCCTGCGCCATCCAACCTGGTTTTGCTCTTCCATAATGGGCGGTTTTTCGTGGACAGCGGGCTGCAAATTATCTTCCAATATGGCCACTCGAAGCTTCAATGCTTCTACTTCCGCTAACAGATTTTTGAGGTCCAGGTTTTTATCAATATCCACATGTACACCCCCCTACAGTCATTTTAGCAGATATGGTGATAAATGTTCTGTAGTAAGTATAACGATTTTATTTAACTGAATGCCGAATTGTATTAGGATAAAGCAACCATATTTTAGAAATATAATATACTATCAGATACAAATTCTTGCCATGGCTTCAATAAAAAATGACTTCACCCCCAAATAATAAATCGAGGAAGCGAAGTCTATTGTACAAAAGTCTCAATTAGCTTAGAACGGCCTTTTCATAAAGTCGATCCAGGAGATACTATTTTAGAAGCTCATAATGCATTGAGTCGCTATAGCTATTGCCCCAACTAAATCCAGCCGGCTTAAAGGCTTTCTCCCAGAGTATCACATTGGGATCGTTAGGTTCCTGAGCGGGGTTAACATATCTGAAATGATTAGCTGCATTTATATCAATAGCAGTTCCCCATGAATGATTACTCAAGCCCTTAGCCGAGTTCCAGTTTACATGCCGGGTTACAAATGTTCCATCCATAGTCTTAATAAGACTCAACAGGGGAACCTCTTTACCGTTTATAGTTGCGGTACCATTTTTTATATAGGTAAAAGCCTTGATAAAATTATCTGCTGCATTCTTATTAACCTGCACGTTTCTATTTAAACCCGGTAAATTGATAGTTACAATGTTTTCAGCAATCCATTGCGGATCTACTTCTATTCTACCACCCGATAAATCTTTATAACGGAATTGTCCAAATGATCCATTAACTTTACTTAGTTCAGGATATTTGTATGTATCTACTGGCTGCCCAGAACGAGACACCGGTATGTTAGTATTCTTATTTTCCTTGACCATGGGTTGATTGTTGTTGACTGACGAACCAGGTATAATCTCCGCTTTTTTATCATCTACTGCTTGTCCATTATTAATGGTTAATTTTTCAGCATTCTGGTTTAACTTTTCCCCATTTTCTATAGTAGTATTTAAAGCAGCACCGGTCTCTTCTGCTTGTGCCTCAACTATTCCCACTACTGGCGCAGCTGTATTCTGAACTGAATGGAAAGCAAAAAACGATATTGAGAATAGCAGCAACATCATTCCTAGACTCCAAGAATGTTTCTTATTCATGATATCCTCCTCAACAATTATTTTCTCTACCTTCTTCCTAGGATAGTCTTCAATTCCACAATTGTATCTTTGCTGCTAAATATACATACAATTCTATCTGTAACCATTAAAAATCGTCAAAGGTAACATAAGGTAAGGAATAATCTGCCATAATCATTCAAAATGACTACCCCAACGATCAAGGGAACGATCAAGGGGACGGTTCGAGACCACTGAAAAAGTCCTGTTAAAGCACAAAAAGCATACCCGCCAATGGTATAATTAAGTCACCACAACAAAACACATA
>PHAA01000049.1 GCA_002840245.1 Firmicutes bacterium HGW-Firmicutes-15
CAAACTGTATCACGGGAGGCCTTTTCTTTCGAAACATTTGTTCGGGTCTAACCACCTATCGCACCACAGGCTCAGCCTGTGGATTTCTTACACTATTAATTCTTATTTTGTACCACAGTATACCTTTATTTCGACTATCCATCATCAATGACAACCTGCCCATGATACAAGATTACCCTTTGCAAGTGTTTGTTTTGTAAACACTTAGTTTTCTGAAATTTTACCAGTTTTTCAGTTTTTTTTGATATTTTAGACTACTCAATTTCGTCAATTTTTACCAAGGCTACGCACACTCGCATCCTCAACATTACCGTTGATTCTTATACCATTTAGTTTTGGGGTTCAGGGGTTTTCTTCGTCCTATTCACAGCCTTCTTGGAGCTGTAATGGGTGCTCTTTCTGACCTTGTTCCCATACTCATCGATCTCAATGTTGGAGCGCTTCGCCTTGAGTTTCTGCACGCGCTTGAACCGGCGTTCATGGATGATTGGGAGGTGATGGTTGCGTGACCGGTGGACCTCGAACGGGTCACGGGCTTTTCTCTTGGTGGAAGGGAACTCTGCAGACTCTGTTTCTCCATAGACTGAGGTGCCGGTATATTTCTCGTTGGTGAGAATATTTTCGATCGTCTTCACCGGCCATTTCTTCTTGCCCGTTGGTGAGGGAACCTTGAGGGCTTCCAGTTCCTTCTTGATCCTCACTATGCTCCAGCCTTGCTCGTACCAATCAAAGATCTTCAGGACTATTCTGGCTTCTGCGATATTGAGGATGAGGCCTTCCTCCTCATTACGATCATACCCATAACACCTACGAGAGAATGCCGGGGAGTCTGGATCCATGGTGCTCCTTCTCAGACCCCATTTGATGTTCTCGCTCTTGTTCTCACTCTCTGCCTGGGCTACACCGGCATGAAGAGTAAGGAGCAACTCCCCTGCCTGGCTGAGGAGGTGGATCCTCTCATTATAGAAAAAGACATCAATTTTCAGTTCCTTGAGCCGCCTGAGCGTCACCAGAAAATCAACGCAGTTGCGTCCGAACCGGCTGATGGACTTGGTATAGATCATATCGATCTTACCCGCCTCACAATCAGCAAGGAGGCTTTGGAATCCCGGTCTGGAGCTGATGGTCCGTCCCGACTTGATATCGGTATAGGTACCAACATATTCCCAAGCAGGGTTCTCCAGGATATCCTCTTTCTCGAAATCCATCTGGGCTGACAGGCTTTGCAGCTGTCGTTCCATATGTGTGCTCACACGGCAGTACAAGGCGACCCGGAGACGCTTGAAATGCCGTCTGGCTGGGATGACATGTATGATGGGTTTTCTTTTCTCGTCCGGCATGGTTTTTTATAACACGAATGGAAAGGGAGATAGCTGAATCTGATATATCAAGAGACTTTGGAAATTCACTCCTGTCTTTATCTTCTAGCTAGTTTTCATTGGAAGTTGCCCATATACCATTTACTAGGATGAAATAATCAGCAATATCCTCGGGAGTATGGGAGAATCCACCTTGGATCCACCAATTCACTGTGAATGCAAAGCTGGAGATAAGATGATTCAAGAGGTAATCGGTGGAAACCCGGATAGAGGAGGCTGAAGCGCAAGGTTCGAATATGTCTTTGAGATAATCACCAAAATAACGTATGAACAACTGTCCATTTTCTGAAGAGAAAACGCCTTTTGTCGTTGAGCTGTTGTCTTTGAGATGATAGAGAATATGGATGAGTCGATTTTTTAGATCGGTGTTCGAGTCGGAGAAGTCATGTGATTCTTCTGTTCGGATTGTTGTCGAGAGGATATGGATGAAAATTTCCGAACAGACGGCATCCATCAGATCCGCCTTGGTTTCAAAGTGGGAATAGAAGGTACTGCGTCCGATGTTCGCCTCATCCGCAATGTCCTTTATCGATATATCTTCGAAGCGTTCTCCTTCGAGAAGCTTGTCTAGTGCTTTGAATATTGCATTCCTTGTTTTTTGTTGCCGCCTATCCATCATTCCTCCGAACATTTTTGTACTAAGTGTTCAATAACTTACACTATGGCAGATTGTAGCATGGAAACTCAGACCGAGGGAACATACAATCTGGTCGTATGAAACAGAACACAAACAGATCCGGAATAACTATGGCTCTACTGGCTGCAGCCTGCTATGCGGTGAATGCCCCTTTTTCAAAAATCTTGTTGGAACACATCCCCTCGACTCTCATGGCAGGATTCCTCTATATCGGTGCAGGGGCCGCTATGGTGGTGATTAGTCTGCTCCAGAATACGGCAACCATCAGAACTGATGAGAAAAAACTTGGCAAGGCGGAACTGCCGTATGTGATTATGATGGTAGCTTTGGATATTGCTGCCCCGATATTCTACCTCATAGGGTTGAAGACTGCCACTGCAGCGAATGCTTCTCTATTGACAAACTTCGAGACGGTAGCGACCGCAATGATTGCGCTGATGTTTTTCAAGGAAAGAATCAGCCTGCGGTTATGGGCTGGAATAGCCTTCTTTACCTTTTCCAGCATACTCCTGTCAGTTGAGGATCTGTCGGCCCTTCGGTTTTCCATGGGATCGTTATTTGTTGTACTTGCATATTGCTGCTGGGGAATCGAAAACAACTTCACACGAAAGCTGTCTTCAAAAGACCCATCTCAGATAGTGCTCATCAAGGGATTCGGCTCAGGAATCGGCTCTCTGATGATCGGTTTGGTTCTTGGGGAACGGATTGGCACCATGTGGCCTGTCTTCGCAACCATTGCCCTTGGCAGTGTGTCCTTTGGTTTAAGCAGCTATTTGTATGTGTATGCTCAACGATACCTTGGAGCCTCTCGTACCAGTGCCTATTATTCAGCGGCGCCATTCATCGGTGCGGTCCTATCATTCGTGGTATTCATGGAGCTTCCCGGTCTACAGTACTTGGTCGCCTTCGCTATGATGATCATTGGTGCCTTTCTCTCCTCCAGCGACAAAAGCCTATTCTGCTTGGACTATAAAAGTTCCCGAGTACGATAATCAGTAATTTTGCTTTCAGCCAAATATCAACATATGTGATTATGGAGACTGGGCTGTTTGGTTGTAAATGAACAATCAATAGCGATATGTCGTTTCAATCCAATGGATTTTTCCAAATGGCTCAACGTTTTTAACTTGTTCCTTAGTATAAATTTATTTCGACTATAAATCATCAATGACAACTTGCCCTTGATACAAGATTACCCTATGCAAGTGTTTGTTTTGTAAACACTTATTTTTCTGGAATTTTACCAGTTTTTCATCATTTTTTGATATTTTAGACTACTCAATTTCGTCAATTTTTATCCCAGGTACGCACACTCGTATTTTCAACAATACCGTTGATTCTTATGCCATTTAGTTTTGGGGTTCGGGGGTTTTCTTTGCCTTGGTCACAGCCTTCCTGGAGCTGTAGTAGGCTCATCTGTATTTGACGTTGTGATCGGCTTGTTATCATTTTCGAGTTTCTTTCTCAATCACAGATATTTCTAAATATCACCTTTAGCGATGTTAACTAAATCATGCCACGTCAAAGTTTCGAGATCCTCACTATTAAATGAGTAATAAGTAGCCAATATATTACTTACAATACGTTTTCTATCGTCAAAACCACCTGCCAAGTAATTTTCTCTAATCCTTTTATGTTCCTTCAATTTTAGTACCACTGCCTCATATGAATATACAGCTGAGAGATTTTCAATAATTTTCATATCAATTGATCCGATAAATTCATGGCTTATCTTTGTTAGAGTTGCTACATCTTTAAATGTTGGGGGACTTCCCCCTAAATAGTCAGCAAGAAGTTTATGAATGTCTAGTCCAGCATATTTATCATGAATCAATTCTTCGTTACCTGTTAAGCATTCATAATGTTCCTTCTTTATTTCATTTTCTGAAAAAAAATGAAGCATGTTATTCCTGTAACAAATCAACAAATCAATGAAAGCTTTCTGGAGTCGGTCGGTTCGAAAGTATTCTGCAACACCCATTGCCTTTTTAAAAACTGATTGTCCTGCACCATCGAATATTTCTTGGAATTTTACATTTTCTATGTATTTAGGTTTTCTGTTTAGCTCTGTGAAATATAGGTCAAGCCCATCAACAGCAAAAGCTAGATAAGATTTTAAGATAAATTGTCGGGACCTACTTATTGAATTTTCCAAATTCTCAGGGTTCCACGTGGTTGAAAAATCTTCAGGACATTTAATGTTCTTATCCGTTAATCTCAAATTATAAAGAGCAATTAATGAAGTTATCAAAAAATGATTTGATTGTCCAAAATTCTTTTTAAATTTTTTACGTGCAGCTGTTGTCTTCATAAATATTGCAACATATAGGACTCGAACCTACATCTCTCCCTTTTAAGGATGCACAAACACACCAGTGAAGGGGAACGGCTTTCCAGTTAGTCTAATGTTACGGACTAAGTATAATCTACAATATTCCAGAAAACAATAATTAGAGTTTTGACATTTGGCTATTAGAATATTTATGCTGTGCTTGCTCAAATAGTCATGATTTGTCTTCTATTAATAAATCAAAAAAATACCTCACTTTAATTTCATATATGACAATATTTTTTCTTTATTCATATCTCCGTCTTTTATCTTCTAATAACTTTTTTAAAAAGGGTTTGATTGATCCAAGAATAATAGCAGCTACTTTTTTTTCTTCTCTACTAGATAGCTCAGATTTTTTATTGAACATCTTTAACATAAATTTATAGTCCAACTCTGGATTAAAATTATTATACTTGTTTCTCTTGAAGGCACCTTCTTCAAACAAATAATGAAGCATTTTTTTTGAGAAGAACTCGGCTGATAAGGTTAAGAATTGGTTATTTTCAATGGCGTGAAGTAACTTAAAAAGTTGTTCTTTAATTTTCACCTCTTCATCCAAGTCGTTTCTTTCAAACTTTTTTATACAAGAACTTCCAATGGGGAATAGAGTTTTTCCATTTAAATCATTACGAATTGTGAAGAGATAACGTAAATTTTCCTTCCCACAGATACACGATTCTATTAGTGTATCGTCCTCTGCAAAATCATGAATACTCCATTCTTCTACTGCAGATTTCCAATCTTTTGCTACTGATAATTCGATTACAGTTTCTATTAACCTATTATAATATGAACTACTTTCACTCAATCGCTTCCCTCCAAATTTATCTTTTTATAACGAATATCCATCGATGATGTCTTTAGATTACGTCCTCTATGGTAAAATGTAAAAATAAATTCTTGCCTAAATTGATTATTTTTTTTACGTAACCTACTCACAATCCTGACTTTCAACTTCTACACCATTGTATAGATTCAATATTTTTGTTGCTATGTCGATTAGTAAGAGGAGTCTTCACTTCAATTTTTCTTTTTGATTTCCTCACTCCAATATCTTTTCTTACCATCAAACCACATTTCTCCCTTAGAAGAAGAAAAACATTTGTAGAATAGCTGGAATAATTTTTATTCGATCTACTGTATTCAATAAAAAATTATTAAATACATGACTTTTGGGAGATTATGGACGATAATCAACGTACTAGACTATTAAAGGTGCACCCATATGCAACGAATTGTGAAAGGAATCCGACTTTTTAACTATTGTCGTTTTATGGACTTCTCAACAGATTTTAATGATAGGCTAAATATATTGATTGGAGATAATGAATCGGGTAAAAGTAGTATTTTATCTGCAATTGATATTGTATTGAGTGGAAGTCGTAGTAAGGTTGAGGCACTTGGTTTAGATAAACTATTTAATACTGATATTATTAAGAATTATTTAAAGTCTGCAAAAAGGTACGATGACCTGCCTGAACTTTTTATTGAAGTCTTTTTAAATGATTTCAATGAAAAGGAACTAGAAGGGAAAAGTCATCCTTCTGGCCAGTATTGTCATGGGTTATATTTATTATGCCAACCTAGAGATGATCTAAGTAAAGAAATAAAAGACATTCTTGATAAAGGTGAGGATAACTTTCCTTTTGAATATTATTCAATAACCTTCAAAACATTTGCAGACCAAAGCTATACCGGGTATAGCCGGTTCCTCCGTCATCTACTAATTGATAATTCAAAAATTAGCAATGATTATGCAACAAAGACCTATATTAGTACTGTGTACCAGGCTTTTGCTGACGGCGCTGAGAGAAACAAACATCTTTATGAGTATAGAAGCTATAAGGAGAAATATTCTAAAACTGAACTTGCAAATATTAATAGTAGGATTCAAGATTACAAATTTGCTGTTAAGTCAAATTCCAAAAACAACCTTGAAACTGATCTGACTATTACTGAAGAGGGCATTGATATTGAGAATAAAGGGATGGGGCGTCAATGTTTCATCAGAACAGAGTTTGCTTTGCAGAAAAATGGTAACGAATTAGACGTCATACTTTTAGAAGAGCCAGAAAACCACTTAAGTCATACAAATATGTACAGATTGATTCAAAAGATAAAAGATACCGACTCTCGTCAAGTTTTTCTTTCTACACATAGCAATCTTATTAGTGCTAGATTAGATTTGAGAAAATCTATCTTCTTGAATAGCAGTTCTTGCGATCCTCTGCAGCTAAATAAATTAGAAGAGAATACTGCAAAATTTTTTATGAAGGCTTCAGATAACAATATTTTAGAATACATTATGTCTAATAAAGTATTATTAGTAGAAGGTGATGCTGAATATATATTAATGAGTCAATTTTATTATAACTCAACATCAGAAGAGATTGAGAAAAGTGGTATTCATATAATATCTGTTAGGGGGACAAGTTTTAAACGATATTTGGATGTCGCAAAAATTTTAAAAATTAAAACAGCCATAATCCGTGATAATGATGGAAACTATAAAAACAATATCACTGAGTCATATAAGAATTATATATCAGACATAATCCAGGTTTTCTCTGATGAAAATGATGATATAAAGACTTTTGAAATTGCTGTATTTAATGAAAACCGAAATATCTGTAATGAGTTGTTTGCTCCTGGTCGAAAAACTTTGTCAGTCTTAGATTATATGTTATCAGAAAAAGCTCAATGTGCATTTGAATTGCTGGATAAGAAAGGAGAGGAACTTTCCGTCCCTAAATATATAATAAAGGCAATAAATTGGATAAGAAAATAATTTTTGCTGTTGCAGGTTCAGGGAAGACTACATATATTGTTGAATCAATAAATGAAGAAGATCGTTTCCTCGTTATAACTTACACTGTAAATAATTTAAGAAATATTTCAGCTTCTATTAAGAGGAAATTTGGATACTTCCCGCAAAATATAGAAATCTATACATATTTTAAATTTCTTTATTCATTTTGTTTCGCACCATTTCTTGCATATGAGTTAGATGCAAGAGGCTTATTCCTAGATTTCCCACCACGGAATACATTAAAATTTAGACGAACAGACCCTAGGTATTATCAAACAACTGACGGGAAATTGTTTAAGAATCGGTTGGCAAAACTTCTTGAGGTTAAGGATGTAATACCTGAAATCATTAAACGTTTAGAAAAATACTATGATTATCTTTACATTGATGAGGTGCAGGACTTTGGGGGTCATGATTTTAATTTCCTAGAATCAATTCTCCAAACATCAGTTGGAGTGTTAATGGTAGGTGACTTTTATCAACATACCTTTGATACCAGTAGAGATGCCAAAATTAATGAGGGGCTCCATGATGATTATATTTCATATATATCTAGGTTTCAAAAGATTGGGATACAGTTCGATACAACGACATTAAGTAATAGCTATAGATGTAGCCCTCAGATATGTAATTTTATTACTTCAAACCTTGGAATTAAAATAGAATCTCATCGGACAGATCAAACTCATGTGTATGAAATCTCGGATTATGACAATGCTAAAAAGATATTTAGTGACAATTCAATAATTAAGTTGTTCTATCAGAGAAGTGATAAGTACCTAGGCTTTACCAGAAATTGGGGAGATTGTAAAGGCGAAGATTGCTATGAAGATGTTTGCGTTCTATTAAATGCAACGACATATTCACTTTATCAAAAAAGGGAATTATATAAATCAGCTCCTTTGACAAGAAATAAGCTCTATGTCGCATTTTCCCGAACTAGAAACAATCTCTATATACTTCCAGAAACCTTGATAAGCAAATAGTTTATTGTTTGGCGCCAGGAACAGGAAAGCATGAGCTTCATTAATTATCATAATCAGACAAGAATAAAGGAATAGCAACTTCAACGTTTTTATGGAGTTTCTTTTCTTCCACATGAACTGATAATGATAGATAGATCACGGCTTCTCTTATATATCGCAAGAGTCTAAAAGTCTTTTCTGAAAGTTCGAATTCTGTCACCGAAAAAGCTAGAGTATCATTGCATAAATCTCCTTCAGTTTCATCTAGTTTAAACCAATGTATTTTGCAATACTTATGTTCAAGATTATTCCTTAAATCGTAAATTCTTTTTGCATCAGGATCTGCAACCTCAAGATACTCCATATCTTTTCCATCATTTGAAAACAAATCTTTACTTAAGAAATACAACCCTCTTAATGGATTATTGTTCAATCCCTCTATGTTAGGATCAATTTGATTATTTCTATACCAAACATTTTTAAAGTAAACTTTATTCTTATCCTTCCCTAATCTTAAATATTCATTTAGGAAGTATCCAATTTTGTCAAACAAGGAGTATAGCATCTTAAATGAGTTTTTTAACTGCTCATATCTAAATCCATACTGGGGATAATCAAATGTATCAACTAGGCATCTGCCTTTATCCGAGAAATGAATGCCTTCCCCAGATAATTCATGTTCATAGCAATAGAATAAATACCTAGCAGTCAAATACTCTTGTTTTATTTGATTATAAAACCCTTGGAAAACAGGTGCTGAAAAATCTCGTACAAGCATACTCGGGAGTGAAGTAACATCATGAGCAATCGCTGTATCAAAGAATAAATCATTTAGAGGGTTAAGGAATAAACCGTTGTCAAGAACCCATTTTTTATAAGATTTTTCCTGATCAGTCTTCCCTAATGAGTACTTCTTAAACTCATTCCTTTTTGATAAAAAACTTTCCCCAAGTTTTTTCTTAATGGCTTCTACACCTGAATCGAATACTGTTTGTGCTTCTTTAGGAATATTGGGCTGACTTGAATAGGTTCGAAGTAATCTATACGCATGTCGCAAAACTAATGCTTCATGATTTGTATCATATAGATAACTAGCATAATAAATTAATCCATGGCCATAATTACATCCAGCCATCCCAAATGTTGGCTCAATCTCCAATGCATTTTTCCAACACTCGATAGCATAAATAATTCGTCCTGATACAGAAAACATGTTTCCGAGATTTGTATATGCCTGAAGAAAAATATTTTTTCTAATATGATCGGAAATATTGTTTGTTGAAACACATCTTCTAAATGATTTTATTGCATTGATATGTTCATTACGATTATAAGCCCATAAACCTTGCGATGTTGAGGAACGTATCTTATCCAAATCTGCCCAAGCATTACCGATATAATATTCAAGAACAGCAAGGTCATCCGGTGTATTGCAATTATCTCTAATTGATTCTGCACTACTTATGCAATCATAAAGTGCTTTTTCATTTTTCTCCTCGTAAGATTTATCTATTAGCTTACCAATTTGAATAATATCTCCATTTATCAATCGCGCACCCCTTGTTGTGAGTTAGCTTTGCATCAAAATCTATTCATCATAAATCTCCATACTGAAAAATAATACATATTTAAACTTCAGAAATGATGTATTGAACTCTTTCAAGTTAAGCCTCATCTTTCACTCTTCGCGCATCTTATAACTCCCTAAATTGTCTTGCCAATTGTATAAATGAGGAATTAGGCAGGACTTGTTTGGAGGGAATAAACAGGTATTGCCATTCCTTGTAGTTATTGGCATTTCCCCACCGAGAAGCTACTTCACAATACTGGATTCCTCGTTTCTTCTTTGCTATAACATCAGGATCATTCAATCGATCCTCACCTTTCACCTCTACAAGATATATAACATCTTTGGTCTCAACCACGAAGTCTGGTTCATAGATGTGACCATGATTATACGTGATGTTGAACTCTTGTGGCATCGGGCGTAGCCAATTTATAACATCGCTGTCAACCTCGAGGATTCTTCCGAGTACCAATTCAGGATGGCTATCAAACTTAGCAGTATCAAAAACACCTTTCTTTATTCCTTCAAAGAGAACGGATTGGATTTTCTCTGAATAACTTTCATCAAATAAATTGCTGCGTTCTTTATAGTTGTAGGTTTGTTGAAGATTGTAGTTCCGAGTTCCAACAACCTCTTCCTGGAAAAAACCATTTTCACAGTAGAAGTGTTGCATCATTTGATCATATATTTTTTTTGCAATGTCTCGCTTGAACATCATGACGATATTCTTCATTCCGTTCATTCCAAACTTATTCTCATAATGGCTACAAAGCTGGGATATTAGCTTAAAAAGCAGCGCGGCGCATTTCTCGTAATCAATTTCAGGTTTCTTTCTAAGCTCTTCAAGAATGACCTTCTGTGGGTTATAACCTTCAAAATCAATGGTATCACCTTTGATGCGTTGCCTGTCATGCATATCTTCAAGATTTTGAATAATCATCTCATTCTTGATTGGTGCATGCGTAAACTCAGAAAGGTCTAGATTAAAGTCAATAAAAACATACTCTTCAACCCCAGCATCAGTAATTTTTATCCTTGGTATGGGGATGAACTTCGACTGGGCAGCACGATGCGTTCTTTCCGTATGCTCTTGTAGCCATAGGTCAAAAGGCATCTCGTTTTCTTTGTAGATATCAGCCAGGTCTTTATCCTGTGATAGTTGATTCTTAACATTTTCAATGATCTGTTCTTTCTGGTCTAAGGTGATGTTATGTGTTGGTGTATCTTGGATGATTTTAACAACTTCTTCACTAACAAGTTCTTCCGCCTTACGGAACATAGCGTCAGCAGTCTCGGATTTTTCAATATTTGTTTGGCTGTATGCTGTCTCTAACATTTCGTCCGATTCATTTTCCAACGTCAACTGAGTAACTGAGATTTTTTCCGGTACGATTTCTTCAGCTTTAATGATGTTCCCAGCCTTGAATATTGAATCTCCTTTCTGTGCCTCTCTCAGGAGCTCCTGGAATTTGTCGTGCGCGGTGAGCATGACTGCATCAACTTCCTTATCACCGGTACGCTCACCATACGGTAAACGTAAACCACGCCCCACCATTTGCTCACGTAAAATCTTTGAAGCAGCGGTTCGTAATGGAACGATAGTATACAGATTGTTCACATCCCATCCTTCCTTGAGCATGTTCACATGTATGACAATCTCAACAGGATTATTAGGGTTCTCTACATCGAGCAGAAGCCGGGTATTTGTATCACTTTCCGACCCTTTCTGTTTGGAGTGGACAATTATGGTTTTATTGCTGTAAATACCATCATGGAATTCATCTGACTTCACAAACCTTTCAACCCAAGCTGCATGCTCTGTGTCTTTACAAACGATAAGCATGAATGGTTTGACTTCCGGTCTATTATGATTAGCTGCGTAGACTTTCAATTTGAGTCTTGCATTCTCGTGGCAGGCAATACCATCGAGAAGCATCAACTTGTCGAGTTGTTCCTCACCAAAATTAAAAAAATCAATATCGGTACGAGTTACAGCAAATGGGGTGCGTGTATAGCCATCTTCGATAGCCTTGGACAACGGATATTCATATACTATATTCTTGAACGGCACCTGTTTGCTTCCATTTGGAACGAGTGGAGTGGCAGTTAACTCAATACCAAAGAGTGGATGCAATTCATTAAGTGCCTGAGCTCCTTTCGCTGCCCGATAATGGTGTGATTCATCCATAATGAGCACCAAATCATCCAAATTGGAAAGGAATCGATAGAACGAATCTCCTATGGTCTCGCTGACCTTCTTCATATTTGCATCCTCTTTATTGAATTTATCAATATTGAAAACAAAAATATGGATATCAGAATCAAATAGCATCAGAGGTTTTTCCTTGTAATCCTCATCGGCAATTATCTGCGGTGGATTACTGAAGCAACCAAGTCCATTGAATACATATTTATGGTAACTAGGGTCGATCAAATCCTTTTTCAGTTTCTCATAGATCGTTGTATTCGGCGCAACGACAAAAAAGTTCTTAATATTGTGTTGCGTATATAAGTAGGCGATAAATGCTCCCATTAGCCGAGTCTTGCCAACGCCGGTAGCCAAAGCAAACGCTAGCGACACAAAGTCTCGTTCAAAATCTGTGCATATCGGATACAGGGCATGAACAGCCCCGAGAGCTGCCTTCAAATTCATGCCTTTCCGCAATGTTAAGCTTGTGGTGATCTCCTCAAGTATCTTTAATGATTCTGTTTGTGGCCTACGAAGAGACATCACACCACTAATATAGTCGGTGGTATAGTGAGGATAACGGTTACTCATTGCATTCCACCTCCATATCATCCTCATATACAGGAGGATGAATGATATTCAGATTATAATCTGTTCTACCGAATTCACATCGGTCGAGGAGCATTTGCGGTATCTTCTTTAAAGAAATATGCTTATAAGCGCTTTCTAGCCCTGCATCAAAGGATCGGCAAGCGATTATAAGATACTCATTTTCTTCCATAGTATCTTTAATGGAATCTAGATAAGTACTGTTCATGTGACGTGTGGTAACAAAGAGAAATGACTTCTCATTGCCCACGGATTGCTTCCAGAACAGGTCGTTATCCGGTTGATATTCAAAACCCTCGTGAAGAGCCACCGCCGCGGCCAACATTTCTGCGCTATACTCTGTATTTATCACAGGCTCCCCGAAAGAATCTGTGTTGATGAGGGTGGGTGCGAGCTCAAAAAATCGGTACCCTCCACCACCTTTCCAAGAGACAGACTTTGTGATCCCCCCCTTATCTTTTCCAGCAACAACTTTATCAAGTCGTACTTTACAGTGGGTATATGCATGTTCTCCCATCTCAATCCCAATCCACCGCCTACCCATTTTGTGGGCGACTGCTGCTGTAGTTCCAGAGCCAAGAAAGGAGTCAAGCACAAGGTCATTTTGATTTGTTGCGATATGAATTATTCGTTGTAATAATCGTTCTGGTTTTGGGGTATCAAAAGCGTTTGCAGCACCAAAAAGAGCGATAACTTCTTTCTTTGCTTCTTGATTGTGTCCCACTTCTTTATTCGTCCACCAGGTCCAAGGGACTACTCCTTCACGTTCATATAAATACGTCTTCCTCCTAGGAATACCCCTTCCATCCTTACCGAACCACATTCTTCCATCTCTTACTTGTTGCAGATACACTTCCTCAACATTTTTCCAACATCGTCCTTCTGGAGGAGTGTATTCAATACCTGCTGGTGTGACAATTTTGTACATTTGATTCGGTCGAAAACCTTGTGCGGTAAAATCTGAGGAAGTCCAAGGTCCACGGGGGTCCTCATCTGGATTTTTAAAATTTTTAATTTGACTATCATTGAGAGGAATTTTATTCCGTACATTTTTAAAAACTTCCCTATTTTTCGCATAGGACAAAACATATTCATGACCATCACTTATTACAGCACGCATATCTGGAGATGTACGCTTCTGCCAGAGATTAGTAGCCAGGTAGTTATTCCGCCCAAAAACCTCATCACAAAGAACCTTTAAATATGCTTGTTCATCATCATCAATACTGATCCAAATGCTTCCATCTGTAGCGAGTAATCTCCATAGAATCTGTAACCGTGGCCGCATAAGATTAAGCCATTGGCTATGTTCCAGATTATCATCATACTGCTCAAAAGCAGAACCTGTATTATAAGGTGGATCTATATAAATGCATTTGATCTTCCCCGCAAAATTGATTTCTAGCGCCTTGAGTGCCAACAGATTATCTCCATGGATCAGCATGTTTTCAGTATCAGATTCTGCAAAATTATTTGACATCGTTGCATTCTCAATTAAAATGCGCGGTTCAACGATTATGGGTTCCGCTTTCCCATACCAAGTCAGTTCCAATTTATTAGCCATTATTTATTCCTGTACCCTTACTGCTATTATTAAAATTACAATCCTCTAATGGATTAATGATGCCATG